>JBIICN010000061.1:0-18051 GCA_044238845.1 Bacteroidia bacterium
AATTTTTGTATCCAAAAACAAAGTGAGAAATTAAGACCAAATCACCATATAAAATGTTCGGCTAAAAATTTAAACGCCTATGCTTCTGCAGAATATATGTTAGGAGATTCAATGATGACAACAAAAGCTTATTCATACAATCCAAATGACAATGGAATTTACTGTATGATTGGAAATGTAGCCGAAATGGTATATACTACTAAAACAAAAACAATAATTACTAAAGGAGGAAGCTGGAACAGTGATTTTGAACAATGTAAAATTTTCAACCATGAATATCTTGAAGGAACTATTAAAGCAAATCCAATGACCGGTTTTAGACCGGTTTTCAAACTTAAGTCAGTGCATTATTTAGGCTCAATGATACGAGATGATGAAAAAACTGGATTAACAACATTAACCACAGATGAAATAAAAATCATAACTAAACAGAAGAAAAAAATGATTGATGATCTTATCAAAAAAAATAATGATAAATATGCTTTCATTCCCATGGGTTCATTTTTGTACAAAAAAGACACGTTCTCTGTTCAGGCATTTTATATGCAAACAACTGAAGTAAGTAATATAGAATACAAAACATTTTTAATGGATTTATTAATTCAAAACAGACCTGCCGACTATTTAATGGCCAAACCTAATCAGGAAATGTGGATGAAGAAATTTCCGTGGAGTTTTAATGAACCTATGACCAATTTATATTTTTCTCATCCAGCCTATGATGATTATCCCGTAGTCAATATTTCTCGTAAAGGAGCTGAATTATATTGTTTATGGCTTACAATTGAAACTAACAATTATTTAAAAGCTAATAACAAACCTTTAATCAATGATTTAAGAATTCCTGTTGATATTGAATGGGCTTGTGCAGCCAAACAATATGATATGAAAAGTATATATGCGAATGGCTTAACAACATTAAAAGATACTAAAGGTAAATATACTGTAAATTATATGTGTTATTCAAAAGAACAATGTCGATATGATAGTATTATGAATTTATACATTCCAAAAAAAGAAATTACAAATCTGGAAAATAAAGAGGAAAATCCAGGATATATAGCTGATGGAGGCTTTCATACGGTTTATGGAAAATCATATGCTCCAAATAATTATGGCTTATATTGTATGGCCGGTAATGTTTCGGAAATGGTTTATACTTACGATAAAATAAATAATAAATATTTAAAAACTGGAACCAAAGGTGGCAGTTGGTTTAGTTGCGATTACTTTTTAGAGATCGATGCCGATGATGAATATCCTAATGAAATTAACGCTTCTCCATTAATTGGCTTTAGGCCTGTGATGACGGCTTTGAAAACGAAGTAATTAATTACGTCATTACGAGCGTTAGCGACGTCGTCTCATTATTATAATAAATAAGATTGCTTCGTGCCTCGCAATGACGATTTGAATTACAAAAACTCTCTCAAGCCATCAACAATTTTGTTGGTGGCTCCGGAGTTTTTAAGCACATAGTTTTTTGCTAAACGAGAAGATTCAGCTAATACATTTTTGTCTTCAATTAACACACTTAACTGTTTAGTTAATTCAGAAGCGTCGTTCACCACAAAGCCCACATTTAAATCAATCACTTCAAAAGCTTCATTAAATTTGTGATAGTTTGGTCCAAATAAAACTGGTAACCCGTATACTGTTGGTTCTAAAATATTATGAATACCATTCGTAAAACCTCCGCCAATCATGGCAACTGTCCCATACTGATAAATAGACGATAAAAAACCTATGGCATTCACTACTAAAATCGAATCTGTGTAAGCTGGGGGATTATCAGAAAATAAATGGAAACTCAATTTATTTTTAATTAATAAATTACTTAAACGATCAATGTTTTTTTTATCAATTTCGTGAGGTGCAATAATTAATTTAAGTTGAGGGTGTTTTTCTTTTAAAGCAGCATAAGATTCGATTAAATAATCCTCATCTTTTTGCCAAGAACTTCCTGCCACAATTACAAACGAATCTTTGGCGAAATCATCAATTTCTTTTATTTGCTTTGGAGCAGAACAAATTTGCAAAACCCTGTCAAATCTAGTATCTCCAGTCAAAACACCCGTACTCACTTTTAAAACACGCAATAACTTAATTGAATGAACATCTTGTGTATAAATAGTTTCATAGGTTTTTAAGGCCTTTCGAAAATTACCTCCATACCATTTAAAAAACGATTGATGTTTTTTAATCACCGTTGAAATTAAAAACGTAGGAATGCGCTTTTTGTGTAATTCAAATAAGTAGTTCAACCAAAATTCGTACTTCACAAATATGGCTAACTTTGGTTTTAATATGGACAAAAAATTAAGCGCATTACTAGCAGTATCTACAGGTAAATACGTCACTAAATCTGCATAAGGATAATCTTTTTGAATTTCATAACCCGAAGGAGAAAAAAAAGTTAATACCACTTTTTGCTGCGGATACTCTTTTTTTAATTTTTCGATGACTGGTCGTCCTTGTTCAAATTCGCCTAAAGACGCGCAATGAAACCAAACCGCTTGTTCTAATTGTAAACTTGTTACTTTTGATTTTAAATTCTCTTCCCAATTTTTCCTTCCTTCAACCCACAGCTTTGCTTTAGGATTAAATGGCGAAGTCAATTTTAATCCAATCTGAAAAGCATATATACCAAGATTGTATAGAAACATTATTAATATTTTTTTTGTGCTTCTTCGATTTTGGGTAATTCTTTTTTGTATTGCTCAGGGTCCCAAATCATACCCCAATTTTTTACATATTCTTCTAAAGTTCCTAAGCCAACGCTAGCACGTCTTTTATTGACATTATCTGGATCAATCAATGGAGAAACATAATAATTCAAAGTATTAGGAAAAGTGCCTATTTGACTTCCATATATTTGCTTTCTTCCATTTCTAATTTCAATTCTATCTTCCAATAATGCCAAATCACTTCCACTTGCTTTATGCCTATTAACGGCATCTTTCATCATAGGTAAATATTTTTCTTGTGTTTTCAAATCAGCATGCTGGATAACCAAAAACAAAGTTAAATTTCCTATTTCACCAACAACATCACTTCCAACCCATCCGTAAGTATCAAGAATTATTTTTACTGCACTTAAATTAACTGAATCTTTATAATCGATGACATTCCATAGAGCTTTTAATTCTTTAGAATCTATCCCAAATTCTTTTTGAACTCCCTCAATTTTATATCTTTCCCCTTGGTCGTCATTATATATTTTAATCAACTGATTGGTTAAAGGCTTATTAAATTTAGCTTCAGCGCTATCTCGATTTTGTTTAACTAATTCAACTAGTGGTAACCATCTCTTATCTGAGTGTAAACTAACCAAATCACTATCCTTAATAATATGATCATAATTTTTAAACTTTAGGAGCCGTGCAATTCTCTCTAAATTAAAAAAAGCGCTGTCTGGCACATTTGCCATTGCCCAAGAACAAGATGAATTATAACGATGGTTTGATGTTCCTTTCCATCCATTAGCTTCAAAAGCTTTGGAATAGGTGACGGCAGCTTTTTTATAATTCTTAATATTATATAATGAATCCGCTTTTTTAATCAGCCTAAAATATTCATCATCCTGAGCGTAAATAAAATTTACACTTAAAATTATTCCTGCTATGATTCCTTTTTTATTCACCTACTATATAAAAAATACTGCCAGAGTATAATACTCTGGCAGTATTTAAATTTGAATTAAAACTCAAAATTAATTTGTCCGTCTTTTCCTTTAAAGTTATTACTATCTAACTTGGCCATTGCTCTTCGATGCAATTCCATTGGTGACATTCCATTGTCTCCAATTTGTTGATCTTCCGAATCATAATCATCTAAAATAATTTCTTCGGAAATACGTAAATTAATTTCTTTCACTTTATAAGACGTTAGTTTTTTTCCTTTGGCTTTCATACTCACCATCGGAGCAAACTCCACTAAATTAACTGCCTCATCAGGAATTACTTTATCTTTTTCTTTATTGAATTTAATATCAACTACTGGTAATATTTGTGAAGTGATTAATTCCATTCGAGAGTTTTCGTTCTCCGTAATGATTAATGTTTTAGTCGTTGTATTTTCAGGAGTAAAGCGTTTTGTAATATATGATTTACTTTCCCCATCATAATAAATACAAGATAATACTAACTCAGGATAAAATTTTTCAATTAAGATAATATCTTCATCAAAGTGATTTAAGACATCGTATGTATATAATTTATAGAATCCTTTACTGGTAACCGTAACAATTTTATCATCACCTGCAAACTTCCCTAAATAGGTTCCTTTACTATCTCTGTTTAAACGATGAACGGCATCATTAAACCAATAGTCTTCTGCGGCTAAAGTTGAAGTACCTTTTGTTTTTAATAATACTTTTTTAATCGCATACTTCGTTACAATATTTCCTGTTGAAGCTCTTCCTTTAACTGGAATATCAGCAAAATCAATATCTAACTCAAACTTACGAAGACCTGCTACTGGTTTTAAAATCACTTGCACTTTTTCGGCTTCGCCATTTGGATTGATTGTAAACCAATGAACTGCAGAATTAGCTGTGCCTTTAGTCAAGTCATATTCTTTTTCACGAGTAACACCCGTTACATTAAAACGCTTAATAAAAGTGACTCCTTTTGGTCCATCAGTATAAATCATATTATACGTGGTACGCTCATCATTTTTCTTAAAGATAGCAATGTAGATAATGTCTTTACCAATAAATACTTTATCAGAAACTTTAAACACTTTCATCTTACCATCTTTTGTAAAAGCAATGATATCATCTAAGTCTGAGCAATCGCAAACAAACTCATCTTTTTTCAAACTCTTACCTGCAAAACCTTCAGCACGATTTACATATAACTTTTCGTTAGCCATAATTACTTCAGTAGCAACAATAGTTTCTAACTCTTTCGTTTCTGTTTTACGCTCTCTTCCCGCTCCGTATTTTTTCTTTAAATTTTTAAAGTACTCAACTGCATAATCTACTAAATTTGCTAAATGACCTTTTACAGTTTCAATTTTAGCATCTAATTCTTTCATGTGCTCCTCAGCTTTAATACTGTCGAAACGTGTGATACGAATCATTGGGATTTGAGTTAAACGTTGTAAATCCTCATCCGTAATTTCTCTGATTAATTTTTTACGGTGTGGTTTAAAGCGCTCATATAAATATTCATATAATGTTTCTCTAGTAGAATATTTCTTAAAGTCGATATACATTTCTTCTTTAATAAATAATTTTTCTAAAGAAGAGAAATGCCATTTTTCTTGAAGCTCGCTTAATTCAATTTCTAATTCACGTTTTAATAAAGCTAAGGTTTGTTGAGTAGAAATTTTTAAAATTTCGCTCACACCAACAAAACGAGGTTTCTTGTCTTCAATGATACAAGCATTTGGCGAAATACTTAATTCACAATTAGTGAATGCATATAACGCATCAATGGTTTTATCAGGTGAAATACCAGGTTGTAAATGAATTAAAATTTCAACATTTTCAGACGTATTGTCTTCTACTTTTTTAATCTTAATTTTCCCTTTATCATTAGCCGCAATAATCGAATCAATTAAAGTTCCTGTAGTTGTACCAAAAGGAATTTCGGAAATAATTAATGTTTTAGAATTTAATTCTTTAACACGCGCTCTAATTTTAATCTTACCTCCACGTAATCCATCTTTGTAGTCACTAAAATCGGCAATTCCACCAGTTACAAAATCTGGAAATATAACCGCTTTTCTTCCTCTTAAAATTTGAATAGACGCATCTATTAATTCATTGAAATTATGAGGTAAAATTTTTGTTGCTAAACCAACAGCAATACCTTCTACACCATGTGCTAATACTAAAGGAAATTTAACTGGTAAGGTAATTGGCTCTTTATTACGACCATCGTAACTCATTCCCCAATTGGTAGTTTTAGGATTAAAAATAATTTCTTGTCCTAATTTAGATAAACGTGCTTCAATATAACGTGGAGCCGCAGCACTATCACCTGTTAAAATATTACCCCAGTTTCCTTGCATATCAATAAGCAAGTCTTTCTGTCCAATAGCTACTAAAGCGTCACCAATACTTGCATCACCATGTGGGTGATATTTCATGGTATTACCAATTAAATTAGCTACTTTATTGTAGCGTCCATCTTCAAGCTCCCACATACTATGTAAAATACGACGCTGTACTGGCTTTAAACCATCTTCCATGGCTGGCACAGCACGCTCTAATATTACATAGGAGGCATAATCAATAAACCAGGTTTTAAACATGCCCGAAACATGTTTTACAGTTCCTAATTCGTTGTGTTCGTTATTTATATTTTCTTCCATTTTATTAAAAAAATCCTTTATTTAAATTTTCAGCTCACAAATATACATTTACTCATAATTAGTTAGTTATTAAAATAGCTCTAAAAATCCTTTTATATAAACAAAACCATTTGATATATATAAAAGATGATCTCTATCTAATAAACAACTAATTTCCTCTTCAAAAAAAACAAACTTTCATTTAACTTAGTTTTTAATTTATCCGATTGAAATGCATTTAAGCCAGCAGTTTCTATGGAATTACCATATCCATAAACATCAGATATTTCTGAGTTATAAATCAATTCCTTAGTCACCGTATTCCTTAAACTTAATTTTATTTTTAAATAGGATAATTGTATCCCGTAATTATCTTTTAATATATCCGAACTCACATCTTTAAAAGTTGTTGCATTAATATCTATCACAAAATCTGAACTTTCTAATAATTCCACAATCCTTATTTCCTCACCCATAAACTTACTCAAAACCAAAGGTTCAATAATCTTTTGATCATTCAAATTTGCAAAATTCTTCTCTACACAACTAATAAATATCGAAATTGGAGAAACATTTGCGAATGCCTTTAATTGAGGTGTTTCAATAAATTGTTTTAATAAAATGATAGAAGATTTACTAACGCTATCGCCATTCATCAATTTATCTATATCTGGGTTTAATGTAAAATAAATCTCTTGATTTAAAGGTTTTACATACTTAATTTTAACTTCAATATCACCTGAGGAATTACTAGAAGATTCTTCATTAATTCTAACATTTTCATTGTCTGATTTTACAATAAAAGGGAAATCAATCAGAGGGTTTTTATTTTTTAAAACCAACTTATAAGAAACTGGCTTATAGTTTGGTTGACAAGGCTTGATAACCTGATTAATCTTATTGTTAACGACACTGATGGATTGTAATTGTTTTTGAATTGAATTAGATAATTCGAAAATATTTTTCACATTATTAGTTGTTTCAAAAGACAACTCTTCATTTAAATACGGACTTAATATTCCAAATGCTTGTATTCTTTTTTTTAAACTACCTGTAAAATTACCGAGCTTTTCATCATTAAAAGAAACATTAATTAAATTGACCGCCTTAGCTATTGTTAGTTGTTTTTTCTTAGCTTTTTGATTTTCGTAGTCTAGCTTATCCAATTCATAATACAACCAATATTGTTTTTCGTTTTCGTATGCATCCACTAATTTATACCCTTCTATGTTATCAGTATTACTTAACTTAATTAAGGAATTAAAGTTTTCATTAAACTGATTATTATTTTGAACAGTATATAAAATAGAGTTAGAAGAAATATCAACTTTAATTTCAGAGGACAAATCAAATAATGCGTTCTTTTTTGCTTCGCCTTGATAATTGTTTCCTGAACTTTTATCAGCTACTCCTATTCCAATAAATTTAGAACTATTAACTGGACGTTTAGAAACCCAACTAGGAGCTAAGGCCGCCGATTCGTTTTGAGAAATAAGGGGAAAGTTTACTAGCAGTAAACAAATAATAAATAAATATGTAAATGTATTTTTCATTATTTAGAGGTAAAAGATAATAATGTATTTGTAAATAAACTTATTACCTTTTTATCGGTTTCATTTTTTAAACTAGAAAACGACTTCAATTCTTTTCTGTTACTAAATCCCGCTCGCCAAGCTGATGGATTATATTGATTGACAGGATTTGTTAATAATGGATTGTATGGAAAGTAGTTGCTTACTATATAACTAGGAGTATATCCGCCAGTAATATTTCTAGCTAGTTTCACAAATTCATAGTAATCAATATTATCGCTTGTCATATTATTTTCATTTCGAGCACTTAGTACTTGGTGTGTTAACGCATCAATTACTTTATATTTAAAATCATACGAATAAGTTCGCTTAGCTTTCACTTGATTATATGTCATAGGTTTATACTCAGTAACAAATAAGGTATCTTTTTTTACTGTAAATTTTTCATAGCAAATTGAAGATACTTTTGTTGGCGGAGTTTCAACTTCTTTTTTATTACTAACATCGTAAACATAAAAATAATCTGCTCCAGTTGCTTTTCTAATGGCTTGGATTAAATCAATATTCCCAGCATTAGATATGTCGCCTGCTCCAGGCATAAATAAAAATGGAGAATTATTAATTAACTTTATTTTATTTGAATATTGATACGACAATTCAATAAAGCTATTAAGTAAATTTTCTTCAATTTCTTTTTCTGATGAATTTTGTGGTTGAAAAATAATAAAACTTTTTTTCAAAAGATCTGTTGTCAATTCTAATAATTCTTTAGCATCTTTGTATGATGACGAAATAAGATTTATAGAATTTAAATGAATTTGTGCATTAGCATAGTTTTTGGACTCTAAATCTTTTACAGCCATTAAATACAATGGTTCGCAGGTAGCAGTTAACTCAAATTCTTTTATTTTTCTATAATTTGAATCGTACTTTTTTATTTTTGTGATAAATTTAAGCGCTAAATCAAAATTATTTTGATTAATGAGATTAGAGGCTTCTTGATAATTTTTATTTAAGTAATAAGCAAGTGCTTTATTATAATCATCTTGATACGATTGCGGATAATTTAAATCAACATTTAGCAATGATGTTTTGTTTGTAAAGGTTTTTAATTGCTCAAATGTTTCAATGGATTTTTCGTACTGTTGTGTGTTGTATTCTCTAAAAAAACTAGACGCTAGTGAATTAACATACTTTTGTCCAACCTCTTTTAATTTTATTCTTGCATCCGTATTATTTCTTTTACGATCAAGCGAAACGTAATAATATTCGGCAGCATCACTCACTAAACCCTGTTCTTCTAATTTTTCGGCTGCTTTAAAATATTTCTTAGAGCCTGTGCATGATACAAAGACACAAAAAAATATTAATAAAATTATGTTAATTAGAAATTTAGTCATTTAGTAAAAATTAAAGAGCACCCTTTCAGATGCTCTTTATTAACTGGTGATTTTATCGTCCTTCTTCTGCCATTTTTTTCATTTCAGCATCAAAAACTTGTTGAAATTTTTGTTTATCATAATCTAATTTCAATTTGCCATCATTTGAAATTTTAGCATCGATTTTATCGAACACACTTTTTTTATTTGCTTCTAATGCAATCCAAACTATATAAGCTTTATCAGAAGGGTCTTGAAATGTTTTTTGTCCTAATTCTTTTACATTAGACATTTCTAGATTAACTACTTCTCTTGATAATTCTTCGAATTTATTTTCAAATTCTTGAGTATTACCAACATTTCTTTGGTTTGTATATTGATCAGTTACTCTTTTTACAATAGCATTAATATTTGATGCCATTTCTGCTCTTGCATTTTGATAGGCAATCTTTTTTGCAGTTGCTAAATCAGGTGATTTACCAGATTGTTTTGAACGGAAATGCTCTTCATCACTTCTATATTCTTTTGAATCAAAAGGAGTGGAAATCTCTATTAATCCTTCTTGTTTAGCAACTGATACAGCTTTCTTTGATTTACATCCAGTAATTACCAATAATGCAAATGCAGGTATCGCTAATAATTTAATTGTTTTCATTTGATTTTTGTTTTGGTTTATATAATTTATTGTTATCTGTAATCGTCTTTCAAATACTGTTCCTAAAATTAAAATAAAACTTTTTTAACTTATTTTAATAACTCTTCTTCTGCGTCAACCTCAACACGCAAATTATCAATAATAAACTCTTGTCTATCTTGAGTGTTTTTACCCATATAGTAACTTAATAATTGTTGGATAGATGCTTGTTGATCTAATAACACAGGCTCTAAACGAATATCTTTTCCGATAAAGTGTTTAAACTCATCTGGCGAAATTTCACCTAATCCCTTAAATCGAGTAATCTCTGGCTTAGGCCCTAATTTTGCAATAGCCGCTTTACGCTCTTCATCGCTATAACAGTAAGCGGTTTCTTTTTTATTACGTACACGAAATAAAGGTGTTTGTAAAATATAGACGTGTCCGTTTTTTACTAAATCAGGAAAGAACTGTAAAAAGAAGGTTAATAATAACAAACGGATATGCATTCCATCCACATCGGCATCGGTAGCAATGACTACGTTGTTATATCTCAAATCTTCTAAGCTATCTTCAATATTTAAAGCAGCTTGTAATAAGTTAAACTCTTCGTTTTCGTAAACTATTTTTTTACCTAATCCAAAAGAGTTTAATGGCTTTCCTTTTAAACTAAATACAGCTTGAGTATTTACATCACGTGTTTTAGTAATAGAGCCACTTGCCGAATCACCCTCGCAAATAAATAAAGTTGTTTCGTGCGCGCGGGCATTTTTCACTTCATCTAAATGCACTCTACAATCACGTAATTTTTTATTGTGAAGATTCGATTTTTTAGCGCGCTCGCGTGCTAACTTTTGAATACCAGATAATTCCTTACGCTCTCTCTCATTAGCAACAATCTTAGCTTCAATCGCTTTGGCTGTTTCTGGATTTTTATGTAAGTAATTATCTAACTGTTGTTTGATAAAATCTCCAACAAATGAACGCATCGTTTGTCCACCAGGAGCAACTTCTTGCGAACCTAATTTTGTTTTTGTTTGAGATTCAAACACTGGTTCTTGCACACGAACAGAAACAGCTGCAATAATTGATTTACGAACATCAGCTGGATCAAAATCTTTTTTATAAAACTCACGAATCGTTTTAACCACCGCTTCTCTAAATGCCGCTTGATGTGTACCACCTTGAGTTGTATACTGACCATTTACGTATGAATAATATTCTTCAGAATAGTGTTCGTTACTATGTGTCATCGCTAATTCTATATCATCACCCTTTAAATGAACGATAGGATATAAAATTTCGCCAGTAATATTTTTTTCTAATAAATCTTTTAAACCATTATCGGATTTATAAATCTGTCCATTAAACGTTAGAGTTAAGCCTGTATTTAAGAACGCATAGTTCCATAACATCTTATCAATGTATTCATGAACGTAATGGTATTTTTTAAAGATAGTATCATCTGGTCTGAACTCTACATAAGTACCATTTGCTTCGGTTGTTTTTTCGAGCTTTGATTCTTTTACTAAATTACCACAAGAAAAATCAGCCGTTTTAGATTGGCCATCACGAAAAGCAGTTACTCTAAAGTTAATAGATAAAGCATTTACCGCTTTAGTACCTACTCCATTTAATCCAATTGATTTTTTAAAGGCGTCGCTATCATATTTACCACCTGTATTGATTTTAGAAACAACCTCAACCACTTTTCCTAATGGAATACCACGACCATAATCTCGAATAGAAACAGCGCCATCTTTTACAGCTACTTCAATTTTCTTTCCAGCGCCCATCATAAACTCATCAATAGAGTTATCCATCACCTCTTTGATGAGTACATAAATACCATCATCAAAAGCTGAACCATCTCCAAGCTTACCAATGTACATCCCAGGACGCATACGGATATGTTCTTTCCAATCAAGGGATTTAATACTGTCTTCGTTATAACTTGCTATTTCTTTTGCCATTTTTAATTTAAGATTTAAAATTTAAGATTTAAGAAATACAATTCTTAAATCCGACTTCTAACTTCGTACTTTTTTAATCTCCATCTAATAAATTCCCTAATCCGCCTAAAATACTTCCTTCTTCTTTTCTGTTTCCTGAACCATACGATAAAATTCGTCCAGCCAATCGGCTAATTGGTAAAGTTTGAATCCATACTTTACCTGGTCCACGCAACACTGCATAAAAAACACCTTCTCCTCCAAACAATGTATTTTTGATTCCTCCTACAAATTGGATATCATAATTTACATCTGCTGTAAATGCAACGATACAACCTGTATCAATTTTTAAAATCTCCCCAGGTTGTAAATGTTTTTCAATAACGTGTCCTCCACTGTGCACAAAAGCAAAACCATCACCTTCTAATTTTTGCATAATAAATCCTTCGCCGCCAAATAATCCTGTTCCTAATTTCTTTTGAAATTCAATTCCAACAGAAACTCCTTTTGCTGCGCATAAAAAACTATCTTTTTGGCAAATAACTTTATTACCTAAACGATCTAAATCTAAAGGAATAATTTTACCTGCATAAGGTGCAGCGAAAGTTACTTGGCGTTTTTGCTGAGAATTATTTGTATAAACTGTCATGAATAAATTCTCGCCAGTTAACAAACGTTTACCAGCAGAAAATAATTTACTCATAAATCCAGTTTCATTACCATCGCCAAATAATGTTTGCATTTGAATCCCGTCAGTCATCATCATAAAACTTCCTGGTTCAGCAATAACTGCTTCTTGTGGATCTAATTCAATTTCCACACATTGCATTTCTTCTCCAAATAATTTGTAATCAATTTCGTGATTGTTCATGTTATTTCTGTTTTCTTGTTATTTATTTTTACTGTCACTTCGAGCGCAGTCGAGAAGCGTTATAAAAATCTTTTGTTCTCGACTCCGCTCGAACTGACAAGATTTTTACTACACGTTAAATCTAAAGTGCATTACATCTCCATCAGCTACTACATATTCTTTTCCTTCCACTCTTAATTTACCAACTTCTTTACAAGCATTTTCAGAACCATATGTTACATAGTCGTTATAACCAATAACCTCAGCTCTAATAAATCCTTTTTCAAAATCTGTATGAATAACGCCAGCTGCTTGAGGCGCGGTCATTCCTTTTTCAATAGTCCAAGCTCTAACTTCTTTAACACCTGCCGTAAAATAAGTTTGTAATTTCAATAAGCTATAGGCTTGTTTAATTAATTTGTTCACTCCTGGTTCATCTAATCCCATTTCGCCTAGGAACATTTGTTTTTCTTCGTAGGTTTCTAAAGACGAAATTTCACTTTCCATAGCCGCTGTAATAACTAATAATTCAGCGCCCTCGCCTTTTATAGCTTCTCTAACTGCATCCACATATTTGTTACCAGTTTTAGCAGACGCTTCATCAACATTACACACATACATGACTGGTTTAATGGTTAATAAATGTAAATCTTGAATAAAAGGCAATTCGCTTTCTTCTAAATTACAAGCACGAGCAGATTTTCCGCTCTCTAACGTTTCTTTTAATTTCGAACAAGCTGCGTATGTTTTAACGGCATCTTTATCATTACCAGTTTTAGCTTGCTTTTCAAACTTCTTTAGTTTAGCATCCACTGCTTCTAAATCTTTTAACTGTAATTCTGTATCAATAATTTCTTTATCACGAACAGGATTAACGTTACCGTCAACGTGAATAATATTATCATCATCAAAACAACGCAATACATGTAAAATAGCATTACACTCACGAATATTAGCTAAGAACTTATTCCCTAAACCTTCGCCTTTACTAGCACCTTTTACTAAACCAGCAATATCAACAATCTCAACAGTAGTTGGTTGCAATGCTTGAGGTTTTACTAATTCTGCTAATTTATTTAAACGTTCGTCTGGAACGGTAATAACACCCACATTTGGTTCAATTGTACAAAACGGAAAATTTGCCGCTTGTGCTTTTGCATTACTTAAACAATTAAACAAGGTCGATTTTCCAACATTTGGTAAGCCAACAATTCCACATTTTAAAGCCATATAATATAATTTTTGATTGTGTGAGTTAAAGAATTATTGAATTAGTTACTAAATCAATAATTCATCAATTCTCTATCTCACGAATTTAATTTGCAAATATATTAAAATGCATTACTAAGCTTTGCTATAAATAGTAGCATTGTTGGGCAGTTTTTAACAATTAGGCTCTTTTTGTTGTGTATAAAAACCTAAACGCTTTTATTTTTTAACATACTGTTATTATTATTAACATTAACGTTATATAGCCTTAGCAAATGCTATTTTTGCAGCAAAATCAATACTTATGGCAGATATTCAACAACTTCAAAAACTATCAACTCAAGTTCGCCGCGACATCGTTCGTATGGTTCACGCTGTTAGCTCAGGTCATCCAGGCGGTTCTTTAGGTTGTACAGATTTTTTAGTAGCCTTATATAACGGCGTTATGAATCACAATCCGAAAAACTTTACCATGGATGGTAAAGGTGAAGATTTATTTTTCTTAAGTAACGGACACATTTCCCCTGTATATTACAGTGTATTAGCACGTTGCGGATATTTTCCAGTAGAAGAATTAAAAACATTTCGTCGTTTAAATACACGTTTACAAGGTCACCCAACTACTCACGACCATTTACCAGGCGTGCGTATTGCTAGTGGTTCATTAGGACAAGGTATGAGTGTAGCAATTGGAGCAGCTTTAGCGAAAAAATTAAATAAAGATAATTCTATCATTTACAGCTTACATGGTGATGGGGAATTGCAAGAAGGACAAATTTGGGAAGCAGCATTATATGCTTCAGCTAATAAAGTAGATAACTACATTGCTACAATTGACTATAATGGACGCCAAATTGATGGTGACGTTGAAAATGTATTATCATTAGGAAACTTAAAAGCGAAATTTGAAGCTTTTGGTTGGCAAGTAGTTGAAACTGAAAAAGGTAACGACATGGCTTCTGTGATTGAAGGTTTAGCAAAAGCTAAAACTTTCATTGGTAAAGGTAAACCAATCGTTAACATTATGAAAACTGAAATGGGTGCAGGTGTTGACTTTATGATGGGAACACACAAATGGCATGGTTCTGCACCTAATGATGAGCAATTAGCGAAAGCTTTAGGTCAGTTAGAAGAAACTTTAGGAGACTATTAATAAAAACTCCGAATTACGAACGTAGAATAACGATTGATTCAATTGAAATTAACGAATAAATATTTTTTATTACTAGTCATTCTAACTTCGTCGTTCGTCAATCTTCGCTCGCAACCCACTAACCGTATCCTCTTTATATTTGATGATTCCTACAGCATGTATGCTCCTTGGAATAGCAACATCAAAATTGAGGTGGCTAAAAAAATCATGGGTGAGTTTTTAGATAGTTTAAAAACCATTCCCAATTTAGAATTAGCATTGCGTTGCTACGGACATCAAACTTTTATTAAACCTGAACGTAACTGCAAAGACACTAAGTTAGAAGTACCTTTTGCTACAGCTTCGAAATCGGCGCCATTAATCAAACAACGTATTCAAAAATTAGAACCCTTAGGAACAACACCTATCGCCTACTCTTTAGGTGAAAGCGCAGCTGATTTCACTCCTTGTAGTAATTGCCGTAACATTATTATTTTAATTACAGATGGTATTGAAGAATGTGGTGGTGTACCATGCGAAGTCTCTGCTGCTTTACAAAAAAAGGGAATCTTCTTAAGACCTTTTGTTATTGGTGTTGGCTTAGATGTAAAATTTGCTGATGTGTTTGGTTGCATGGGAAAATTTTACGATGTGAGTAACGAAGCTAATTTTAAAGATGTATTGAATTTAGTATTGACAGAAGCTATTTCTCAAACAACGGTTCAAGTAGACTTATTAGACATTACTAAAAAGCCAACTGAAACTGATGTTAATATGACTTTTTATGATTCGAATACGAAGCAAATTAAATACAACTATTTACATACGTTGAATCACAGAGGCAATCCTGACACATTAGTTTTAAGTCCTAATATTACTTACGATTTAATGGTTCACACCATTCCTCCAATTGAAAAGAAAAATATTACCATTGAAAAAGGAAAACACAACGTCATTCCAGTAGATGCACCACAAGGATATTTAAAATTAGAATTAGACGGCGCTTTAAGTAAATATTTCCCTACTTGTGTAGTAAGAAAAAAAGGGGAAATGAATACGCTAAATATTCAAGATTTTGGAAAGACCGATAAATACATTGTTGGGAAATATGATTTAGAGATTCTAACACTTCCTCGCATTAAATTAAATGATATAGAAATACAACAAAGCACTACTAATACCATTAAAGTTCCAACTTCAGGTAATGTTTATATAGTAAAAGGAGGAAATGGATACGGAAGTATTTTTGCGGATGATGGAAAAAAAATGACTTGGGTTTGCAATTTAAATATGAGTTTACAAAACGAAATTATTTATCTTCAACCCGGTAATTATAAGATGGAATTTAGATACGAGAACGCCAAACTAACAACTAATACTATTGAAAGAAAATTCAGTGTTACATCAGCTGTAACAACTAATGTAAAATTGAATTAAACAACCAGACTATGAAAAAATATACATACACAGAAAAAAAAGACACTCGCTCTGGATTTGGAGCAGGTTTACAACACTTAGGCCAAACAAATCCTAATGTAGTAGCACTATGTGCCGATTTAATTGGCTCATTAAAAATGGATGCTTTTAAAGCAGAAAATCCTGATCGCTTTTTTCAAGTGGGAATTGCCGAAGCTAATATGATTGGTATTGCTGCTGGTTTAACGATTGGTGGAAAAATTCCTTTCACAGGAACATTTGCTAACTTTAGTACTGGCCGTGTATATGATCAAATTCGTCAAAGCGTTGCTTACTCTGGAAAGAATGTAAAAATCTGCGCTTCACATGCTGGTTTAACATTAGGCGAAGATGGAGCGACTCACCAAATATTAGAAGACATTGGATTAATGAAAATGTTACCACATATGTGTGTGATTAATCCATGTGATTATAATCAAACTAAAGCAGCTACGATTGCCATCGCAGATTATGAGGGACCTGTATATTTACGTTTTGGTCGTCCTACAGTTCCTAACTTTACACCAGCTGATCAAAAATTTGAAATTGGCAAAGCGATTATGTTAAACGAAGGAACTGATGTAACGATTATTGCAACAGGTCATTTAGTTTGGAAAGCGATTGAAGCTGGAGAAAAATTAGCTGAACAAGGAATTTCTGCTGAGATTATTAATATCCATACAATTAAGCCATTAGATAACGAAGCCATTTTAAAATCTATTGCAAAAACTAAATGTGTCGTTACTGCCGAAGAACATCAAATGAATGGAGGCTTAGGTGACAGCGTAGCTCAATTATTATCTCGTCATACGCCTACTTCACAAGAATTTGTAGCAGTGGACGATAGCTTTGGAGAAAGTGGAACACCTGACGAATTAATGACAAAATACAAATTAGATACCATCGATATCATCAATGCAGCGCATAAAGTAATTAAGAGAAAATAATTTTCTATTTAACCTCATAAAAAAACCTTCAAGATTACTTGAAGGTTTTTTTATTTAATCTATTTGATTTTTATTTCTGAATAGTAAATTTATTAACCACTTCTTTATCGCCAATTAATACTTTTAAGAAATAAATTCCTTCAGCTAAATCCGAACAATCTAAAGTTACTTTAGAATCGGTAAAAGATGAAGAAACAGAAACTAATTTACCAGTGACATCTGTTACAGAAATAACATTTGATTTTGGCTTTTCAGAAAAATCATAATCTATTGTTAAACTATTTTTTACAGGATTAGGGTAAAAAGACACATTTCCATCTCCATTATTAGTAATAGAGCATATCTCAGAGTAACTAAACTTTCCATTAAAATCAACTTGTTTTAATCTATAATAAGACAGTCCATTTAATGGATTAACATCATTGTAAGCATAATTTAATGTTGTTAAACTATTACCTGCGCCATCTACTTTCGAAATTTGATTAAATTCTAATCCATTTGAGGATCTTTCAATAGCGAAATAATCATTATTAGACTCGGATGCGGTAGTCCAATTTAAACCATTCGTATTTCTGTTTATGTAACTACAATTAAAGCTTACTAATTCGATTGGTAAAGGATTAGCTGTTGTTAATGACGCTAATGTAAAAGGGCTAAA
>JBIICN010000141.1:0-5384 GCA_044238845.1 Bacteroidia bacterium
CACGAGGAATCTTAACTAAAATTTGTCCTAATTCAACTTTCACTCCTTCGTTCACAACAATGTGTGCACTAATAGGTAAGTTATATGTTTTTAAAGGCTCGCCTTTTTTGTCAATGATTCTAATTAATGGAGATAATGTTTTATCTCTACTTTCAATAATTACTTTCTCACGGAAACCTGTTTGTTCATCAGATTCTTCACGATAAGTTACATTTTCTTTAATTCCTTCGTACTCTACAGCACCAGCAAATTCAGAAACGATAACCGCGTTATATGGATCCCAATCACAAATCATATCTCCTTTTTTCACTTTCGCGCTAGGTTTGATATATAATTGAGAACCGTAAGGAATATTTCCAGTAGTTAATGTAATACCTGTGTTTGCATCAACGATACGAACTTCAGTAGAACGACCAATAACAACATTAGCTTTAGTTCCGTCAGCATTAATACGCTCAACAGTACGTAACTCATCAATTTCAGCAATACCATCGTATTTAGCAACATAGCTAGAAGATGCTGCCGTGTTAGATGCTGTACCCCCAACGTGGAATGTACGTAATGTTAACTGAGTACCTGGTTCACCAATTGATTGTGCGGCGATTACACCTACTGCCTCACCTAATTGAACTTGACGTCCGTTAGATAAGTTACGGCCATAACATTTAGCACAAACACCTAATTTAGATTCGCAAGTTAATACTGAACGAATTTCAACAGATTCGATTGGAGATTTTTCGATAATAGCTGCTACATCTTCATCAATCATTTGTCCACCAGTAACGATTAACTCGCCAGTTGTTGGATGATATAAATCGTTTAATGAAATACGACCTAAAATTCTATCAGATAATGATTCAACGATATCGTCATTGTTTTTCAATGCCATAGCTGTTAAACCACGTAATGTACCACAATCTTCTTCGTTAATAATAACGTCTTGAGCAACGTCAACTAAACGACGCGTTAAGTAACCAGCATCCGCTGTTTTTAACGCCGTATCCGCTAAACCTTTACGAGCACCGTGGGTAGAAATAAAGTATTCTAAGATAGATAAACCTTCACGGAAGTTAGATAATACCGGATTCTCAATAATCGAAGCCGTTGTATCACCTGCTTTTTGTGGTTTAGCCATCAAACCACGCATACCTGATAACTGTTTAATTTGTTCTTTAGATCCACGCGCACCAGAATCAAGCATCATGTAAACAGAGTTGAAACCTTGCTTATCTGTGCTTAATACATCCATTACTTTTTTAGTAACTTTTGAGTTAGCATGTGTCCAAATATCAATTACCTGGTTGTAACGTTCGTTGTTTGTAATGAAACCCATTGAGTAGTTATTCATTACTTCATCAACTTGCGCACGCGCATCTTTAATGATTTTAAATTTCTCATCTGGGGTTTCAATATCACCTAAGTTAAATGATAATCCTCCTTTGAAGGCTGTTTTAAATCCTAAGTCTTTGATATCATCTAAGAACTTAGCAGTTTTAGCCATACCTGTTTTCTTAACCACCATTCCGATGATATCACGAAGCGATTTTTTAGTCAACAATTCGTTGATGAAGCCTACTTCATGTGGAACAACTTGGTTAAACATAACACGACCAGCAGTAGTTTCAATTACTTTCGTAACTAAATTAACACCGTCTAATGCGTTAGTAACACGTATTTTAATTTGTGCGTGGATGTCAATTTTCTTTTCGTTTAAAGCGATATTAACCTCTTCTGCGCTATAGAAAATTTTTCCTTCACCACGAACTAAATCGTTAGGTAAATTCTTTTTAGATTTAGTTAAGTAATATAAACCTAAAACCATATCCTGAGATGGAACCGCAACTGGCGCACCGTTAGATGGATTTAAAATGTTATGAGAAGCTAACATTAAAATTTGTGCTTCTAATACTGCGGCATGTCCTAATGGAACGTGTACCGCCATTTGATCACCATCAAAATCGGCGTTGAATGCAGAACACACTAATGGGTGTAACTGAATTGCTTTTCCTTCAATTAATTTTGGTTGGAATGCTTGAATACCTAGTCTGTGTAATGTTGGGGCACGGTTTAACATTACCGGATGTCCTTTCAATACGTTTTCTAAAATATCCCAAACAATTGGTTCTTTTTTATCTACAATTTTTTTAGCTGATTTTACTGTTTTAACAATACCACGCTCAATCATCTTGCGAATGATAAATGGTTTGAATAATTCAGCTGCCATTTCTTTAGGTAAACCACACTCATGTAGTTTCATTTCTGGTCCTACAACAATTACCGAACGAGCAGAATAATCAACACGTTTACCTAATAAGTTTTGACGGAAACGTCCTTGTTTACCTTTTAATGAATCAGATAATGATTTTAAAGCTCTATTAGATTCAGTTTTAACAGCATTTGATTTACGAGAGTTATCAAATAATGAATCTACTGATTCTTGTAACATACGTTTCTCATTACGTAAGATAACGTCTGGTGCTTTAATTTCAATTAAACGCTTTAAACGGTTGTTACGGATAATAACACGACGGTATAAATCATTTAAATCAGAAGTTGCAAAACGACCTCCATCCAATGGAACTAAAGGACGTAATTCTGGTGGAATAACTGGAACAGTTTTGATAATCATCCACTCAGGACGATTTTCAATATGACCTTGAGCTGAACGGAAAGCTTCAATAACTTGTAAACGTTTTAATGCTTCGTTTTTACGTTGTTGAGAAGTTTCAGTATTTGCTTTGTGACGTAACTCATAAGATAACTCATCTAATTGTAAACGAGATAATAAATCTTGAAGAGCTTCAGCACCCATCTTAGCGATAAATTTATTAGGATCTGTATCGTCTAATAAATGATTCTCTTTTGGTAAAGTGTCAACTAAGTTTAAGTATTCTTCTTCTGTTAAGAAATCTAAATATTGTGTACCACCTTGAGCAGCAACACCTGCATTAATTACTACATAACGTTCGTAGTAAATAATCATATCTAATTTTTTTGTAGGTAATCCTAATAAGTAACCAATTTTGTTTGGTAACGAACGGAAATACCAAATATGAGCAACAGGAACCACTAAATTAATGTGACCCATACGCTCACGACGAACTTTTTTCTCAGTTACTTCAACACCACAACGATCGCAGATAATACCTTTGTAACGAATACGCTTGTATTTTCCACAGTGACATTCATAATCTTTAACTGGCCCAAAAATACGCTCGCAAAACAAACCATCTCTTTCTGGTTTGTAAGTACGGTAATTGATGGTTTCTGGTTTCAAAACTTCTCCACTACTACGTTGTAGAATAGTTTCCGGAGACGCTAAACTAATAGTGATTTTTGAGAAGTTTGATTTTACTTTGTTATCTTTTCTTAAAGCCATTTTTTTGCTTTTTGGTTTTAGTGATAATAAAAATTCTTTTACTTATTCACTGGTGGCTTCGATGTTTCGACAGGCTCAACAAGCGTCAGCCACCAGTGTTTAAAGTTTATCTTAGTCAAGTGTTACATCTAATGCTAATCCACGTAATTCGTGCATTAATACATTAAACGACTCTGGTATACCAGGAGCTGGAATGTTTTCGCCTTTTACAATTGCTTCATACGCTTTTGCACGACCCATTACATCATCCGATTTAATAGTTAACAATTCTTGTAACACGTTAGCTGCACCGTATGCTTCTAGTGCCCAAACCTCCATCTCACCAAAACGCTGACCACCGAACTGTGCTTTACCACCTAAAGGTTGTTGCGTAATTAATGAATATGGTCCGATTGAACGAGCATGCATCTTATCATCAACCATGTGTCCTAATTTTAACATGTAAATGATACCTACAGTAGCTGGTTGGTCAAATTTCTCACCAGTTCCACCATCAATTAAGTAAGTACGGCCATATTGAGGTACACCAGCTTTTGTAGTATATTCATCAATTTGTTCCATAGATGCTCCATCGAAAATTGGAGTTGAGAATTTTAATCCTAATTCTTTACCAGCCCAAGCTAATACTGTTTCATAAATCTGTCCGATGTTCATACGAGATGGTACACCTAATGGATTTAATACGATATCAACTGGAGTTCCATCATCTAAGAATGGCATATCTTCGTCTTTTACGATACGAGCAACAATACCCTTGTTACCATGACGACCTGCCATCTTATCACCTACTCTTAACTTACGTTTTTGAGCAATGTAAACCTTAGCTAATTGAACAATACCATTTGGTAATTCATCACCAACAGTAATTTGGAATTTCTCACGTTTGTATTGACCTAAGAAGTCATTATACTTAATCATGAAGTTGTGCAACAAACGCTCAATTTGCTCATTTTTATCTTTATCCGTTGTCCAGTTACCTGGATTAACTTCAGAGTAATCAACTTTCTCTAATAATTTTTGAGTAAACTTAGTTCCTTTTGTAATTACTTCTTCGCCTAAGATATTATGAACACCTTGAGATGTACGGCCATTAACTAGTTCAAATAACTTTTCGATTAATTGATACTTGATATTAGCAACTGCTTTGTGATGATCTGCATCTAATTTTTCAATTAATGGTTTTTCATCCGCTTTTTGCTTTTTATCTTTAATAGCACGAGAGAATAATTTTTTATCAACGATCACACCTTTTAATGAAGGAGAAACACGTAAAGACGCATCTTTCACATCACCTGCTTTATCACCGAAGATAGCACGTAATAATTTTTCTTCTGGAGATGGATCAGTTTCACCTTTTGGAGTAATTTTTCCAATTAAGATATCACCTTCTTTAACCTCAGCACCTACACGAATAATACCTTTTTCATCTAAGTCTTTAGTAGCTTCTTCAGATACATTAGGGATATCCGGAGTTAATTCCTCCATACCACGTTTTGTATCACGAACCTCTAAAGAATACTCATCAATATGAATAGATGTAAAGATGTCATCACGAATAATACGCTCAGAAATTACGATCGCATCCTCAAAGTTATAACCTTTCCAAGGCATGAACGCTACTTTTAAGTTACGTCCTAATGCTAATTCACCATTATCAGTTGCATAACCATCACATAATACTTGTCCTTTAACAACTTTATCACCTTTCTTAACGATAGGTTTTAAGTTCATACAAGTACTTTGGTTAGTTTTTTGGAATTTAGTTAATTTATAAGTTCTAACATCACCTTCAAACGATACTAATTTCTCGTCGTTAGTTCTGTTGTAACGAATTACGATTTCACGAGCATCAACATACTCAACAATTCCTTCGCCTTCTGCATTAATTAATACACGACTATCTTCCGCTACACGAGCTTCGATACCAGTACCAACAATTGGTGCTTCTGGACGCATTAATGGAACTGCTTGACGTTGCATGTTCGATCCCATCAAGGCACGGTTA
>JBIICN010000062.1:0-17950 GCA_044238845.1 Bacteroidia bacterium
TGGTCTTGGTCGTCCTTAGACAAGACCAAAGACCTGAAGTTGGAAATAACTTTTAAAAGAGAAAATGAACAAAAATTAAAAACAAAAGTCTATTTTTGATTGGCACTAAAAAAGGGGAAGACTACAATTAATAATTTAAAAATAATGACACGAAATGACTTTAATACAAATATTAAAGTAGATTGAATTTACCAAACTATTCAAGGAATCGACGATAATTTAGGAAATACCGTGGCATTCAAAAAGTATTATAAAGACACCAAGCGTAGAGAGTTAAAACTAAACTCCTCAAACTTTAAATCAACTAATGCCCCACATCCACCATTGAAAATCAATGGTATTTTCTCGTGCAACTGGTTCAAATAAATACCATAACAAAACATGAAATTCTAACGGTTGTTTCTCATTACTTTCATTTATTCGAACAGCAATTTTTTTATTTTCATTTAGTATATCAAGACCATATGCTAAACACTCTTCGTTACCTTTTTTAATTAAAATTTCAGCCAAAGGATTATTACGAACAATGATTTTATAAGTTTCATTATTAAATTGAAAAGAATAGCTATGCGAATACCAATGCTCGGGTTTAATTTCTATAACTGACTTTGAGTTAAAGTCTTCAAGACTTATTTTTTGACTAAATATACCAGATGATCTAATTTTATAAACCTCAAAATTAATCGTGGCTTCTAAAGTTTTACGATTTATTGCTGCTAATGCAGTTTCATTTTCATAAAATTCAGAAACTCTATCTGTTTTTTGAATCCACTTTTTATTTGTTTTCATTATACCCTTTGCATTTGCTTAAACTTAATTTAAAGAATGATTGTCGTATGATATATTAAATTTGATTTAATTATCAATAGTCAATCGAAATACACTGACACCAATCGAATAACCATAAGTTTCCCCTGCTGCTGATTTATAAATTCTAATTTTATTACATGCTTTACCTAAGTCTATTTTTTTCCAACTTAAGCCGCCATCTAATGTTTTATATCCACTATTCATTGTACCTACAAATCCAACTTGCTCATTAATAAACCCAATCCCAAATTCTCTAGCACTAGCATCTTCACATAAATCAAGTTCATTCCAAGTTTCACCTCCATCCGTTGTTTTGATAATATGTTGTTGCTTAACTGCTGGATCAGGATTATAGGATTGAATAGTAACATACCCAACATTTCTGGAAGGGAAACTTGCTTTCCAAGTAGTTTCAAACGACCTATTTGACTGGTATTTTTTTGTCCAAGTTTTACCTCCATCTTTTGTAAATAACACTAAGGCATTGGATGTGGTGATATCCTCGCTGCTAGCAGCGCAAACAAATCCTTCTTTAGTATTAAACATTTTAATATCAAATAACATTTTACAATCGGCATTCATACTCCATGAACTAAATGATTTACCATCATCATGCGAAACCATTATATTAGACGGTGTTCCAACTCTTCCAACGGCATAGATGTGATATTTGTAATCTATATTTCCATGATTAACATATTGCTCTTTAACTATGTCAATTGCGCAAAGACCTTTTACATATTCTCCTTTATAGGTAACTGGAGTCCACGATTTACCACCATCTATGGTTTTATATAATGGCACAGTATCTTGTACATTTGGAAAATAATCTGTACCCACATTTCCAGCAAAACCTCTCAATGAATCAATAAAAGCAATACATCTAAAAAATGTTCCAGGCTTTTCGTAAATCTTTTGCCAAGTTTCTCCACTATTTTTAGTTTGATATATTTTACCCTGACCATTGCAATACCAACCATTTTTTTGATCAATAAAGCAAATGTCATCTTGTTTACCTGCAGATGGTTCTGTTTTTAGTTGTTGCCAATTGTAAGGATCTGAGGGTTTTGTGGGTTCGTTTAATGCACTAAACGACTTATTCTTTATAATACTATTTAACCAATTAGCTGACACATCAATTAGTTTAGTATTAAAATTTTCAATCATTATATTATAGTAATTTGGATCGGCTTTGGTTTTATAACCATCTTCAATACTGCCAACCTTTGCAAAAGAATGGTCTGTTTCTGGTAAAAAATAATAGGTGCCATTATCTTTATGATAAGTATTTACGGTATGAATAATTGACTTAGCTCCTTCGTCGTTTAAAGCTTCTATGTCCGCCTCACCATATATGGCCATCACTTTACTTTCTGTTTTACTCCAGAGTTCAGTAATATTAACAGCGTCTAAACTCTGATTAAATGCTACGCTTCTTGTGAAAATTTTATTGTCTTTTTCAGACCATTGAAATTCCGATTCTAATGTATATTTCAAATTTGGATTTTCTTTTAGTAACTGCGCAGGTGTTTTCTTAAGCATATAAACTTCGTAAACAATTTTCTGAACATCTCTCATTTTTTTCTCAATTTCAATTGGAGGAACACCAAAACCCATATTTTGAATTCTCGTCATATTGATGATATATTCTCCCCAAAATCTTTGAACAGTTCCATAAACAATGACTCCTTTTATCCAATGATATTTGCTCGTTAACATGGGCGCTGTAATTCCTCCTAAACTATGTCCCCAAATAAATATATTATTTGTATCAACATTTGGATTGCTTTTTAAATTCAATAGAGCTTTTTCAAACGCTTCAGTTTCATCATAAAAATCAATGTCCTCACAGGCTGGTGTGTTTTCATTATCACCTAAGCCTGGTTTGTCAATACGCATTACTAAAAATCCATTTTCAGAAAGCCCATCGGTCAATCTTCTATAAGGATGACGTTCATCAATATCAATGTTTGATGAACATGTATATCCTTGAATAAATAAAACAGCTGGCAATTTTCCGTTTGAATGCTCTGGTTCAGAAATTAAACTCCTTAATAATCCGTTTTTATATGAAATGGAACCATATGTATACTTTATTCCTGACTTCTGTTCTTTGGGTCTCGCCATCGTATTTCCTGATAGCTTAACAAAGCTGCCGTTTCTCCATACCTGATATGTAATTGCTGTGTTTTCTTTTAATTTTGATAAATCACCTTTTTTTAAATCTGTAATTTGATTTACAATAACATCGTTTACCGAATAAACAATATCATTTTTTTGAACGCCAGCAGTATAGGCAGAACCAGTTTCCACTACTCTTTGAATAATTAACCCAGTAGTTTTAGGATAAGAATATACTTTTGCAATACTATCATTTAAAGGACTAGCGGCGAATCCATTATAATAAGCTCTTTTCAATTCTTTTGACAATGTGGTTTGTCCAAAACTATTACATACAATAGCTGTTAAAATCAGATTTATAAATATTGTTTTCATATTGTTTAAAGTATTAAACTCTTTAGTTTATAATTATGGTTAAAATATCACTCATTTCTCCTTCCGACAGCATGTTTGAATACATGACATAGCCAAGTGTACTAAGTATTAAAAGCTTATCTGCATCAATAAGTTCAGTACCTATTCTTAATTCAATTTTTATTATTCCGTTATTTATACTAAATTGATAGGTAAGCAATTCATGTTCGTTACTAAAGAAGGTTAGTGATCGACTAGCAGTTCCACTATATTTACATTTGCAACTTGTTCCATCATTAAAATGGATTGTTCCTGAACTACCCCAAAAATCATGTTTAACAGAAAGAATTACCATATCATTAGAAGTAATTACATATTGCGGTAACCAAAAACCTTTTAATTCAATATGGTATACAATGCCAGAAATTGAAAAAATAGATTTACCATTTGATTGAGTTGATATATGCACTAAATCCAAAGTACCGTTATAAAGCGCACTTGAATTATCGCTGTTTTTTTTCCAAAATAGTTGTGACATTATTTATTTGTTGAGTGTTGATTTACGTTACTAAGACCGTCTGCGATACCCATTTTGAAATCTTTATATGAATTAAGCATATAATAAACTATCAGAAATATAATAGCAATTTTAAAATAGTTTTTTGACTTTGAATCAATAGTTGTTTTCATGATGCATAGTTTTTATTACTACAAAATTCAGAAAACACTTTCAAACGACCATTAGATATTACATTAACGCATATATAAAATGATAAATGCATTTTTATGAAATAAATAGATAAGAAAAAACACCATTTTTTAAAACAAAAATGGTTAGTGATTTAATGTAGAAGTAACAGGAAGAAATTATAAGTTACACAATTGGATGATGAAAACATTTAAACGCCCATAATATCTTTAAACTTAACGGATTGGCGTTGACTAATTTCAATTTTGGTGCCATCCATCATTTCCACTTGTAAGGAATTATTAAAATAAGGAATGATGTTTTTAATAAATGAAATATTGATAATATGTTGTCGACCAGTTCTGAAGAAATAATTTTCTGGTAATTTTTCCTCTAAATAATTTAAAGATTTATGTAATAGAGGCTTACTGCTTTGGTAGTATATACGAGCATAATTACCAACACTTTCAATTAAATAAATTTCTGATAAAGGAACAAAGTGGCAATTTTCGCCATCTTTAATAAAGATTCTTTTTTCAATGGTTAATTTAGCTTCAATAGGTTCTTTTTGATTTAATTGCTTTTTTATTTTTTCAACAGCTTCATTTAATCTAAATTGATTTATTGGCTTTAATAAATAGTCAAGTGCATTCACTTCAAATGCCTTAATGGCAAATTGATCGTATGCTGTTACAAAAATAACGTAAGGCGCTTGATCCAATTCTTCTAATAATTCGAATCCTGATTTTCCTGGTAAATTAATATCCAAAAATATAAGGTCAGGTTTTTGAGCATTAATTTTTTTAATAGCTTCCGCGCTATTAATAGCAGTATCAATAATCACTATTTCAGAATACATTTGAAGCATCAATTGCAATTCCTTATTTGCTAAAGGTTCATCATCAATTAATATTGTTTTTATTGCCATGATAAAGGTGTTTGTATAGTTGCAATTACAAGATCATTTTTCTGCTCAATTTTAAAATCATACTCTGTTCCGTATATTTCATCAAATCGTTTCGTAATATGCTTTAAACCTATACCTGAATGATTTGTATTATTATAATTACCTGGGTTTATGATTTCAACATAAAATAAATTATCCCTTATATAACTATTTATAAAAATAGTTCCATCTTCCATTTGTTTAGATATGCCATGTTTAATGGAGTTTTCAACCAATGTTAAAATAGTTGCAGGCGGTATTGTTTGACTCAAGGTGTCATCATTGATAGTATAAATTACATTTAATTTACTTTCAAATCTTAATTTTTCCAAATCAAGATATTTTTTTACCTCCTTAATTTCATCATTAAAAGGGATTAATCTTTCTTTTCCGTATTGTAAAGTAAATCGTAAAAGTTCACTTAATTTTACAATCGCATCCCTACTCTCATCTGGATTGATGATTACTAATGCTTTAATGGCATTTAATGCATTAAATAAAAAATGAGGATTTAGTTGAGTTTTTAATAATTCTAGTTCAGTGGTTTTGGCAATATTCTCTAATTCGAGTTTCTCTTTTTGAATGGTGCTGTTCTCTTGTAAAATTTTATACATGAAATAGATGATAATCCAAACACCAATGTATCTCATCCAATTAATGGTTGATCCTCCAATATCAATGAATGTAAAGTTTTTCACAAAATCTTCTTTTGTTAAAAAGAATGGTATTGAAATGATGATGGTCATTAATAAGGATAAAATAAAAGTTGCAGCTATTGCAAATAACCAAATGCCTTCCTTCTTTTTATGGAAAAAATTAGTTTTTAAAAGAAAATACCTAAACAAATGAGTAATAATAAATCCAACTAATGCATATGTACTAAATGCGTAAAAGATTTTTATATCAAATTTTCTTACAATAAAAAAGGTATAATTGATTACTTCAATTGCAACTAATCCCAACCATCCAATTAATTGGCAGATATAATAAGCTTGTTTATGAGTAATTTTTTTCACGTATGCTAATTTAAAAAATAATTACACGTGATTCATAACATTACATGAGCGCTTAAAATTAGTGATGATCGATGGATTTATTTAATTAGTTAATAAAACAGATTTCTTCGTGTTAGAAATTAAATCTAATGAAAGGCCCTATGTTAGAGTTTAGAAACACTTCACTTGGCATTAAAATGAACCTGCAATTATAAAAAACTATACTGCCACTCGTTCTTGTCATCTTCAATACACTTTAGCCATTGATGTAAAAATGTTCCACCAGTCTGCTTTTCCTTCATTTTTTCCAAGTCGAACAATTATCAATTTTTTTGTAGGATTTATATAAATAAACTGTCCTAGTATTCCTTCAGCCATAAAATCTTTATCAGTACTAAGCTCTAACTTTTCTTTATTAATATTTTTTAAATTATAATTCTCCTTATAGTAATTATTTGCTGCAGTTGGAAGCCACCATTGGTATTTATAAAAAACTACACCGCCATTTGTAGTATCAACTTTGGTTGACTCTTCCACCCAATTTTGAGAAATAATTTGTTTACCGTTCCAGTTACCATTATTTAAGTAAAGCCGGCCAATTTTAGCAAAATCTCTTGCCCTTGCGTTTAAGCAACAAAACGTTTTTTCTAAGCCATCTGCTTTTTTGTCAATGCTCCAAGAAGCATCGTATTCCATTCCAAGAGGAGACCATAATTTCTCTTGTAAATATGACGTTATCGTTTTTCCTTTTAATGAACGCTCCAAAACCAAACCCAAAAGTTGTGTATTGCCACTCACATATTCAAACTTTTTACCTGGTTCTGATTTTAACTTCATTTTTCTAATTTCTTTTCTTAAATTAAGTCCATAATAAAATGAAGCAGCGTCTCCGAAAGGATTTACATAGCTTTCATTAAACTTAATTCCAGAGGTCATTTGTAAAAGGTGCTTAATAGTTACTTTATTGAAACCATTTTTTGTTAATTCAGGAATATAGTTAGTGATTGGCTCGTCAACGGATTTTATTAAACCTTGGTCAATTGCACAACCAATTAAAATTGACGTAACAGATTTTGCCATTGAGAAAGAAGGAACAATACTTTGTTTGTCATAACCTTCGAAATATTTTTCATATTGAATAGTATCGTTTCTAATAATTAAAAACGCTACCGTCTTGTTATTGTGAAGATATTTATCAAACGGAATTCCGTTTAATTCCTTTGGAAATTTACCTGGATTAGTAGTTTGAAAATTAAACGGTAAAGTGTCGGCGGTTAACGATCTTGACTGAAATTTTTTATAGTCCTTTATGTCTGCAAAATTGTAAAAAACAAAACGCCCTAATTGGCAAGAAGTCATTACTATTGAAGCAATAATTGTTAAAATATTAAAACTGTTAACTCTAATTTGGGTTTTCATTAATTATTATTTTTTATTTATAAAAATTGATTTGTATTAAATTTGCAGTAAAAATATTGATTTCATATCAATATAAATCTAGCATAATGCCAAGTATAATACTAATACATAGGTTAATAATACTTATATACACCAATAAGTTTAAAAAGCGTTGTAAAGGCAAATTGCCCAATAGGAACATAAATTATGAATAATAAATAAAAAACTGCCTGAGAATATCCTTTCTCTATTATTAAAAGAGCCGGCAAAAAGCACAATAACATTAACAGCATAGCTGCTATCCATTGTGATATTTTTGGTTGTTCATAGAAATTATTCATGGGCTCTAATAATCATTACAAGTAATGTTATTTTCTTGATTACAAAACTCTATAATTACAATAAAAAACCAATTAGAAAATACATAAATGCATTTTTAGAATGATTAACGCATTTTAAAGGCATCGGATAAGCCGAGAAATATTTGAAGTAAGCCATCTCATTTTTTAAATATTTTCACATACTATCCAAAAGAGGATAAAAAATGGAAATGCAATTACTGCATACCAAGTCAACTATTCACCAAATACGTGATGATGTTAAAAAAACGTTGTTATAGCCATACCACTTCAGTTTTATAGCGATTAATAATTACATCATAAAATTGTGAAGTTTATTAACCGATACTTTTGATGTAAGTTCAATTCCTACCGGAGCCACAAAAAACAAATCTGTATAATAATATGTTTTTAACCTAATACTTTTAAAAGGCCGCATTTTGAATTTGCTAAATACTATACCAAACAATATTTTTAATTGAATCATTTAGGGGTAATATAAAATTATTATCAGAATATATATTAGTATAAAAATAAAAAGCCCGATTCTATTAGTGATGGCATCACATCTACACAACTTCATCATGAAATTAAATGTTAAATTCAAAAAAATATTTGGAAATTAAAAAACTCATACTACATTTGTAGCATAAAATGAAAAATATTTCTGTAAATAAATCTTGGTGGCCTTCATGTAAATACATGAACGGCTAAGATATTATATACTTACAGGCATTCCCAAAGCCCGCTGTTCATGATACAGCGGGCTTTTTGTTTTTAATCACATTTATAAAAAATACAACATGAAACTACAAACACACATCAATCAAATACTAGCCGACACAAAAACTCCAGTAGCTTTATATTTAGCATTGAGAGATCAATATCAAAATGCGTTACTATTAGAGAGCTCAGATTACAATAGCAAGGATGGACATTATTCCTACATCTGTTTAAATCCTTTGGCATCAATTATTTTAAAGAATAGTATTTTGAAAACTACTATAAATGAAGTGTCTACCAAAACCGCCATTGCCTTTGATAAAGAGCTGTTGTTAAAACATTTAATAGACTTTAAAAATAAATTTAAATACGAGACACAAAGCTTACCTTTTTGTTATGCAGGTTTGTTTGGCTACACCGGTTATGATATTGTGAATTATGCAGAGGATATTCGATTGAACGCTAATAACAAGAGATTAGATATTCCTGAATTGTTGTATCATGTATACGGTATTATTTTAGTGTTTAATCACACAACCAATACACTGCATGTTATTAGTCACCATTACACGGAAGATAAAGCCAAACAACAATTACAGGAAGTTTCAGAGAAAATACAATTATCAACAGTGAGTGAATTTTCTTTTTCTACGATTAATGAAACAACTTCGCCAATAACGGACGAACATTATAAAAGCCTAGTGGTAAAAGCTAAAGAACATTGCCAGCAAGGTGATGTGTTTCAATTGGTATTATCTCGTCGTTTTTCTCAGTCTTTTGTGGGCGATGAGTTTAATGTGTACCGTGCATTAAAAAATATTAATCCGTCACCCTATTTATTTTATTTCGACTTAGGAAGTTATAAAATTTTTGGCTCGTCACCCGAAGCGCAATTAGTCATTCAAAACGACGTTACCGAAATTCATCCTATTGCAGGCACTTACAGACGAACAGGCAATGACGAACAAGACTTAATCAAAGCCAAAGAATTACTAAACGATCCAAAAGAAGTAGCTGAACATAATATGTTGGTTGATTTAGCTCGCAATGATTTAAGCAAATATTGCTCAGGAGTCGAATTAAAAATATCCAAACAAACGCAATTTTACTCTCATGTCATTCATTTGGTAAGTAAAGTCATTGGGAAAAACAAGTCTGTCTTTCATCCTTTTGAAGTCTTATTAGGAACTTTCCCCGCAGGAACATTATCAGGCGCGCCAAAATATAAAGCATTGCAACTCATTGATCAATACGAAACAGAGTCTCGTGAATTTTATGGTGGGTGCATTGGCTTTATCAGTCATGATAATCAATTAAACCATGCCATTATGATTCGTACCTTTTTAAGTAAAGATAATACACTCTATTACCAAGCTGGAGCAGGAATTGTTGTTTCCTCCAACGAAGAAAGTGAATTACAAGAAATAAATAATAAAGTATCTGCTTTAAAAAAAGCGATACAACAAGCCGAAAAATTTAATAACATTACAATCTCAAACTAATGAAACTTTTAGTACTTGATAATTACGACAGCTTTACTTACAACCTGGTTCATTTAATTGAAAAGGTAAGTGAGATTCCTTTTGATGTCATTAGAAACGATAAAATTTCTATTGATGCAGTAAAAGCTTATGATAAGATTTTATTATCTCCTGGTCCCGGTTTACCAAAGGATGCTGGCATCATGCCTGAACTGATAAACCAATATGGTTCTTCAAAAAGTATTTTAGGAGTTTGCTTAGGTTTACAAGCAATCGGTGAAGCCTACGGAGGAAGTCTTAAAAATTTAGAAACTGTCTTTCATGGTATTGCGACTCCAATCAACATTGTCTCAGAAGATATTATTTTTGATGATTGCCCGAAAACCTTTACCGTTGGACGATACCATTCGTGGGTAATTAATAACAATCAACTTCCAACAGAATTGCAAATTACTGCAACGGATGAACAAGGAAATATCATGGCTTTGAAACATCGTACACATGATGTACGTGGTGTGCAATTTCATCCTGAATCGATTTTATCAGAATACGGTGAAATGATGATTCACAATTGGCTTAAAGCCTAGTTAATATTCCTGCTCTGTCACACTGAGTGGAGTCGAAGCGTGAGAAGTAGACAAAAAGTTCTCTCACTTAGGTTCTCGACTTCGCTCGAACTGACAGGTTTAAGGAAAATATAGCATTGATAAAAAATTCAAATCAATTTAAACTTTAAATCAAATGAAAACATCGTTTAACCTATTATGTCATGGACATTCCTTATCAGAAATCGAAGCTTATCAATTGCTTCAAGATATTTGCGAAAACAAATTTAATGCTTCGCAAATAGCAGCCATGATGGCATTTTATATTGCCCGACCAATTACCGTAAACGAATTAATGGGTTTTAGAAAAGCATTACTAGACGTTTGTATTTCTATAAAACTAGATAGAGAAGCTATTGATGTTTGCGGAACAGGTGGCGATGAAAAAGATACATTTAATATATCTACGCTCTCGGCTTTAGTTTTGGCTACTGCTGGAATTCCTGTAGCCAAGCACGGCAATTATGGTTCTTCTTCTGTTTCTGGCTCATCGGATATTTTAAAACATTTGGGATATGAATTCAAAACAACATCCGATGATTTAAATCGTGAGTTCAATCAGTATAATATTTGTTTCATGCACGCGCCGTTATTTCATCCAGCATTAAAGACAGTGTCTGTTAGTAGAAAAGAATTAGCGGTAAAAACATTTTTTAATTTATTAGGGCCATTGGTAAACCCTGCAAATATTAATTTCAGATATGTTGGTGTTTATGGATTAGAAGTCGTTAGGCTTTATAATTACATTTTACAAAAAGATAAAGCCAATTACTGTTTAGTACATTCTATAGATGGTTATGATGAAGTGAGTTTAACGGCTTCTTTTAAATATATTACAAAAACAACTGAACAAACCGTAGATCCAGAAACTCTTGGATTCTCCTTATTAAAACAAGAAGATGTCTTTGGAGGAAAAACGATCAGCGAAGCGGCTAACATATTCGTCAACGTATTGAAGAACGAATGTACAAGCGCCCAAAAAAACGTAGTCATCATAAACAGTGCATTGGCTATGAATGCTTATGATACTCGCAAGTCTATAGCAGAATGTATAGACATCTGTAAAGATACCATCGAGTCAAAAAAAACATACATCTTATTTAAAAACCTAACATCTAATTAATATGAACACTTTAGAAAAAATAATAGCGCATAAAAGAATTGAAGTTAAAGAACGCGAGACTTTATATCCTATTGAACTATTAAAACAGACAAACTATTTTAAATCACCAACGGTCTCTTTATCTGCATATTTGCAACGACCAGATAAAAGCGGCATCATTGCTGAATTCAAAAAACAATCGCCTTCGGCTGGAGTTATTAATAAATATTTGAGCGTTGAGAAAACTTCCATTGGCTATATGCAAGCAGGAGCAAGCGCTTTATCTATTCTAACCGACAAAACTTTTTTTGGTGGAAGTTCAGAAGATTTGAGTATAGCAAGAAAATATAACTTCTGTCCTATTCTACGTAAAGATTTTATTATTAATGAATATCAAATCATTGAATCAAAATCTATTGGAGCCGATGCTATTTTATTAATTGCCGCCGTTTTAACGAAAGAAGAAATTATTCAGTTGACTGATTTCGCTCATCAATTGGGATTAGAAGTATTATTAGAATTACATCATCCTGATGAACTTTCTAAAGTATATCATAAAGTAAATGTCGTTGGTGTGAACAACCGTGATTTGAATACCATGAAAATCGACATTAAACAATCCTTTTTAATGGCAGATTTATTGCCAAAAGAGATGATTAAAATTTCGGAAAGTGGCATTGAGAATCCACAAACAATCTCGGAATTAAAAAAAGTGGGTTATCAAGGATTTTTAATTGGCAGTCATTTTATGAAACAGCCTCACCCGCATTTGGCTTGTAAGGAATTTATTAATGAATTGAATCTCGAAAATAAAAATTTGTCACTTCGAGTAGATTCGACAATAGGAGAATCATATCGAGAAGTTAAACGATAAAGTTCTCGATACAGTTTTTCGCAAAAGAGGCGTGCGAAAAACCACTCGAACTGACAATAATAAAAAAGATGAAAATGAAATTAAAAGTTTGCGGTTTAAAACACCAGTATAATATAGAAGAGTTGATGCAATTACCAATAGATTATTTGGGATTCATATTCTATAACAAATCACCGCGTTTTGTAGGAGAGAATTTAAGTTTTGATTTTGTAAGAACCATTCCAAAACGCATCAAAAAAACAGGTGTGTTTGTTAATGAAAGCATTTATTCCATTTTTAATCGCATTGCTCATTATGATTTAGATATGGTTCAGCTACATGGAGATGAAACTTCTGAGTTATGCGCAGAACTCAAACCTCATGTTAAGGTCATGAAAGCATTTCAAATACAAAATGATTTTGATTTTAAACAGCTAGAAAGTTATTTATCGGTAGTGGATTATTTTTTATTTGATAGTCCAACAGCTAACTATGGCGGTAGCGGAAAACAATTTAACTGGCAATTATTAAAAAAATACAATTATCATATTCCCTTCTTTTTAAGCGGAGGTATTAGCGAGGATCATATTGAAGAAATTAAACTGCTAAATATTCCTCAACTGATAGCAATAGATATTAACTCCAAATTTGAAACAGAACCAGGATTAAAAAACATAGAACACATCAAACAATTCATTTTAAAATTAAACTTATGATAAATAAATACAATGTCAACGAACATGGTTACTACGGCGAATACGGCGGAGCTTATATTCCTGAAATATTATTTAATAATGTAGAGGAATTAAAAAATAATTACTTACATATTATGGAAAGTGATTCTTTTAAAAAGGAATTTGATGAGTTACTCAAAAATTATGTTGGGCGACCAACACCTTTGTACCATGCCAAAAATTTATCGTCGCAATTCAATACAAATATTTTTTTAAAGCGTGAAGATTTAAACCATACGGGAGCACATAAAATCAATAATGCTTTAGGACAAATTTTATTAGCCAAACGTTTAGGTAAAAAACGCATCATTGCCGAAACTGGAGCTGGTCAGCATGGTGTAGCAACAGCAACCGCCTGTGCCTTAATGGGATTAGAATGCATTATTTACATGGGCGAGGTAGACATTGAAAGACAAGCACCCAATGTTGCTCGCATGAAATTACTAGGCGCAAAAGTTGTTCCTGCCTTATCGGGAAGTAAAACCTTAAAAGATGCTACCAACGAAGCTATCAGAGATTGGATTAACAACACGGAGACAACTCATTATATTATTGGCTCTGTGGTTGGTCCACACCCATACCCTGACATGGTGGCTCGTTTTCAATCTGTTATTAGTCATGAAATGAAAAGTCAGTTATTGCAACAAGTAGGAAAAGAAAATCCCGATTATGTAATTGCATGTGTTGGTGGAGGAAGCAACGCTGCTGGGGCATTTTATCATTATCTAAACAATGAAGAAGTGCAATTGATTGGTGTAGAAGCCTCAGGCAAAGGAATTGACACAGGACATACCGCTGCTACATTGACAATTGGTAAACCAGGCATTATTCATGGAAGTAAAACGTATTTAATGCAAAATGATGATGGACAAATAACAGAACCTTATAGTATTTCTGCAGGTTTAGATTATCCGGGTATTGGTCCAATTCATTCGTTTTTACATGATGTGAAACGCGCACAATATATGCATGTAACTGATGCTGAAGCTATGGATGCTGTTATTAACTTAACTCAAAAAGAAGGTATTATTCCAGCTTTGGAAAGTGCGCATGCTTTAGCGGCATTACATAAAATTAATTTCAAACAGACAGATACCGTTGTTGTAAATCTTTCTGGTAGGGGCGATAAAGACTTAACTACTTATATAAACTATTTAAAAGATAACGATTATGCAAAATAGAATTGATACTTTATTCGAGAGAAAGGAAAAGAACATTCTCTCCATATTTTTAACAGCTGGTTACCCAAATATAAACGACACTCTTTCAATTATTAAAATATTAGATACAACCGATGTGGATTTATTAGAAATAGGCATTCCTTTTTCTGACCCAATTGCTGATGGTCCTATTATTCAACAAAGCAGCATGACTGCTTTAAATAATGGAATGACTCTGAAAGTTTTATTTGAACAATTAAAAACCTTACGAACAGTTACACAATTACCCATCTTATTAATGGGTTATTTGAATTCTGTGATGCAATATGGTGTAGAAGCATTTTATGAGTCCTGTCATAAAGTTGGAATTGATGGAGTGATATTACCAGACTTGCCCTTAGATGAATTTGATAAGACTCACAAACCATTAGCTGAAAAATACAATATCAAAATTGCTTTGATTATTAGTCCAGAAACTCCAATAAAACGTATTGAATTGATTGACAATAAAAGTACTGGCTTCTTGTATTTAGTGTCATCCAATTCAACTACAGGAAATTTCAAAACAACAACAGATAATTTATTCGAGCCATTAAAATCAATTACTTCTTTACCATTAAAAAATAAAATTTTAATTGGATTTGGCATTAAAGGTCAGAAAGAATTTAAAGAGGCCTGCGAATTGGCTAATGGTGCTATTATAGGTTCTTCTTTTGTTAAACTACTTGGAAACTCAACTGATTTACAAAAAGATATTCCTGAATTTATAACAACTATAAAAAATGACATTAGTACTGTCACTTCGAGCGTAGTCGAGAAGCAACAGTAAAACACTAGTTCTCGACTACGCTCGAACTGACAATAACTAACAATTAAAAAACAAAACATGATTATTCAATTACATAAAAACATAGACACAGAAGACTTACAGGTAATTTTCAAAATATTAGAAGTAAATAATTATTCTGTAACACAAGTCAAGACTCAATTCGAAAATTATTTGATTAGTATCGGTAAACATGATGTTGACATACGAATAATTGGGCATTTAAAAGGCGTGAAAGATATACATCGTGTATCCGATAATTATAAACTAGTAAGTCGAAAATGGAAAACCGAAAACACAAAAATTGATTTAGGCGATGATGTGATTATTGGAGATGGCAATCCAAGTATCATGGCTGGTCCATGTTCTATTGAAAGCGAAGAACAAGTTTCTAAAATAATTACACATCTTTTAAATAACAATATCAAAATTATGCGTGGTGGAGTTTATAAACCACGAAGTTCTCCATACGCATTTAGAGGTTTAGGGATTGACGGTTTAAGAATGATGCACGAAAAATGTAAACCACATAATATCAAAATTATCACAGAAGTTATGCAGACATCCCAGATAGAAGAAATGATGCCATACGTAGATATTTTTCAAGTTGGCGCAAGGAATTCGCAAAACTATAATTTATTAGATGCTTTAGGAGAAATTGATAAACCTGTGATGATTAAAAGAGGAATAAGCGGAACCATTGAGGAGCTCTTGAATTCCGCAGAATATATTTTTAGCAAAGGCAACGAAAAACTATTGTTGTGCGAAAGGGGTATCCGAACATTTGAAACGATGTATAGAAATACATTTGACATTAATGCCATTCAAATTTTAAAAGATAGATCTCATTTACCAATTATTGCAGATCCATCTCATGGTATTGGCATCAGAGAGTATGTACCTAAACTAGCTTTAGCTTCTTTAATATCAGGGGCCGATGGAGTTATCTATGAGGTTCATGAAAAACCAGAAGAAGCTTTGTCAGATGGTCAACAAACCCTCAATTTTATTGAATCAGAAAGACTCATTAAAAAAGTGGGACTTTTAGAAACAATTTTATAATCTATGCTACATGTAAATTCTTAAATTTGCAAGGCTATCTTTCATTCAAATTTTTCCTTGAAAGATACTATTTGATTGCACTTATAAATTATATGATGAAAAACAAAGTACTTTATATATGTGGATTCATGGGTTGTGGAAAAACAACCGAAGGAAAGAGAATTGCTGAGGAAATAGGATTTGATTTTATCGATCTAGATGACTATATCGTTAATAAATACAATCAATCTATTGTAAATTTATTTAAAGATGTGGGGGAAGAAGAATTTAGGAACATTGAAACTAACGCTTTAAAGGAATGTACTCAAAACCACTCTAAAATATTAATTGCCACAGGAGGCGGCACACCTTGTTTTAATAATAACCTTGAGTTTATGAAATCTAATGGTTTATTAATTTATCTTAAATTAAAGGAACAAGAATTACTCATAAGGCTCAGTCAGGCTAAAATAAATAGACCTTTAATTAAAGATAAAAATAATGAGGAAATGTTACTCTATATTGAACATCTATTAAAAATTCGAGAAGTTTTTTATAACCAAGCAGATATCATTGTGGATGCCAATCATATTGACATAACTCTACTAAAAGACGAAATTAGAAAGCAACTCCGTTAAAATAAAAATAGAGAAGCAATTATTATTCAAATAAATCCGTTGAAAGGTAACGATCCCCGCGATCACAAATAATACAAACAATGACTCCTTCCTTTAAAGTCTCAGCAACTTTTAAACCAATAGCCACAGCGCCACCACTGCTCATTCCTCCAAATACCCCTTCTTCTTTAGCTAATCTCTGAGCCATAATTCTTGCCTCATCCTCAGAAACTTCTACTATTTGATCAATACGATTTCTATCAAAAATTTTAGGTAAATATTCCACAGGCCATTTGCGGATTCCAGGAATTTTAGCACCATCTTTGGGTTGCGCGCCGATTATTTGAATATTTGAATTTTGTTCTTTTAAATATTTAGATACTCCCATAATAGTACCCGTTGTTCCCATAGCAGAAACAAAATGAGTAACTGTACCATGAGTATCTATATAAATTTCAGGTCCAGTTGTTTTGTAATGCATCATAGGATTATCTTCGTTTGCAAATTGATTAAGCATTAAATAGCCACCTTGTTTCACTTTACTTTCAGCATAATCAATAGCGCCCTCCATTCCAACACTTTCCGGAGTTAACGTAACTATAGCTCCAAATGCTTTCATAGTAAGTACACGCTCTCGTGTAGCATTTTCAGGCATTACTATTTCAATTTCCACATTCATTAATCGGGCTATCATTGCCAATGCAATGCCAGTGTTGCCACTGGTCGCTTCAATTAATTTCATGCCAGGCTTAATATCGCCTCTTTCAATAGCTCCTTTGATTAAGCCATATGCTGCTCTATCTTTTACGCTTCCACCAGGATTATGTCCCTCTAATTTCGCTAACAGCTTTACGTTTTTATTTTTATTAATAACATTTAATTCAACTAAAGGAGTATTCCCTATAAAATCTAAAAGAGTTGCCATAATTTATTTTGATTGTTCAACGTTTAATTGAGGTTTATGATATACCACTGAATTTGCTGGAACACTTTCTGTTAACCAAACATTTCCGCCTATAGTAGAATTTTTGCCAATCACTGTTTTACCTCCTAATATTGTAGCTCCAGCATAAATTACAACATCGTTTTCGATAGTTGGATGTCGTTTAATTTCAGCCATGCCTTTATTAACACTTAACGCTCCTAAAGTAACACCTT
>JBIICN010000022.1:0-58320 GCA_044238845.1 Bacteroidia bacterium
GATGCTAACTCTTGTACAACAACACAAACATTTAATGTTACCCAACCAACTGCATTAGTAGCAACCCCTGCTTCACAAACTAATATTTCCTGTAACGGAGGAAGTAATGGAGCTGCTAGTATTAATACACCAACAGGCGGAGCAGGAGGATATACCTATAATTGGACTCCTGGTAATCCAACAGGTGATGGAACAACTTCAGTAACAGGCTTAACTGTTGGTACTTGGACATGTACGGTGACCGATGCTAACTCTTGTACAACAACACAAACATTCAATATCACCCAACCAACTTTATTAGTAGCAACACCTGCGTCACAAACAAACATTTCATGTAACGGAGGAACCAATGGGGCAGCAAGTATCAATACCCCAAGTGGCGGAGCAGGAGGATATACCTATAATTGGACACCGGGGACCCCAACAGGTGATGGAACAGTTTCTGTAACTGGCTTAACTGCTGGTACTTGGACTTGTACTGTAACCGATGCTAACTCTTGTACAACAACACAAACATTTAATATCACTCAACCAACTGCTATAAGTTTAAATGCAGCATCACAAACTAATATTTCTTGTAATGGAGGTTCTAACGGAGCAGCTTCTGTTAATGCTGCTTCTGGTGGCGCTGGAGGTTATACTTATAACTGGACCCCTGGTAATCCAACAGGTGATGGAACAACGAGCGTTACAGGTTTAGCAGCAGGATCATGGACATGCACCGTAACCGATGCTAACTCTTGTACAACAACGCAAACATTCAATATCACTCAACCAACTGCTTTAGTAGCAACACCTGCTTCACAAACGAACATTTCATGTAACGGAGGAAGTAATGGAGCGGCAAGTATCAACACTTCAAGTGGCGGAGCAGGCGGATATACCTATAACTGGACGCCTGGTAATCCTACAGGTGATGGAACAGCAAGTGTAACAGGTTTAACTGCTGGCACTTGGACTTGTACGGTGACCGATGCTAACTCTTGCACAACATCGCAAACATTCAATATCACTCAACCAACTGCATTAGTAGCAACACCAGCATCCCAAACAAACATTTCCTGTAATGGAGGAAGTAACGGATCAGCAAGCATCAACACCGCAAGTGGCGGAGCAGGCGGATATAGCTATAACTGGACACCAGGTAATCCAACTGGAGATGGAACACCAAGCGTAACTGGTTTGTCAGCAGGATCATGGACATGCACCGTAACCGATGCTAACTCTTGTACAAGAACACAAACATTCAATATCACCCAACCAGCCTCTGGCATAACAACATCAACAGCCGTAACCAATGTATTATGTTTTGGTAATTCAACAGGAGCAGCCACAGTAACAGCTAGTGGTGGATCAAGCCCTTATACTTATTTATGGAGTGGTGCACAAACAACATCAGTAACAACTGGTCAAACAGCCGGTGTAAGAACAGTAACTGTGACTGATGCTAATGGATGTACAAGCATTAAAGGAGTAACTATTACACAACCAGCTGTTTTATCAGCGAATGCTGTTGCCTCTTCGATTTTATGTAACGGCGGAGTAAGTATGGTAACAGTAACTGCTACAGGCGGAACAACAGCTTACACAGGCGTTGGAACATTTACTACTTTAGCAGGAACAAAAACGTATACGGTAACTGATGCTAATTCTTGTTCTACAACAACAAGTGTCACTATTTCTGAACCAGCTGTTTTATCAGCTAATGCTGTTACCTCTTCGATTTTATGTAACGGCGGAGTAAGTACAGTAACAGTAACTGCTACAGGCGGAACAACATCTTACACTGGTGTTGGAACATTTACTGCTTTAGCAGGAACTGAAACGTATACAGTAACTGATGCTAATTCTTGTTCTGTAACAACAAGTGTCACTATTTCTGAACCAGCTGTTTTATCAGCTAATGCTGTTGCCTCTTCGATTTTATGTAACGGCGGAGTAAGTACAGTAACAGTAACTGCTACAGGCGGAACAACAGCTTACGCAGGAGTTGGAACATTTACCGCGTTAGCAGGAACTGAAACGTATACAGTAACTGATGATAATGGATGTATAGCTACTACTAGTGTTACAGTAACAGAACCAACTGCTTTAAATGTAACATCATCAGTGTCGTCAACGGCTATTTGTGTTGGTAGTATTGCAACTATTACGGTAAGCGTAACAGACGGTACATCACCATATACAGGAGCAGGAACATTTACTACTAATGTTAGTTCCAATACTTATACAGTAAGTGATGATAATGGATGCGAAGCTGCAACGAGCATTACAATAACCGTTAATTCTTTACCAACGATAATAGCAACTACAAATAATACATTGTTATGTTCAGGCGAAACAGCAACTTTATCAGCTACAGGAGCAAATTCCTATACGTGGAGTACAACTGAAACAATGCCTAATATTGCAGTAACTCCAACAGTTCAAACAACCTATACAGTTGATGGAACGGATGTTAACGGCTGTGTAAATGCAGCAACTATTACACAAGATGTAAGTTTATGTACTGGAATTGTTTCATTAATTGCAAATGAAACATCTTTAATTTCTGTTTATCCTAATCCAAACAATGGTTTGTTTACTATTGACTTAAATTCGAGTTCTCAGGTTACAGTCACAAATGCTTTAGGACAAACAGTTATTGCAGAAAGAATGGAAGCAGGTAAACATAATTTAGATATTCAAAACCAATCTAATGGGTTATATTTTGTAAAAGTAATCTTAGATGGTAAACAACAGGTTATTAAATTAATTAAAGAGTAAGTTTATTGATGATTATGGAATAAAAAATCCCGCTTCCATCGAAGCGGGATTTTTTATTTATTAAAGAGAATCTTAATTGTAATTTTCTATTCTCGATTTGTAAGTAGTAATGGCAGTGTTTTTATTATCCGATTCTACTTTACCATCTTTTAACCTAACAATGCGATGTGCATGAGCCGCAATATCTTCTTCGTGTGTTACTAAGATAATGGTATTACCATTTTTATGAATATCTTCTAATAAACCCATAATTTCCACAGAGGTTTTACTATCTAGGTTTCCTGTAGGCTCATCCGCTAAAATAATAGCTGGATTGTTTACTAAGGCTCTAGCAATAGCAACCCGTTGCCGTTGACCACCAGATAATTCATTAGGACGGTGACTCATTCGATTACCTAATCCAACTTGTTCTAACACCTTGGTTGCCATTTCTTGTCGCTTACTTTTTTCAATGCCAGCATAAACCAATGGCAACATCACATTTTCTAAAGTAGTGGAGCGAGGTAATAAGTTGAAGGTTTGAAAAACAAATCCAATTTGCTTATTCCTAACTTCTGCTAGTTCATTATCAGTCATTTGGGCAACCGCTAAATTATTTAGAATATACTCGCCTGAAGTAGGTGAATCTAAACAACCTAACATATTCATTAAAGTTGATTTACCGCTTCCACTTGGACCCATTAGGGCAACATATTCATTTTTAAAAATATTGAGTGTTACTCCACTTAGTGCTTGAATTTCTTCAGTACCAATTTTATATTCTTTCTTAATGTCTATTAGCTCTATTATGGGTTCCATGTTATAAAGGTAAATAAAATTACATGCATTTAACTTGATTTATTTTATTGGTCGTAATCTTTGATTAACGGAATTAATTAAATCTATAACCTAATTTAATATAGTTTCCAGAAAATGAAATGCTTGCTTTTTTTAAGAAAGGATCTAGGTGTTTTTTACGGTTGCGATTATTTAAAATAGTCATTGCTAAATCAAATATCATTAAACCTGCTCCTTGGATAATCACAGAATTCCCAAAGCCATTAAATCGTTCTTGTTTTTTTATGTCAGTTTGATTTTTACTATATTCTTTTAAATAAAAACCACCAGAAATATAGGCTACATCTAAAACGGCATTAGCTAGAAAAAGCTTTTCAATTTTAGTTTGGTTTTTTTGCAAATCATAAATTGTAGTGGATGTTTTTTCTTTTGCTAATAAGCCAGGTAAGGCAATTCCTAAATTCACAATTCCCCAAGAAGCATTCATGAGATAAAATTCTTTTTCTTCATAATTATTAGTTATTCCATACCCTATAGCACTTCCAATAATATTAGCTCCAGCCCATGATGATAAAACTATCATGCCGTTATGATTTAATGTGTTTTTTCTAATATTAAACTGGTTGATAATAGAATCGGATTGCGCAATAGATATTTTTATGTTTAGTAAGGAAATTATTAAAATGAAATACTTCATGTGATATAGTTTTATGATATCAAACATACATAAATAGAAAAGGTTCTCGTGCGAGAACCTTTTCTATAGTAAGTTTTTTAGTGTAAATTATTGTTTTATTATCTTGTAAGCTGTTTTAAATTCATTTTGTCGAACATATAGAATATAAGAACCATTATCTAAATTTTCTAAATTTAATTCTTTTTTCATTTCCGCGCTATTATCAATATTTTGAGTTGAGGTTAAAACTAATCTTCCTGATATATCATATAGTTCAAATAATACAGCAGATTTAATTTCTGTGTGAAATGCAATATCTAGTTTTCCTTTGGTTGGATTTGGGTAGATTGAAAATTGTTGATTGAAATTATGATTTTGAATTCCTGTTGTAGTGCAAGCTAGTGTACCAGTAATTTTTCTGCCAACTCGATCTGCTGATGGATTTTGAATTAAAGACATAAATGTATTACCAGCAGCGCAATCATTTTTTAATAGATTATCTAAAAAAGGTTCAAGGTAGCTCATATATCTAGCAAACATAGTGGCATTACAACCAGCTCCACTGCAAGCGGCTTGTCCAATGGTACAAGTACCACTAGTTCCATTTCCAAAATCACAGTGAGTAACATCTTTAATAATAACATGAAACTTTATTGCTGAAGCGGTTGGGTTATAATGGTTGTTTTGAACAGCTGTATCCGCTACATTATCTTTTTCGCCAGAGATAACCAATGTAGGAACCGTCACTAAACCAGCACCAGCTGTAGAAGAATTAGTTGCGCTAGCAGTATTAGATGTTGCAGCAGCCATGTTAAATAAACAAGTTAAAGTACTGTTATTTTGAGCTCCAATGTATGCGCAGCCTGCGCCCATTGAATGGCCTCCAATAGCCGATTTATTAGTGACTTTGCCATTAAAAGAACTTAATGAAGTAATTGTTGTGGTGTTTAATGTTTGAACGGCACCAGCTAAAAAAGCAATATCAGCTGCAAATTGAGCATGGTCTGGTATTGGAAAAGGAATAGGCCCTTCATTTTCGGTGCGAGGAAGCGCAACAATATAACCTAAACTTGCTAAACGATTAGCAACATTTGTGTAATCACTAGCTGCCATTACAAAACCATGACCAAAAACTACTACAGGAAACTGTCCCGTTGCTGCAGAAGTGTTATTACCTGCGGTAGTTGCAGGATAAAACATTTGTGTACCAATTGATCTACCTGTACCTCCAGTAGGAACTGTAATTGTTGCACTAGCTGCTGAGCCTCCTGTTCTTGAGGCATCTTTAAAATTGATAGTCATTCTCCCAACAGGAAATGGTTGAGCTTGGCTAAATAATGCTATGCATGTTGAAATAATGAGTAGTGTTTTTTTCATGTTTTTACGTGTTTGTTAACGCTAAGTAATAGATATAAAATTGAAAAATAAATTCCCTAAATTTTCAAAAACAAGATGAGCAATACTGAGCAACAACAAAAAAGCCTAATCGGTTTAGATTAGGCTTTTAGGTGTTTCTGTATTATTTTGGTATACTATTCAGTAATAATTACTAAATATTTTGAACTTGACCAGAAATCTTCTGAGTTTAAAATTTCAATTTTCTCAACTGTTTTTTCTCCAACTAATTTATATGAGCTAGAAGGATGTGTTGTAATGATTTTTGCTTTTTTAGCACCAATATTAATAGATGTTACCTGCGACGCATCAATTTTAGTAAAATAATCTTTATTAAAATCTGATTTTAATTTAGTTGATTTACCCATTCCAATAAATCCACCTTCTTTAGTAATGACATTTTTTTCTTTTAATTCTTTAGATGTACCAAAAGCATAGTAAACAGTGTTTAGTTTTTCAGTTTTTGCTGAACTTTCTTCTTCAACGGCTTCTAAATTCATAACAATATTGCTCAATTCGATGTTTTTTGCTTCTAACTGAGATTTTAACTCAGCAATTTCTCCATCTTTAGCATCAATTTGTGCTTGTAAATTTGCAATCATTTCCTCTAAACCAGCAATTTTTGAATTAGCATTCTTTAATTTTTTACTTAATGATCCAATACGGTTTTTGTTTTTTGCTAATAAGTCATAAATAGCTTGAATATCTTCTTTAATTGATTCTTCTTTGCTTTTTACATCCCCACTTTTAGAACTAGCGGTTACAATTTTTTCTTTTTCTTTAATTGCGTTTAAATTATCTTGGATTTCATTAAAGGAACTTACAAATTCTTGCAAAGCAGCTTCTTTTTCAGATAATTGACCATTTAATTCGCCATTTACCGACGATAAACTGTCTGCTAAAGGATTTGCTTCTTTTTCGGAACCACCACAAGAAATGGTAAATAAACTTGATACAGCTATAACTGCTGCAACTGCTACTAATTTTAATGTTTTCATTTATATATTTATTTTTAAGGTTGCAAATGTATGTATTTATACCATAGACAGGTAAAAGTAACCTTAAAATTCACATTTTTTTGTTTTTTTGTTTTAGTTACATTTGTTTTGTTATCTCAATTAATAAAATAAAATATGAATCAAGCTGCTAAAGGCCTTTTTGCTATCATTTTAGCTTTGACTTTGTGTTTTCATTTTGTGATGGTTTTTATTTATTGCGCATCCCTTAAAATTCATAATGCAAAACTAAACTTTCTAAATAATCTGTATGTCTACCCTGTTTTTCATCAAAACTGGAATTTATTTGTTCCTGCGCCAAATGAAGAGAGAAAATTATTTGTAAGATATAGAACGAACAAAGAATTTTCGAATTGGGAAGATATATTAAGTAGAGAAATTGTTGACCATAAACAAAATAGATTATTAGGGAATGAAGCTAGAGTGTTATTACTTTCTAATTCTTTGATTTACGAATTGAACTCGTTAGATGGTAAAGAATCGTGTATTTTTAATAATAGGCCGAGTAATAATGAATTTAAAGTGTTACAATTTGAAATTGAAAAGTATTTAAAATTAGAGTATGACCTTGATACCGCTATAGATTATGAATTGCTATTAGTGTCGATTAATAAAGCCAAAACAAAAGCATATTACTTTCAATCACTGATTATTAATTAAATTGAATAAGCTAGCCACATATTTGTTTAGTTTCAATAAACAGCTTAAAGAGATAGGCTGGTTTAGAAATGTATTATACTGGTTTTTATTATACAAGGTGTTTGTATATTTATTTCAATTTAAAGCTTTGTTTTCTGAAGAGAGATTTATTTATCATCAGGTAAAGCATATTAATCCAATTGTTGATTCGGTATTTTTTCTTAACAATCATTATTCAGTTTTATTAATATTTGTTTTTATTTTTAGTGTAGCTGCATGTTCAATAATAGGCCTTCTTAAAAAATCTAATTATATCTCTAGTATTATTTTATGGTTTTTGGTTATGAATCTTACTAGTTTTTTGTATCCAACTTTAACTGCAGGTGATTATTTATTAAACCAACTATTATTTTTTAATATTTTTTTTATTCCTCAAGTGTCTAAAAATTTACTGTGGAATGATATAAAAACAGCCTTGCATAATACAGCTTTATTAGCAATTAAGTTGCAAGTGTGTTTGGCCTATTTTTTAGCAGGATATTATAAAGTGATAGACGATTCATGGACAAGCGGAGAAGCTATTTATCATACTTTTCAAATACCGGAATTTTCTAATTCCTTATTGGTTTCTATTCCTTATTCAATAACGTTAGTGTTAACATACGTTACAATTGCTTATCAGTTATCTTTCGCTTTTTTGGTATGGTTTCGTCCGTGTAAAATTTATTTATTTTCATTTGGAATTATGCAGCATTTGCTAATTGCTTTTGGCATGGGATTGTTTCAGTTTGGTATGGTAATGATAATCTGTTATATCTTGTTTTTAAAATACGACGGATTCCACTCAAATCTAGCAAATGACACAGGTAAATAAATCTACAAAATCGACTTGATCAGTTGGTCATAATTCAATAATTAATTTTACCTTTACCTTATGTTTACAACAGACCAACTAAAGGACCTTCACGAACGACATATCGCTCTGAAGGGGTTTCTTTGACTATGATAAGAAAAGTCACGAGCTAAGAGAACTCGAAGAAAAAACTCTTGATCCAAATTTTTGGACTGATTCAAAAAAAGCAGAAGCCGTTTTAAAAGAAGTTAAATCACGTAAATCGTGGGTGTCATCTTATGATAAACTCACTTCTGCTATAGATGATTTAGATACTATGTATGATTTTTTTAAAAGTGGAGATGCCTCTGAAGCTGATGCCGAAGAGTTATATCTTGCTGCTTTAAAAATACTGGATGATGTGGAGTTTAAAAACATGCTCAATTCGCCTGACGATGCTTTAAGTTGTGTGTTGCAAATTAATGCAGGTGCAGGCGGAACAGAAAGCTGCGATTGGGCAAGTATGCTTGAACGGATGTATATGATGTGGGCAGAAAAGCAGGGCTTTAAATTGTCAGAACTCGACAGACAAGATGGCGATGTAGCGGGTATTAAATCAGTATCTATACAAATAGATGGTGATTATGCCTATGGCAATTTAAAAGGCGAAAACGGCGTACATCGTTTGGTGCGAATTAGTCCTTTTGATAGTAACGCAAAACGTCATACCTCTTTTGCTTCGGTTTATGTGTATCCTGTAGTTGATGATACAATCGAGATAAATATTCATCCGAATGATATTGAAATTCATACATCACGTAGTGGTGGAGCGGGTGGACAAAACGTTAATAAAGTAGAAACTAAAGTTCAATTAACTCATAAACCAACTGGTATTGTTGTAGTTTGTCAGGTAGATCGTTCACAATTAGGAAACAAAGAAAAAGCCATGCAAATGTTACGTTCTCAGTTATATGAACTAGAAATGCGTAAACGAAATGAAGCTCGCGATGCCGTTGAAGACGGAAAAATGAAAATCGAGTGGGGAAGTCAAATAAGAAGTTATGTTTTGCATCCATACAAAATGGTGAATGATCACAGAACTGAATTAAAAATTACCGATGCCGAAAGTGTTTTAGATGGGAATATAGACGAACTTTTGAAAACCTTTTTAATGAGCCAGGGAAAGAGGAAATAAATCATTAAAATTGAACCACAGATCAAACGGATTCAACAGATTAAAATGGATTTTTTTTTGTACAAGTGGTAATAATTTAAAATCTGTATAAATCAGCTTAATCCGCATAATCCGTGTTCCTATTAAATTTTACAACATGAAAAAAGTACAAATATTACACAATCCAAGATGCGGAAAGAGCCGAGAAGCTTTAAAATTGCTGCAAGATGAAGGATGTGAAATTGAAATAATTGAGTATTTAAAGAACATTCCAACTAAAAAGGAAATAAAGAATATTTTAGATAAATTAGGATTACTGGCTTTTGATATAGTTCGAAAAAAAGAAGCTGTTTTTTTGGAAAAATTTAAGGGGAAAACCTTTACAAATGACGAATGGATTCAGATTTTGATTGAAAACCCAATTTTAATTGAAAGACCCATTGTGATTGATGGCTATAAAGCCATTGTTGGCAGGCCTCCTGATTTAGTAATTGACTTAGTTAACAGGAAGAAATGAGTGAAAATTGACGCTATTTGTTTTCTATACTTTCAATTAATTTCTCTAAAACGTTAATTCTTAAATCTTTTTCATTAAGTAGTTTTTCGTATAGAGACTTTTGTTGCTCAAAATTATCTTCTTTGATGGAAAAAACAACCCCATTGTTTGTGGAATTATCTTTAAAAGTAGATTGTAAAAATTGCTTACTATTAAAATTTACAATATCTTCAATTGAAACATCTAGCACTTTCGCTATTTTTTCTAATCTTTCTTGTTTTATTTCTTGCCCATCATTTTCTAATTGAGAATACCATTTACGTGATACACCAATTTCAGAAGCAACATACTCTTGAGTTAAATTTTTATATTCACGTATTTTTCTAATTGATTTCCCTAATTCCATACTTGTATTAAATTAATAAAACAAATTTACTCAAAATGAGAATAAGATGTGAAGTTTTATTATCACTATTTCATTTATTTTTGTATTATTATAAACTTAAAAATACTATATTATGAAAAAATTACTATCAATTATTGCATTTCTAGCAATTGCAAATTCTTCACAAGGCGCATTAATTCACATTTTAAACATTAAAAACAAAGGCCCTAGAGGTTTTAAAAAAATTGTTGACAATCAATTGGGAGGATTACTTTCAATTCAAAAATGCTTGGATCCAGGAACACTAAGTTGTCCTTTTATTTGTGCTTGCGGAACTAGTCTTTATGTTCCTACACCCAACGAATCTTTGCCTGTTTACCAAAAAGATTTTATTTTAGAGTCATTTTCTCAAGCAAATAAAAATCTTAATGAAACTAAAAATAAGGAAATTGTAATTAATCGCACGTATTTATTGCCTGATGGAACAAGAAAAGTATTAACAGCAAAATTAGTTAAAATTAATGAACAAGATATGGACTATACAGTTGCTGTAAATAATACATTGGCCGAAAATTTAGCTGAAATACAATTTGAATTACAACCTAATGTCATTACTTTTGATTAGAATGAATAAAAATAAAAAGTATTACATAAATCAGAGCAGGTATTTTATATATCTGCTCTGTTTTTTTATTGTTGGCTTTAAGTGTAATTCACAAACTAGGCTAATCGAACTAATGCCATTAAAAAAAAGTAGTTTTGTAGTAAATTTTAATTCAAATCCCTATAAAATATTGTCAGAATCTGCTTATTTTAAAGGAGACGATAAGGTATTTTTTTACGAAACAAATTTTCAGAAGAATTTTTGCATTAATTATATCAATACAAAAAATAACAATCAAGAAAGTATTTTTTTAGAACTGGATACTTTTAAATATATTATGAAAAATAAGGAATATGAATTATTGAAAAAATATGGGTTTACTAATGTAAGATTTTTTAGTAATAATTTTTATATCGATTTTCAAAATACCATTTATAGATTTTCAAATAAAAACAGCAAACAATGTTACAAGTTTGATGAAAAATTTGTAATTAATGACACGATTCTTTATGACGATTTCAAGCATATAAACGATTCGTTAGTTTTACTTTTTAATAACCCACCAGACACAAAACAAAAAGTTAAATCTACTATTTTTTTATATAATAGTAATAGCCTGAGTGTAATACATATAAAAAATTATTACAATACATGTCCTAGGGCAGGATATATTAATCCTGAAATACAGAATAGATATGATGTGCAAGGCAAAAATTTGGTAGTAAGTGATAATATTAATTATAATTTAAGTTGTATAGATTTAGAAACTGGTAAAGAGACTTTTTTTAAAAAAAACATAGGTATTGATACAAATATTGTAAACCATATTAATAACAAAATTGAATATTATAATTTCGATTCGGTTGGGTATTATTTAGCATCTACTCCTAGGATTTTTGATGTTCAGTTTTTAAATGACACATTGTTGATGGTTAATTTTTCAATTAGAAAATCGCCAACTATTGACCAAAATATTTATCATTATGAAGATTCAAAAATTGATATTTTAAAAATTAAGAATAATAAAATTTCAATATTTAAAGAGAATATAGATGATTCTTTTGCGTATTTTGATTCTAAAGCAAAGCCATTTACTTTTGAAAATATTAATCCTTATTTAAGATTTGGAAATTATTATTATTTTATAAATAACAAATTAGTTGTTTTTAGTTTTAATAAAATAACACCAAACAAAAAGTATACTCTTGAAAAATATATAAAAAAATCAAAGAATTTATTGTTGAATTTAAAATGTAAATACCAATATGCAGTTTATGAATTTACAACTAATTAGCTTGGTTTTTAGTTTATTTTTTTTAAAAAATCCTGAACCAAAAGAGTATACATTAATATTTACTCATAAAAATTGTTCACCTTGTATTGAAAAAGCAATGGAACTATTTAATGAAGACGTTGGAATAAAATCTATTAAATACAAATTGTTTTATTTAAGTAAATCTAATCTTCAGTTTAATAAAGATATTTTAAAAAGAATAAACAATGATATTAAGATTACATTGATAAAAAAATCACAAATTATTATTGATACTACCATTATTAATTCCTTTGATCCGGGTCCATATCTTATTATTAAACAATCAAATAAATACACTATTTTTACTCCTGATCAATTGTGATTTTTTCAGAAAAATTTAAAAACAAAACCTTTACAAATGAGGAATGGATTCAAATTTTGATTGAAAACCCTATATTGATTGAACGACCAATTGTGATAGATGGCTATAAAGCCGTTATTGGAAGACCTCCAGAGTTAGTTGTAGATTTGGTGAATCGAAAGTGATTTTAAAATACAGATTTATCATGTATTGGTTCATACGACTCTAACAAGATGTCATCAATATAAATAACTTGTTTGCTATTATTTTTAAATAAAATTGAAATTTTATCTTTTTTGCTTCGTAAATCATCTGGAATTAAATAATAATACTCCAGTTTATTCCATTGATTTTTTTTGCAGTTTCCACTAGTAATGTAGTGCTTTTTTGGTTTAAATGGCCATCCTTTATGTTTTAATTCAATAGAAAAATAGCTATTACTGCTATCTATCACGCTAGAGGTATATAACCAAATACTAGCCTTTATCCATGTATATGATTTATTAGTAATATCTTTAACCATTATTTCAATAGCAGGACTTTCTGTATTTATCGAATCAGTTTGGTAGCTGTAAGAACCAGAGTGATAAATATTATTTGTTAGATATCGTGGCTTGATATTTTCTTGGGTTACTTCAAAATTTATAATTTTGGCATAATTAAGTGTGTGTGTTAGAGAGTCTTCTTTTGTAAATAGCTCAATACCATTACTAAATTTTCCAATTAAAAGTGTTTTTTTCTGTTCCTTGGTTGGCGGTGAAGTTTGTAAAAAAGTAGAAAAATAATACGCTTTCGACATGTTTGTAGAATCCATAATGCCAGCATGCATTTGCCATGATTGGAACAAGTTTAAGGCTATAAAAAACATAAATAATCCCATAAAAATAAATTTTAATTTATGTTTTAGTATCATTAATGTAAAATAGCCAAATGGAATGCTTAACGCTGCATAACTTGGTATTAAACTTCTAACTCCAAAGCATGCGCCATACCACCAACACGACCAACTTGAAACAATATAAAAATTTACAAGAAAATATATAAAAACTGGAGTAAATAATTGTTTGTTTAATTTATACATGTGCCAAAAGCCAAACATTGTAAATAACATTATAGGTGTATAAATAAACCAACCTTTTCTAAAACTAATTAAAACTTCTAAAATGTGAGGATGAAATAATTCAAGTCCCTCACCTGGATTTCCAGATCCATATGGATTTATAACAAATTTTCCGGAAGAATATTTCCAATAACTAAGCTGAATAAAGCCAACAGCAACAACAATAGCCGAAAATATAAATATTTGTTTTTTTAATTTTAGTAATAGTTTAATTTTTTCTTTCAAACTTGCAACATTACTTATACCATACAATAATGGAATTAATATCGATATGATTTCTGAAGGTCTACACAGTGCCGAAATTCCAATAAAAATGGCTAGCAAACTTATTGTTTTAACGTCGTATGATTGATGCCATTTAATAGTTAAATAAGTGATGATTGCATAAATACTAAATAAAAGATTATGCGACATGGCTCCTTGGCCATGCATACTTACATGAAAAAAATAATTGGTACCCAATGCAATGCAAAACAAGGTAATAGCTGAAGTTTTATCGTCAAAAAATTGAATTAATATTTTTTTTACAAAATAAATACCAATAATAGAATATATTAAACAGCCATATAATATACTTAATTGATAAGGTTTTGAAAAACCATCCGAAGGATAGTTAGTAAATTTTGCAATAATATCAGCAATAAAATAAAATGGAGTAAAAAGCACAGATAATCCGATAGGATAACGCATTACCCAGTTGCCATTGTTCCATTTAACTGCTTGATAAAATGTTTCGCTTGCCTGATAGTTGTTTAAAATATCGGTTATTGTAGAGTAATTTTGAATGGTAAGATCGTGATATTTAAATGTTAAAGGCAAATACATATAATAGCCAAAAACATCGTAGCAAATGACATTTGCAGGAGGAAATACTATAACAAAAAAAGAAATACAAAATGCAATAAAATAAAAGCATCTATTTGTTATCTTAAAATTTAATTCCATTGGTTTAATGTACAAAAATATGCTTTATATACTCTCAACTGTGTTTTTTATTGTTTGTTATTAAAAAATGATGAATACTAAAATGTTTTTAATAAAACCATTTCAATAACTTCTTGTTCTTGTTTTTTGTTTTTCTCGATATTAATTTAGTTAACAGTAAAAGCTAAATTGTGAATAAATCACCTCATTTTATTCGATTAAAATGCACTTTTAGCTTTGCATTTTTAACTTTAAACCCTACATTTGCACCCGAATTTAAAAAATACACATAACATGTCTAACCAAGTTGGTAAAATTGCTCAAGTTATTGGTCCCGTAGTGGACGTTAGTTTTGATTTAAACGGTGGGAAACTACCTAGTATTTTAGATGCATTGGAAATTGCCCGTCCGGGTTCAACTCCTTTAATTTTGGAAGTACAAAAACATATAGGTGAAGATATGGTTCGTACCATTTCAATGGATAGTACCGACGGTTTATGCCGTGGTATGGAAGTTAAAATGACAGGTTCTGCTATCAAAATGCCAATTGGTGATAAGGTAAAAGGACGTTTATTTAACGTAGTTGGTGATGCGATTGATGGTATCAATACAGTTAAAAAAGACGATGGTGTATCTATTCACCGCCCTGCTCCTCGTTTCGAAGATTTATCTACTTCATCAGAAGTATTATTTACAGGTATCAAAGTAATCGACTTAATTGAGCCATATTCAAAAGGTGGTAAAATTGGTTTGTTTGGTGGTGCTGGTGTAGGTAAAACAGTATTAATCATGGAGTTAGTAAACAACATCGCTAAAGCTTATGCTGGTTTATCAGTATTTGCTGGTGTAGGTGAGCGTACTCGTGAAGGAAATGACTTATTACGTGAGTTTATCGAATCAGACGTTATTAAATACGGTGAGGCGTTTAAACATGATATGGAAAAAGGCGGATGGGATTTATCTAAAGTAGATTTAACTGCTTTAGAAGATTCAAAAGCAACATTGGTTTTCGGACAAATGAATGAGCCTCCAGGAGCACGTGCTCGTGTAGCTTTATCAGGATTAACCATGGCTGAATATTTCCGTGATGGAGATGGAACTGGTCCAGGTCGTGATATCTTATTCTTCGTTGATAATATCTTCCGTTTTACTCAAGCTGGTGCTGAGGTTTCTGCCTTATTAGGTCGTATGCCTTCTGCGGTAGGTTACCAACCAACTTTAGCTTCTGAGATGGGTGCGATGCAAGAGCGTATTACTTCAACTAAAAAAGGATCTATTACTTCTGTACAAGCGGTTTATGTACCGGCAGATGATTTAACGGATCCAGCTCCAGCAACAACATTTGCTCACTTAGATGCTACTACAGTATTAAGTCGTAAAATTGCTGAGTTAGGTATTTACCCAGCGGTAGATCCATTAGATTCTACATCTCGTATCTTAACTCCTTCTGTTATTGGTGATGCACACTATAATTGTGCTCAAAGAGTTAAATTAACATTACAACGTTACAAAGAATTACAAGATATCATTGCCATCTTAGGTATGGATGAGTTAAGTGAGGAAGATAAATTAACAGTTCACCGTGCACGTCGTGTACAACGTTTCTTATCTCAACCTTTCCACGTAGCTGAGCAATTTACAGGTTTAAAAGGTGTGTTAGTTCCAATCGAAGATACTATCAAAGGATTTAACATGATTTTAGATGGTAAAGTGGATGAGTATCCAGAAGCAGCTTTCAACTTAGTAGGTTCTATTGAAGAAGCTATCGAAAAAGGTAAGAAAATTTTAGCTGACGCTTAATAATTGTAAAAATGAATTTAGAAATTATAACACCTGATAAAAAATTATTTGAAGGACAAGTGAAATCAGCTGTATTTCCTGGTTCTGAGGGTTCTTTTGGATTAATGAATAATCACGCGGCAATGATTGCAACTTTGAAAAAAGGCAACATTGAGATAATTGAAGAAAACAATACCGCTCATACTTTTGAAGTAAAAGGTGGAGTAGTGGAAGTGTTCAAAAACAAAGTGATTGTTTTAGCAGAGTAGTTTATTTTTCTAAAAAATGTATTAAAAAAACCTCCAAATAACATTTGGAGGTTTTTTTGTTTAACTTAGATTTTTTCAAAAAGAAACTAATTGTAAATTGGCACAATTACAATTGTTGGAATTTAGACTAGTAAATGAGGATATATTTATTTTTTATAGGCGTTTTGATGTTTTCTCAATTGTTATTGAGAGCTCAAAAAATTGATTCCTTAAAATTGGCTCTAAAATCAGCAACGCACGATACCATCAGCTGTAATATTTTAAATGAAATGATTGATGAAGAAGCTGATGATAAAATTTGGCCCACTTATAATGAGCAAGTAAAAAATATCTGCGAAAAAAATTTAAAGGTAATTAGTAAAGATGGCTCTCTTCGTATTTTTTATTTAAAAAATCTTGCAAATTCTTTTAATAATGCTGGATTCTTAGCAAATCAAAAAGGAGAAATTGATAAAGCTATTTTATGCTTTAACAAAGGATTAGGAATACAGAAAGATATCAAAGATAAAAAAGGTATAGCTTATTCATTAAATAATATAGGCGCTATTTATCGCAATAAGGGAGATATTTTAAAAGCATTGGATTATTATCATCAAAGTTTAAAAATTCAAGAAGAACTTGATGATAAAAAAGCAGTGGCTATTTGTTTAAATAATATTGGCGCTATATATAAAAATCAAGGGTTATTAGATAAAGCATTAGCTTGTTTTAATAAATGTTTAATCATTCAAAAGGAAATAGCTGATGAGAGTGGTATCGCCAGATCGTTCAATAATCTTGGGTTAGTTTATCAAAATAAAGGAAATGATAAAAAAGCGATGTTTTATTATGAAATGAGTTTGAATTTGTACGAAAAACTTAAGGCGAAGCAAGGAATAGCAAACATATTAAAAAACATAGGTTCTATTTATCAAAAAAATGGAGAAATAAGCAAAGCATTAGACTGTTTTAATAAGAGTTTAGAAATACAACTTGAAACAAAAGATAAGCAAGGAATAACACAATCCTACATTGGTCTTGGTAGAGCGTATTTAGAAGCAGGGAAAACCAGCGAAGCTCTTTTAAACGCAAAACAGGCCTTGATTTACGGACAGGAACTTGGGTATCCAGAACTTATTAGTAATTCAAGTAATTTATTAAGTAAAATATATTCGAAAAAAGGTGATTATAAATCAGCTTTTGAAATGCATCAGCTCTACAAGCAAATGGCTGACAGTATGACTAATGATGTCAATAGAAAAGCATCTATTCAAAAAGCATTTCAGTATGCATATGATAAAAAAATAATTGCAGATAGTATTAGGGTAAGTGAAGAGCGGAAAGGGTTTAATTATCAAATTAAACAAGAAAAATCATTAAGAAATGTATTGTATGCCAGTATTGGATTTATTGCCATTTTTTTAATTTTTACCTATAATAGATTTAGGATTACTCGTAAACAAAAATATATTATTGAATTGCAAAAAACTGAAGTGGATAGGCAACGTGAATTAGCTGATAGTAGAAGAGAAACAGCAGAGTATCAAAAGCAAATTATTGAAATCAAACAAAAAGAAATTTTGGATAGTATTCATTATGCCAAAAGTATACAACAAGCAATGCTAACAAGCGAAGAGTATATTAATTTGAATTTATTGTCAAATAATAAAAACAATTTTATTGGTGCGTCAGAATATTTTATTTTGTATCAACCTAAAGATATTGTTAGTGGAGATTTTTATTGGGCAGTATCTCATAATCAAAGATTTTATATGACAGCGGCAGATTGCACTGGACATGGTGTACCAGGAGCATTTATGAGTTTGTTAAATATTAGTTATTTAAGCGAGAATGTAATTGGTAAAAATATTATTGAGCCATCAGATATATTAAATGCTCAAAGAGAAGAAATTATCAAGGCTTTAAATCCTACTGGTACTGAAAATTCTAAAGATGGAATGGACTGTGTATTGTGTGCATTTGATTTTTCTAGTGCCACACCAAATAGATATGGTTTATTAAATTTTGCATTGGCTAATAATCCGCTTTGGATTATTAGAAATGGCGAATTGATAGAGTTTAAAGCAGATAAAATGCCAGTAAGTAAGCATGAAGGCGCTTTAAAAAGCTATACGTCTCATAGTTTTGATTTGCAAAAAGGTGATACGGTTTATTTATTTACGGATGGATATGCGGATCAATTTGGAGGTGCAAAAGGTAAAAAGTTTAAGTATAAACATCTAAAAGAAATATTGCAGAAAAATATTAGTTTATCAATGCAAGAACAAAAAGAATTATTGTTAACTACATTGATTCAATGGAAAGGATCATTAGATCAAGTGGATGATATTTTAATTATTGGCGTGAGAGTTTAGTTATTTAAAGCCTTCACCAATTTTTCAAAATTAACTTCTTCCTGCGTACCTGTTACCATATTTTTTAACATTACGGTATTGTTTACCATTTCGTTGCCACCAACAACTCCAACAAAAGGAATTTGTTTTTTATCAGCATACTCAAATTGTTTGGCAATTTTTTTCACCACATCTGGATATACTTCGGCATTAATACCCGCAGCTCTTAATTTTGATACTAATCCTACACAGTGCATTAATTCAGATTCTCCAAAGTTGGCTAATAATATTTTTGTCGTCGAAACTTTATTGACTGATTCAGGAAATAAAGTTAACTCTTCCATCACATCATAAATTCTATCAATACCAAACGAAATTCCAACTCCTGACAAGCCTTTTAATCCAAAAATACCCGTTAAATCATCATAGCGTCCGCCTCCTAAAATACTTGGTGTAAATGTTCCTGCATTTGCTTTGGCTTCGAAAATAGTTCCTGTGTAATAATTTAAGCCACGAGCTAAGGTGATATCTAATTCAACTTTAATATGTTTAATTTCTATGGTTTTTAAATTAGATAGCAAGAAATTAATTTCTTCAATTCCTTTTTTGCCAATTTCGCTATTCGCTAAAAAGGCATTTAATACAGCTACTTTATCTTCGTTAGAACCAGATAAATCTATTAAGGGTTCTAATTGTTTAATTGCGGTTTCTGTAATTCCTTTTTCTTGTAATTCTTTAACAACACCTTCTTTACCAATTTTATCTAGTTTATCAATGGCAACGGTGATGTCAATAATTTTATCACTAGCGTTTAAAATTTCGGCAATACCACTTAATATTTTGCGGTTATTAAACTTTACTAAAACAGGAATATTTAATTCACTAAATGATTTATCCATCATCGCCATTAATTCCAATTCGTTAATTAATGAGTTAGAACCAATCACATCAGCATCGCATTGATAAAATTCTCGGTAACGTCCTTTTTGAGGTTTATCAGCACGCCACACAGGTTGTATTTGATAACGTTTAAAAGGATAGGTAATGGCATGATTGTTCATCACGACATACCGCGCAAATGGCACTGTTAAATCGTAACGTAATGCTTTTTCTGTTAAGTGTTCGGAGTTATATGATTTTTCTAATGACGTTTCGAATTCTTTTCTTAACAATTCTTTTTTATCGTCTTTACTTTCGTGAATACGAGAATTTAGTACTTTGAAAATTAATTGATCACCTTCTTCACCGTACTTACCAGTTAAAGTACTGATATTTTCCATACAAGGTGTTTCAATAGGAGCGTACCCAAATAATTGAAAATTGGCTTTTACAATATTGAAAATATATTGACGTTTCTGCATTTCTGCAGGTCCGAAATCTCTGGTGCCTCTTGGAATAGATGGTTTCATAATAGTATTCTAAAAATGTAAAAATATACATTTAAAGAGAGCTTTGCAAAGAAGAAAATCCAGATATTTTTTTAATAAAAATTACCTCAAATTTTAATTATTCATCATTTTTTTCTCCTTTAGAAAGCTTTTGAACGAGCTCATACAAGTGTTTTTCATCACCTTCCTTATAAGCATCATGTTTCCAAACAATTTTACCATTACTATCAATTAAAAATGTATAGGGAACATTTGTAACATTTAATGCTTTTTGTAGTTCTTGTTTATAATCAACATAAACCTCATAGTTCCAGCCTTTAGACTTTACCATGGTTTCTATTTTTGTTGCTCTTACAGAATCATCAACTGATATAGCCACTAGTTTTACTCCTGTTTCTTTTTGCCATTGCGCATATTCTTTATGAATGGCATCTAACTCTTTTTTGCATGGTACACACCATGTTGCCCAAAAACTAATGATCATTGGTTTGCCTTCATTTTTTATAGTATTAGAATTGATAATGCTACCATCTATTTTTTTTAATGATACCGAAGGTATTGTATCATTTGAAGTTGTTTTAAATGCCAACAGGAAAAAGATGCTTAAAAAGGAGAAAATATAAAATGGCTTCATGTTATTTTTGTTTTTTACAAATTTAATAAATTGAAGGAGCTCAATTATTTAAAAAAGGTTAATTATACTCTGCCATTTCGTTTTCTTAGAAACCATTCGATGGACAGAAAAGCTAGAATAACAAAAAACAACCATTTTAGATTTACAAGGTCAGTTAATTGTTTATGTGAATATGTAATTGATTTTATGTTGTCATTAGCTAAAATTTCTTTTTCTAGCTGTTCTAATTGATTTTTATAAAACAATTTACCGCCACTTTGTTTACTTATTTGAAATAGTAATTGATGGTTAGCAACGGTATTTATTCGTTCCGAAATAATTTCTTTAATAATAATGATACCAGACTTTGAATAAAGTTTATCTCCAAATTTCACTTTTGCTTCGTAACTATATTCGCCCGCAGGAAATTGACCAGCCGATAAGTTATACATCGTTTGTTTTTTATTAAATGTATAATTGTAAGTTTTGCCTAAATCATCTTTTAGAATTAAGGTAACGTCTGGTTCTGTTACTAATTCATAACTTTGGTTATACACTTCTGCTGTAAAATCAATCGCTTCATTTTCGTTAATGATTTTTTTTGTAAAGACTCTAAAAAAACTTTTGTCTGATTTCACCGATAAGTATTGAACGGTTTTACTTATTAATTCATTAAATAGATTATGATTGCCATGATCGGCAAAATCTCTCATGCGCCATTTCCACAAACCGTCACCAAAAAAGTTTGCAGTTTTTATAGCATTCGTTTCTGTAAAAATAAAAAGTGGTTCTTCAGTTTCAATAACACCTATTTTTTGAGCAATTAAAATATTTGATCCATTGCTTACTGAGCCGTTTTTAAAAGGCACACTTACAGCAGGGAAATTTTTAATGTAATTTTTTAATTCGTCGCTTAAGTTAAATAACGAAAATTCTTTTTTGAAAACACCTTCTGCATCATTGGTTTTATTGTTGAATAATGATTTTGAACCGTTAACAGTGTTTCCAATATAAAATACCGATTGATTATTAGCTTTTAATTCGTTAGTAATGCGCTGAGGTAATATTGGTGTTTGATGTAATATAATTAATGAATAAGGTTTTAATGGTTTTGTAAAATCATTAATTAAAGCAACTTCTACTTCATAAGTTTGAGGGGCAGATATACTTTGTTCTAATGCAGCAATATCAGGATGTGGCGCATTAGCTAATATTAGAACCTTTTCTCGGTTATCAATCACATCAATAATAAATGATTGACTATTATTTTGTTTGTTTTTGTCTTCATCAATGGTAGAAATAGAAATGGTATATTTTTGAATTCCTGTTTTATCTGCTTCTAGCAAGTAATTGAGAGTTGTGCTAAACGAATTTGAATTAATAGTAATAGTTTCTGATTTTAAAATTTTACCATTATTTGAAATGGAAACCGAAACCTGTTTATCTTTTAAATCAATAGCATTTACAGCCACTTCTACAGGAAAGGTATTTCCTAAATAAGCCACTTGATTATGGTTTATGTTTTGAATCCAAACATCTTTTAAAGGAACGGTATCTCCTAAGGCAATCGTAAAAATTGGTGCGTTAAATTTTCCAATACTATATAAAGGATTTGTTCCTTTATTGTAAATACCATCTGTTGCTAAAATAATGGCGCCAATATTTTTGTTAGCATAGTTATTTTCTAAATCTAAAAACAGTTTTGAAATATCTGTTTCTTTCCCTTTAAAATCAATCCCGCTCATTAGTGGGACAGAAGGTTTTGATTCAGAATCGAATTGATAGGTTTTAATATCGTATTTGTCTTTTATAGCATTTGCAAAAGAGGTTATTGCTTTGGTGTAATCATTTTTTATTTCAGAAGAATCCTTTCCTGTTAATAATGAAGAAGAATTATCCTGAGCTAAAATAATAACAGGCTTTTCGGTTTCATTTACTAAACGTTTGATAAATAGATCTAATAATAAAAGTGATATGATACTAATTGATGCAAAGCGTAAAAATGCTAAACTATATAATAAAGTTTTTGAACGCTCTGTATTTTGTTTATCTCGCACATACAACAAGGCACTAAAAACAAACCCTGCTACCAAACATAACAGGGTGTAATACCAAGGATAATTAGAGATAAATTCCATTATTCGATTTACGATTTCTGAAGTACGATTTTAGATTTATGATTACTTCTTAAATCTAAAATCATAAATCTGAGATATTAAGTTAGCATTCCTCCACACACATTAATACATTGACCTGTAATGTATGCGCTCATGTCGCTTGCTAAAAATAAAGTTAAGTTAGCTACATCTTCAGATGTTCCACCACGTTTTAAAGGAATTGAATCTCTCCAAGATTGAACTGTTTTTTCATCTAGGGCTGCTGTCATTTCAGTTTCAATAAAACCTGGAGCAATTGCATTACTTCTGATATTACGAGAACCTAATTCTAAAGCAACAGATTTAGTAAAACCAATAATGCCCGCTTTTGATGCTGAGTAGTTTGCTTGGCCAGCATTTCCTTTAACACCAACAACCGAACTCATATTAATAATTGAGCCGCTACGTGCTTTTAACATAGGTTTTTGAACCGCTTTCGTTAAATTAAAAACAGATTTTAAATTAGCATTCATCACTTCGTCCCATTGCTGCTCACTCATACGCATTAATAAGGTATCGCGAGTAATACCAGCATTATTTACTAATACATCTACGGTGCCAAATTCAGTAACTACATCAGTTACTAATTGGTCAGCAGCTTTAAAATCAGCGGCATCGCTTTGATATCCTTTTACTTTTACTCCGTATTTAGTTGCTAATTCCGTTTCAAAGGCTTTTGCTTTTTCAACAGATGATAAAAATGTGAAGGCAATGTTACAACCTTGTTCTGCAAATTTCTCTGCAATTCCTTTTCCAATTCCTCTTGATGCGCCAGTAATAATGGCGACTTTATTTTGTAATAATTTCATATGTCTAAATTGTTTGTTATTTATTTGCCATATGGTTTCCCCATTTTAGTTATTGTTGATTGTTTTTTAGGTAAAAAGGGTATTTCATATAGTTTCAAAATTAAAGAATAAATATACAAATTATCATTTTAACCCAAATATTGGTTATATTGAAGAAAAGCTAAAGTTTTTAACGGTATAAGACAACTATTTCACGATAATTTTTTTGCTATATAGTTTATTATTGGAACTAGCCATGATGATATAGGTTCCTGCAGTGAGTTTATGTTCGCTATCGATGGCGATAAGTTGCTGGTTTTCTTGAGTGATGATAACTTTCGAGAAACACTCTTTACCTGTAATATCTCTTATCACCACTAGTACTTCTTTTTGTTCTATGTCATTAATATTGATGTTGATTTCACCTTCGGTTGGATTGGGGAATATTGTAAATCCATCTTTAGCAAAAGAATAATTTACAGCAATTATTTTTGAATAGGTGAAAGTGCCATTAAAGTCTGTTTGTTTTAAACGATAATAAGAAATGCCTTCAAAAGGAGTTGCATCAATATCTTTGTAGTTAATAATTGAGGAGCTATTTCCTGCTGCATCTACAATAGATAATGGTTCAAAATGAATTCCATCTTTACTTTTTTCAATGGTATAATAATCGTTGTTTATTTCTGTTGCGGTTGACCAGGTTATATCAACTTGGTGGTTGTTCATTATAGCATCAAAACTTAATAATTCTATGGGTAATGGACTAGTTGAGATGTTTATAGTTCCAATGGTATAATAACCGTCATCTGTATTACTATTAAAATTATAAGATTCAAAAATAACTTTAGTTCCAGAAATAGAGGAAGCAGTAGCTACTTCTGTCCAAGCTCCTGAAGTTCCTGAGCGGTATAGTAATTTATAATTAGAAGGCGTTACTGGAGTTGTTCCACTCATGCCGCCAGCAACCATGTCAAATTCTACATCTGCTTGTATAACGCCTCCAGCATTGGTTACATCAATATACCATGATCTTTGCCATCTAGCTGGATGTGAACCTGATAAACCAGTAATATCCGTTGCAATCACAGAATTAGTAATTGTTGAGTGTCCTACTAAAATATAATCGCCATTTCCTAAACCAGATTTTGAAGAAATACCCAGTCCTAAAGTTGCAGTTGCCGAAAATGTTGGATTTGAACCTGATGCTTCAGTTCCAATGCCGGCCACATTTCTATCGTAATTTCCATTACCAGGAGTGTCTCCAAGATATTTGTCATTTGCAGAAAGAGCAATATCATACTTCGAAGATAAATAATTGTTTATGATAATTCTTTGCGCATCATTAACGGCAGTTGTGTATGTGATAATTTCCGCAATGTATCCACCAAAAGGCCGAGGATCATTGTCGTGAGTTGTGCCAATATTTAACGGAGAATTGTTATTAAGTAAAGTAGCACTTGTTTCTGTAGCTGTTCTATCAAGTGTTTCTCCATTATAAAGTCGAACTCGATTTGCAGCAGCTAAAGTTCCATCATATATAAAATCATAAATATAATTTGTATTTGTGGTATATGTGCCAGTTGATGAAAATCGGTTGTTTGTAGAATGTTCTACATCTAAATACATTCTATAGCCACTTACATCATAGTAAAATAACATGTATGATTCCTGAACTCCAACATTATTACGCTTAGAAATAATAGTTCTGGCCTCTCCAACATTAGTTAATTTAGTAACTGTAAATATTGAAAGTCCTGGAGTATTATCAAGTATTGGTGAGTCTGGGGCGTATAACTTATCATTGGTAGTCATTACATTATCAAACTGTATAGCTGGCATACCATTCATAACGTTAGTTGCAAATGACGGTTGCTGAACTGCAACCGTTTGTGTCACATTAATTCCGTTGCCTGATTGATCATTCCAAGAAGAGATTCGAGTATTATTAGTTGTACTAGAAGTTCCGGCATCTGCTTTTAGCCACAATACATTGTTGGTGCTTGAGCCAACTCCAGCGGGGCCAGTTTGAGAGTGTGAAAATAATGAAATAAAAAGTCCTAATATTGAAAGTACAAGTTTCGCCATTTGACTAAATTACAAAGCAAAAAAAGAAATTCAAACTTTTTAAGGTTAAATCTTACAAGTGTAAGATTAATTGACTACTAAAAAATTTAGAAATTTTATCTGATTAAAATATCGCTTTTTTTCTTGGGCCGTTTATTTTCCATCCATGAAAAATGTTTTAAACGCAAATCTTCATCTTTAACTTCATTTAATGGGTAAATAGTTGATTCTGGTTTATTTCTAAATGTTGCTCTATCTAAACCTTGGGCATTAAACCAAACGGATAAATCACTACAAATTGTTTTATTAACGCCCTTAAATGTTTGTTTTTGTTTGACGTAATAAATGATTTGTGCATTTCCAATAACGTTTAGTTTCCTGATAGTATCTCTTGTAATGAATCCTTCAATGCGTTTTCCTTCAATCTGATTGAATTTTAAATCATCTAAGCTATCTGCCTTTTGAATAACAATTGCATTGGTTAATAATTCAAAATATTTAATGGAAGATTGCCCCGCGGTTACTTTAATTAGTTTAGCCGTAACTTGTCCATTATTTGTCCATAAAATTGGGGAGTTATACATTGTCATTAACGAATCATGCACATAGTATGTGAGAGAGTCACACAAACCTTGAAGATCTGTTTTGTAAATTTTAGTATGTCGGTATGCTTTTACAAAAGTATGCGTTGAATCAGGTTGTTCGTAATACAAAGTGTCAGCCGACATAAATAATGTGTCATTTTCAATTCGTCTTCCATAAATAGCATGACCTGTTACAATTGATTTACTCCCTTTTTCAAAATGCTCGGCAAAATCACCAGTAATAATAGATTGACTTTTCGCGGTTGTGTCAATAATTTTTACATTTTTAGTAGCTCTGCCATAGCCTTTTTTTCGGTTATAATAAACGCTATCGCCTGTTAATTTTTGTTTGTCACTTACAATAATGGCATTTTTACTAAAACGCGCCACCTCATACTCTGTGTCATACCAGCCGTTTTCGCAATAAATATAATTTTCTTTACTTGTAATAATTGATGGCCCAAAAAAGTAAGATGTTTTATTAATAGTATTATACCTTAAAGTATCTCCTTGCATTTTAATTTCTGGATTAATTAAAACAACATCATAATGAAACGTAAGATCTTTAGTAGCTGAATAGTAATGTCCGTTTTTACTAACTAATGTGTTTTCTTTATTAACTATTTTACCTCCATCGTAATAGCTTGCCACAGAATTACCAATATCGTAAATCAAAGTATTAGTGCTCAGCGTCATATCTTTTTCAATACAACGCACATTACCTTTCATATTAGCAAGCTTAGTGGTAGCATCATATCTTAACGAATCTCCATAAACAAAAATACTATCACCTTTAATGATACTAATATGACCATAGGCAATCAGTTTTTTATCGCTAAATAAATAGGCACTATCACAACGCATGACGGCTCCGTCATGCTCACATTCTACATCTCCAATTAATCGGCGGGCATCTACTCCAATATTGCTATCATAGGTTAGCCGTTTTGCATGTCTTATGTTAATTAGCTTTCCTCCTTTATTGTCAGTTACTGGAGTTGGTTTAATTTGAGAAACTCCTATAAAAGAAAACAGAAACAACAGGCCAGCCAAAAGGATGCTATTGAAAAATTTTGGATTAAATGTAGGAATGTGTTTTAAGTTCATTTGCAGCCATAAATTTAAACATATATCTCTTATTTATTTTATATGTTATGGTTTTTTAAGAGAAAGCACAAAATAAGAGTGATTAATTTAATTTTATAGTCACATGGATTTTGATTTTATTTAGTGATGTTAAAACGAAAAGGCATACTAGTGCGGAAGCGTCGCTTCCCTATTTGCCAATGTAATATCTAGTCATTATAATTTATTCAGATTAACTGTGTGCAGGTGGTTAAAAATCATCTTGATTTCTCAAATCTTACTTCTCAAAACTAAAATCTCTTATCTTTGCCCTCTATGAGTAAAATAAAGAAAAATATTTTTGTGGAGAATGCCGAGATTGTTGATATTTCTTCAGAAGGTAAATCAGTGGCAAAAGTTGACGGAATGGTAATTTTTGTGGATGGCGGTGTGCCAGGCGATGTGGCTGACGTCATGATTACCCGCAAAAAAAATAATTATGCCGAAGGGCATGTGGTTACTTTAAAATCAGCTTCTCCCAATAGATTGAACCCTCAATGTGAGCATTTTGGAAATTGTGGTGGCTGCAAGTGGCAGCATATGAATTACGAAACCCAATTATTTTTTAAACAAAAAACTGTAGCGGATGCCTTAACGCGTATTGGCCATATAGATATATCAACCCTTAAACCCATTTTTGCCAATAAGGAGAGTTATTTTTATCGCAATAAATTAGAATTTTCTTTTTCAGATAAAAAATGGCTAACCAATGAAGAAATAAAAAGTGGAGTAGAGATTGATAATCGTAATGCATTAGGATTTCATATTCCTAAAATGTTTGATAAAATATTAGACATTAAAAATTGTTATTTGCAAGAAGAACCTTCTAATTCAATCCGAAATGAGATACGTGATTTTGCTAATAAAAATGGCTTAACTTTTTTTGGAGTAAGAGATAAAACAGGATTATTGCGAACTCTGATGATTCGATCGTCGAGCAATGGTGAGTTAATGGTTTTGATTCAGTTTTTTGAAAATCAACCTGAAAATATCGAACTATTATTGAATCATTTAAAAACAAAATTCCCTCAAATTACCTCTTTACAATATGTCATAAACCAAAAAGGAAATGATACCTTACAAGATTTGAATATTATTACTTTTTATGGCCGAGATCATATTTTTGAGGAAATGGAAGGATTAAAATTTAAAATTTCGGCTAAATCATTCTATCAAACAAATTCTCCACAAGCCTATGAGTTATACAAAATTACTCGTGATTTATGTGGATTAACAGGTAATGAGGTTGTATATGATTTATATACAGGTACTGGCACTATTGCTAATTTTGTGGCTAAAAAAGCCAAGCAAGTAGTAGGGGTAGAGTATGTAGAAGATGCAGTGATTGACGCTAAAAATAATTCGGAATTTAATGGTATTGCTAATACACTTTTTTATGCAGGAGATATGAAGGATGTATTAAACGAAGATTTTATAACTAAGCATGGTAAGCCCGATGTGATTATTACTGACCCTCCTCGAGCAGGCATGCATGAGGATGTTGTTAGGGTTCTTTTAAAAGCTGCTCCTAAAAAAATAGTTTATGTGAGTTGTAATCCTGCTACTCAGGCGCGCGATTTAGCAATGATGATGGATGATTATGAGATAAAAGATATACAGCCAGTAGATATGTTTCCTCAAACGGCTCATGTTGAAAATGTAGTCTTATTGGTAAAAAAATAATTTTTTTTAATTTTAATGTAACTATTTTACCTAAATTGTGGTTTAATTAGATACTAACTCATTCTTAAATTTTTATAGTTATGACAACTACATTTGAAACAATAGAAAAAGAACAAATTGAGGCATTGAAATTCCCACAAAATGAAGTTTTAACAGACGCTAGCTTAATTGCCGAAAGAGATTCGGAGTTAAGCAGAGCCTTAGCTTTAGGTAATTTGGAACACACAAAAATTAAAATTTATTTTGAAGATGATCAGTCACGTAAATTAGTAGAAACAACTGTTTGGGGTGTTACAGATAAACGAGTAATTTTAAAACAAGGTGTGGTCATTCCTATTAATCGAGTTCATAAAATTTCACTTTAAGTAAATTGTTTATAAAAAAATCCCGCTGTTTACAGCGGGATTTTTTTTATTTTATCCTAGGAAGTAGAGTAACGTGTCCTGTTTTATATCGTTTTTCTCCCGACATGGCTTTAATTTCTGCTTTATAGATATATACACCTTGTTCGCATAATTTTCCTTTATTCGTTCCATCCCATCCAATTATGTCATCATGACTTTTAAATATTTGATGACCCCATCTATCAAATATTTGCAAATTAATTTCACTAATAGCATAACCAACAGGTATAAATACTTCGTTAATTAAATCGCCATTAGGTGTAAAAGCATTTGGTATAAATACATCCCAATCTCTTGTAACAGTTACACAAACTACATCTGTATTTCGGCAACCATATTCGTTTATTCCTTCTAAAGTATAACAAGTATTGATTTGAGGATTGACAGTAATAGTAGGACAATAATTACAACTTAACGGAATATTATTTGGCGATAAGAAGCCCACCATCACATTTCCTGTTCCGAATAAAGTTACGGTATTATCGATGTTGATAGTGGTATCTAATCCCGCATTTACAACTGGTAAAGGATTTACAATTACCTGCAATGTTGTAGTTCTAGGACAATTATTATTATTTGTTCCAGTAACAGTATAAATTGTTGTTGTAGTTGGTTGTACATCTGCGCTTGCATCATTTGGATTACTAATGCCAAAAGTAGGCGTCCATGTGTAATTAGTACCGCCTGTAGCATAAATTGTGGTTGCTTGACCCTCACAAATTACCATATCAGGACCTGGAGATAGAGTTGTATTTGGCGTTACTACAACTACTACCGTATTTGATGAAGGGCAAAGCACTGTTGTTCCATTAGTTCCAATAACTGTGTATGTAGTTGTAAAGGCTGGTGTAGCTATTGTTGAATTTCCGTTAATATTACTAACCGAGCCAGCTGGAGACCATGTGTAATTGGCGGCGCCAAATGCACTAAGAGTTGATGATTTTCCAGCACAAATAGTTAATGGATTTGCTAAAGCATTAATAGTAGGCGTTGGAACAACAATTACTGATGTAGTTGAAGAACCTATACAACCTAATAAGCTGGTTCCTGTGATATTGTAAATAGTTGTATTATTTGGATTTGCCGTCACTGTTGCACCGCTACTTGAATTTAAAGTAGTTGAAGGTGTCCAAGTATATGAATTGGCTCCAGTGGCAATTAAATTCGAACGAGAACCACTACAAATAACAGATGGATTTGAAACGACTGATATAACTGGATTTGTTGTTACTGTTACTGCTACTTGAGCAGAATTGGTACAAGTACTTGTAGATCCAATAACGGTGTAGGTTTCAGATGTTGATGGAGAGGCCGTCACAGATGTGCCATTTGCCGAATTTAAAGTTAAACTAGGAAACCACGTATATGTAGTTGCTCCAGATGCAGTTAATGAGGCACTACCTAATGGGCATATTGTAACACTCGGAGATACATTTACAACCACTGTATTTATAACTGAAATAGTTATAATAGCGCTATTTGTGCATGATCCAACAGATGTTGCTCCAATCGTGTATGATGTAGTAACAGATGGAGTGCATATGACGTTAGCGGCTGTATTTGTATTTAAGTATATATTAGGAGTCCAGGTATATGAGTTGGCACCGCTTGCTGTTAACGTAATTGCAGAGAGTGGACAAACGGTTGCGTCAGGAGATGAAATTATAACTGGTAACGGATTAGCATTAATGGTAGTTGTAGTAGAACTAAAACAACCGTTTAAATCTGTTCCTGTTACTGTATAATTTTGTGTTAGTGCAGGACTACCTGTTACTACTGAGCCTGTTGATGAACTCAAGCCTGCCGACCATGTATATGTATTTGCTCCATTGGCAGTTAAGGTAGCTGTTTGTTGTCCCACACAAATGGAGGCGCTATTTACTGTAATTGTAGGTAAAGAATTTACTACAATCTCAACAGTAGCTGTCCCTGGGCATAAACCGTTTTTGGATACAGTAATTGTATAAATGGTTGTTGATATTGGACTTACAGTTGTTACCGAATCATTAGGATTTGTTAGGCCAGTTGTAGGAAACCAGTTGTATGTATTTCCTCCATTAGCAAACATTACTGCACTGCTTCCTAAACATACACTATCTTTTGGACTAGTTGTAGCTATAGCATTTGGTATTACAGTTATTTGCACTGTTCGTGAACTTACACAAGTATTTGATGCAGTTCCAGTTGCGCCATCAACTGTATATGTTATTGATGAAGAAGGTGTACTAATGACACTTGCGGTGTTATTAGTATTTAAAAAAGTATTTGGAGTCCAAGTATAATTAGATGCTCCACTAACGGTTAATGTAGCTGACGTACCTGAACAAACTGTTGCATTTGGTGATATAATCAAGGTTGGACTAGGTATAGGCGTTACTTGTATCGTATTTGTGCTAGTGCAAATGCCATTATCTCCAGTTACGGTATAAATGGTTACAGTAGTTGGGTTAACCGAAACGGTTTGCGTAGTAATGTTGCCTGGCATCCACGTAAAAGTGGCCGCTCCACCTGCTGCTAAAAAAGCGGATTCTCCTGGGCAAATAGATTGATCGGGAGTAACCGTAATGGTTGGATTTGGAGCTAAATTTACCGTTACTATTGAAGTGGCAGTTCCACAAGCATTTAATGCATTTACAATTATTGAACCTGAGCTGGTTCCCATGTTCATGGTAATGGAGTTGGTATTAATAGGACTTGATGTAATGGTTGCTCCGGGAGGAACTGACCAAGAGTAAGTGGTACCAGGTATGTTTGCTACTGAATAACTTAAGCCTGTGGTAGCGTTTGAACAAATGGTGGTTGGCCCATCCACTAATCCAATATTTGGCGGATCGCCACTAACTGCTATTTCTACAGTTCCTGTTACTGGACTTCCGCATCCATCAGTGCTTACACTGTAAATTGTTGTTACGGTTGGCGATGCAGTTACTACACTGCCAGTGGTTGCACTTAATGAGTTACCTGGAGCCCAAGTGTAACTTCCTGCTCCTGTAATGGTTAATATAACGCTTTGCCCAGGACAAACTGTAGTTGATGGAGGCATTGTAATGGTTGGATTTGGCGTTACAGCCACAACAACTATTGAAGTGGCCGAACCACACGCTGTAACGGCTATTGCAGTTACAGAGCCAGCAGTCGCTCCAAAGTCGACTGTAATTGCATTTGAGTTTGTTGGGGCAGATGTAATCGTTGCTCCTGGTGGTACTTGCCACGAGTAGGTAGCGCCTCCAACATTATTGACAGAATATGTTACAGCTGTTTGGTTTGGACACACAGAGCCTGGCCCCGTTACATTGCCAATTGGTGGAGCTACTACAGTTGTGGTTACAGCTATGGAGGCAGTTACAGTGCCACATAAGCCAGAGGCAGTAACAGATACTGTTCCAGCTGTGGCTCCAAAGTTAACTGTAATAACATTTGAATTAGTTGGGGTAGAAGTAATAGTTGCTCCAGCAGGTACTGTCCACGTATAGTTAGTATTGGCAACATTAGTTACTGAATAAGTTATACCAGTTGAATTTGGACATATTAATGTTGAACCACTGATGGCTCCGATTGTTGGAGGAGTACCTCCTACAACAACCTGTATGGTTCTTGTTTGTGTCCCTGAACATCCCGGAGATGTAACGCTATATACTGTAGTTGTAGGTGGAGTTGCAATAACAGTTCCGCCACTTGTAGTGTTTAAATTTGTAGCAGGTGTCCAAGTGTAGCTTGTTCCTCCTGTTGCGGTTAAAGTGCTACTTTGACCAGGACAAATAGTTGTTGTTGGGGATACTGTTAAACTAGCAGCCGCAGGTAAAACAGTAACAGTTAAATTTTTGGAATTACTACAAGTATTAATTAATCCGGATGCGTTTAAGCTAACATTATATGTACCTGGCGCTGAATATGTATATACAGGACTAAAATTAGCTGCTGGGCTACCGCCTAAATAAAATGCAGTTCCTCCATTGCCAAATGTCCAAAGATAAGTAGCAAATGTTCCTTGATTTGAAGTTGTTTGACATAAAAATGATCCACAATTACATTGGTTAATTCCTAAACCACCCGTACTACAAGGATAAGTGGATGTATTTGTAAACGTAATAGGTGTGCCAGCACAAACCGTTAATGATGGTAATGCGGTGAAATTTGCAATAGGAGCATCCGTTACTGTTACACTGTGCACATCGTTTGAATTACCACATGTACCAAATGTTGCATTTACAGTAAAATTTAAAGTTCCAGCTGCAGATGTCGTAATTGAAATAGATTGTTGATTTTGCTGCCCTCCAGGAACTGCGCTACCAGACCATGTATAGCTAGATGCTGAAGAAGCTGTTAAGGCAAATGTAGAACCTTTACAAATTGAAGTAGGCCCTGTAATAGTAACAGATGGAGGAGTTGTTGTAAAGTTTAATGTTTGTGCTGCCATCACATTACCGCATAAATCAACTAATATGTTACCGTCACTACCAGTTTTTACACCAATAACCCAAGGGCCAGCACCAGATAAAGCTGGGCTGAAAACTAAATTTACTTGTGATGTATTGCTCCCACAGTTTATACCCGTAGCACTGCTTACTGTGTATGGCCCACCTGTACCAGTAACCGTAAAATCACTACCATCAGCTGCAATTGATGAACACTTAATTTGTTCACTTGAATTAAATAAAATACTTGAACTACCACATTGAGCAACTGGAGCTGTAATTGTTGGAGGAGTTACATCAAAAATATTTGCCGTTCCTGGAGTAAAATTTAATTGATATCCGTTTGATGAAGATGAAAAGTTACTGATAACCAAAACATAAGTTTGTCCTACCGTTGTAGCTAATACAGTACTTTGATTTGAGCCATTAGCGTCTTCGTCGGGGTTTGTGCCAGAGGGTGATAATCCTGTTACACCTCCATTTGCAGCATAATTACAACGCACAGGCGTTAAAGCACCACTACTGATAGCAGAACAGTTTGTTCCTGTAATGTTATATAAAGCGAAATCATAATCTTGACTTAATACATTAGGTGTAATATTAAACGCAATATTGCCAGCACTACTGCTTGTAAAGGTATACCAAACTGAGTTTTTTTCATTACTGGATAAACAAGTATTGCCCGGAATTTCTTGAGACGAACCTTCGCCAGTATAGGATGCAGTGGTAGTATAAATATTTTGACAAACAGGAATAGCACTGTTACACTGCTGCTCAGGGCCAGTAGTTTGAATTGTAGGATTTATTCCTTTTCCTAGGTTGGAGTTTGTATAGTAAGGAGCGTGTCCTTCTTTTACTCTAATTTTATCAGCAAGTGGTAAATCATCGTAAGGTGTTTGTGCTAACAAGTTAAACGAGGGAAGGCATAAAAAAAGCCAGATAATATGTGTAAATTTCATGTTATACTATATTGGATAAAAACAGCCCTAAAAATAACTATAATGCTTCAACTTTATTAGTTAATCTGATTAGAATCGTCTTTTGGGCAAGTAAACGATGTATTTAGTTTAGTAAAGTGTTTTTCTTTACTATTTGTAATTGCTGTTTTGTGCATAAAACGACTTGTTTAAATAAATTATTACCTTTGCACCATAGTATTTAGTACTATTGAAAAAGTTATAAAACATATGATTTTTAAAATAAACGAAGATAAAAATTGATGAATTTTCTGGTTCAACCGCCTATATTACTAAGGAGCTTTTACAAAGGTTCTTTTTGGAGAATGGATAAAACAAAACCTGTAATCTATCTTACGTTTGATGATGGTCCTATTCCAGACTTAACGCCTTGGGTTTTAGATGTTTTGAAGCAATATCACGTTAAAGCTACATTTTTTTGTGTTGGCGAAAATATTACCAAAAACCCTGAAATATTTAAAAGGATTTTGCAAGAAGGACATCAGGTTGGTAACCACACGTTTAATCACTTAAAAGGTTGGAAAGTAAGTCAATCTGATTATTTAGATAACATTGAAAAATGCCAGCAGTTTACGAAAACTAATTTATTTAGGCCGCCTTATGGCCGAATTAAAAAAAGCCAGTTTAAAGCATTGTCAGAAAAATATAAAGTTGTTTTTTGGGACGTATTAAGCCATGATTATGATAAATTAGTGTCACCTAAAAAATGTTTAGATAATAGTATAAAACATACTAGAAATGGCAGCATTATCGTTTTTCATGATAATATAAAAGCACAAAATAACTTAAATTTTGTACTTCCTCATTATATTGAGCATTTTTTGAAATTAAATTATAAATTTGCAACACTATAATTTTACCAAAATGAAATTTTTATATTATATATTGTTTATATTAACTGTTGGTTTTGTTTCTTGTAAAACTAGTTCGCCTGAAAAAACAGAAACCTTTAAAGTTTGGGGTAATTGCGATAAGTGCAAAGTTACTATTGAATCTGCGGTTAATGTTGATGGTGTTAAAGAAAAAAACTGGAGTTCTGAATCTACTTTAATGACAGTTAAATTTGATACTACTAAAATTACCTTAGATGGTATTCAACAATTAGTTGCAAAATCTGGTTATGACAATGATGGATATTATGGTGACGATTATGCTTATGCTAAATTAGAATCATGTTGCCAATATGAGCGTAAGCCTTTTGAAATGAAATAAATTCGCATATACTTTTTAATTTTTTAATTACCTTCATTGAGTATGAATTTTATTAAAATTTTATATTCATTTCTTTTATGTGCTTTTATTTTTTTAAATGCATGTACTTCTCAAAAAATTAATCAATCTAGTACCGATCGTTTATATAAAAAAGAAAACAATGAGCTAAACTCTAAATACACTGTTTTTCACATTAATGATAGTGTAAGCCAATTGTTTTATGAAATATCTAATGAGGTTTTAATATATAAAAAAACAGATACTAGTAATTATTTTTATTGTGATGTGAAATTACTGTTAAAAATAAGTCCCGAAGACAATTTAAATTTAGTAATAGACACAGCTTCAGTCAGAATTATTGACAGGCAAACAGATGCTGTTGTAAAATTATTAAAGGGAGATGTATATTTTAAACTAAAAAAAGAATTAAACTATTATATAGATATTAATGTAATTGATAAACACAAAAAAACTATTTACAATCATAGTTTATTTACAAATAAGGAAAGTATAAACTCACGCCAAAATTTTTTAGTATACAATCCTCGTCAGGAAGTGTTATTTAACTCTTATTATAAGCCTGACGACGTTGTGTATTTGCAATCTTATAGAAACAAAGAAAAATTATATGAGGTAGATTATTTTAAATCTAATTTCAAGCTAGCTCTGCCTCCATTTTCTATCGATCAAATGCAACACTTTTCTTATAAGCCAGATTCAACATTTAGTGTTTACGAAAAAAACGGGTTAATTGAATTGGCTTTACCACAAAAAGGCTTTTTTCATTTAAAAACGAATCATCAAACTAAAGATGGGGTGACATTTTTTGTTTATGAATCCTCTTTTCCGAAAATAAAAAATACCGAACAAATGATTTCTTCTACTCGTTATATTATGGCCAAAAAAGAATTTGATAATTGTATGTTGGCAACGGATAAAAAAGAAGCAATTGATAAATTTTGGTTAGATATTGCAGGAAGCAGTGAGCGGGCAAAGGAATTGATTAGAAAGTATTATGGGAGAGTACAAGAATCTAATAAATTATTTTCAAGTTTTCAGGAAGGATGGAAAACTGATAGAGGAATGATTTATACTGTGTTTGGCGCTCCAAATAAAGTAACGAAAAGAAAAAATGGTGAAGTGTGGACATATGGAGAAATTGGAAATCCAAGTTCAATAGTATTTTCATTTATAAAAGTGATTAATCCTTTTACGGATAATGATTATTATTTAGAAAGAAGCGAAGCTTTTAAGGCGCCTTGGTATGAGGCAGTTGATATGTGGCGTCAAGGAAGAGTTTATTTAGATAACTAATTACTCAACTTTATCAGGTTCTAAAACTCTTAATTTGACAGTTTCAACGGTTTGTTTTTTTCGCTGAAGTACAGTAATTTCATAACCACCATATTGTCTTTTTTCATTAACACCTGGTATTCTGCCCCATAAAAAATTAATTAATCCTGATATGGTTTCATATTTTGGACTTTCTGGTAATGACATTGGTAAAGATTCATTTACGTCGCCAATACTACTATGAGCATTCACAATATATTCCGTTTCACTTTTCTTTTCAACCGTTGGCTTTTCTTCATCATGTTCATCCTGAATTTCACCAACCAGTTCTTCAATAATATCTTCCATGGTTACTATACCTGCTGTTGCTCCAAATTCGTTGGTAACAATTGCAATTTGCATGTGTAATTTCTGAAAATCACGTAATAAATCGTTAATTTTCATGCTTTCAGGCACAAAATGAGCTGGTCGCATGATGTCTTTTATGGTTCTAAACTTTTTTGAAATTAATTCTTTAAATAAATCTTTAGCATAAATCACCCCAATGATATTATCAATATCACCTAGGTATATTGGGTAACGAGAAAAGCCTTCTTCTGATATTTTTTGAACTATTCCTTCTTTATCTAAAGCTTCAATATCAATAGCTGTTACACGGTTTTGAGGAACCATAATTTGTTTTACCAAACGGTCATCAAAATCAAATACATTTTGTATCAGTTCATTTTCGCTTGGTTTAATAGCGCCACCTTCTTCACTTTCTGTCAATATTAAACGTAACTCTTCTTCAGTATGCACATCTTCTTCGCCCACTTTTTTAATACCTAACATTCTTAAAAACATGTTAGAAGATTGATTTAGTAACCATATAAATGGTGCAAATATGAAATAGAAAATTCGCATTGGCCACGAAATGAATAAAGTCATTTCTAACGGATATTTGATACCAAACATTTTTGGCACTTGTTCGCCTATGGTAATATGAAAAAAGGTAATTAAAGTAAAAGCAATTGGAACGGTAACTACATGTGGATTAACCGTGATATTCATGTTAGTGAAAAATGTACCAACAATTTCACTCATGACATGCTCGCCAAACGCACCTAAGCCTAAACTCGCTAAGGTAATGCCTAACTGTGTAGCTGATAAATACGAATCTAATTTTTGAACTAATTGCTGAGCTACTTTAGCTCTTTTGCTTCCTTTTTGAGCTAGTAAATCAATTTGTGAAGAACGAACTTTAACTAAAGCAAATTCAGCCGCCACAAAAAAACCATTTAACAAAACCAATAAAAAAGTAAGAAACAAATCTGCTAACATATATAAATAATAACCTTACACAAATATAGCAATAGAATTGGAGAATTTAAAACCAATCTAACTTTGGCTATTTAAGCTTTTTAGCTAGTTCAGACTCTTTATAGGAAATGGCTTGTTTTAACAACTCAATTTCTTCCATTAATTTTTGAGGACTCACTTCTTCGTTATCGTTCCATAACTTATTAGTGAAGTATGGTTTTTCGGTGTAGTTTACTTTAATGTTATTGTCTCTAAAAAAACTATACAATGGAACTTTTAAATTTTTGGATATATCTTCTAAGTATCGTAATTCTAATGTTTTATTAGCAAGACCATTTTCTAATTGTTCTTCCGACAAATTTAAATAATCGGCCAATTGAGCGAAGGTGTAATTTTCTTTTACTAATATGTCTTCTATTTTTCTTCTTAGACTATTCATTTCACTAAATTACAAAAAATATATGATGTATCTTTTTTTACAAAATAACTACTAAAATTTATCTCAAAATCACTAGTCGATTAGCATCTAGTTTTATAAAAATAAAAAGTAAAATAGTAAACGACCAAAGTGATGATCCTCCGTAACTAAAGAATGGTAATGGAATACCAATTACAGGCATTAGTCCAATGGTCATACCAACATTAACTGCCACATGAAAAAATAATACCGAGGCAACACCATAGCCATAAATTCTACTAAATGGCGAACGTTGCCTTTCGGCCATAAAAATGACTCTTAAAATTAAAAAAAGTTCTAATATGATTACTACCGTTGTTCCAATAAATCCCCATTCTTCGCCCACGGTACAAAAAATAAAATCGGTATCTTGTTCAGGTACAAAATCATATTTGGTTTGTGTACCTTGTAAATAGCCTTTGCCCCAAAATCCCCCAGAACCAATGGCAATTTTTGCTTGATTGACATTATACCCTTCTTTTTTTAGGTTTACAGTTCCTCTACCTAATAACACATCAATTCTAACGCGTTGATGATCTTCTAAATGATTATAAACATAGTTTGTTCCTAAAACAACACCACTTGCTGCCGCAAATACAATGGCCACAATGATTACATTTTTACGAGAACGTTTTATAAACAAAAAAGCTAGTCCGGAAATTATTCCTAAAACAATTATTAAAGTTTGTGATTCAATAACTAGTGATAGTACAAATAGTAAAGCGGATAGTAAACCGAAAATTAAAAAGTTTACAGATAATCCTTCTCTGTAAAGAGTAATAATAAAAGCAATAAGTACAAGTGCTAAACCTGTTTCGTCTTGTAATACTTTTATAATAAGTAAAGGCAAGCCTAAAATTAACACAGCTATAATGGTGTTTTTGTAATTTTTAATTAAGTCAGAAATTCTATTTCTTCGAGATGTTTCTACTTCAATGTTTACATTACTTAGATATTTTGCAAGAGCAAGATTTGTTGCAAATTTCATAAACTCGGCAGGTTGTACACCAAATGAACCAAATCCAAACCATGATTTACTGCCTTTAATTGATCGCCCAACGTATGGAACCGCAATACAAGCTATTAATAAGAACACGTAAAAAAAGTAGGCGAAAATGGTATAAAATCCAGCGTCAATAATCAAAATAAAGGTGGCAATAAAAAAAGCACTTCCAATCCAAACTAATTGCATACCGTATTTTTGAGAGGTATCAAAAATATTTTGATGCTCTTCGTTGTAAACTGCGGCATAAATATTTAACCATCCCATAAATACTAAAAGTGTATAGGTGAGCACGGTAATTTTATCAATACCATAAAATAAACTATGTTCTTGTTTTCTCAATGTCCTTTTTTCTTTTTAGGAGTGCTAGTTTGTTTGCCTAATAAATTTTTGCCCCCAATTAAATCTGCTTCCATCATTCGCTTTTCCATTTCTGGACGAGTTACCTTTCCTGTTAGATATTTTTCAATCATTAAACTAACAATAGGAGCGGACCATGTTCCTCCAAAACCAGCATTTTCAACAAAGCATACCATAGCAATTTTAGGATTGTTTCTTGGCGCAAAAGCAGAAAATACGGCATGATCTTTTCCATGCGGATTTTCAGCAGTTCCAGTTTTACCGCAGGCTACAATTCCTGGTATTTTAGAAGCGGTTGCTGTACCGGCATCAAAACATTTTTGCATCCCGTCAAATACATTATCATAAGCAACTTGATTTTGCACATATGTATAGTGCTTTTGTTTAAAGGTAGAGTCTAATTTTTTTTCAATCCCAACTCCTTTAATACAATGTGGTGTATAATAATAACCTCTGTTTGCAATTGAAGCAACTACATTAGCCATTTGCAAAGGCACTAAGGTTAACTCTGCTTGTCCTATACCTAATGAAACCACCGTATTGCTTCTCCAATGATTTTTGCCAAATATTTTATTGTAATATTCAACCGACGGAACGTTACCCGGTTTATCAAATGGTAAATCAGTTCCTAATTTTGTATTGGGACCAAAGGAACGCACGGCTTCTCTCCAATGGTTGTACCCATCTTCAAACTTTGGATATTTTTTTTGATCCACTATTTCTCTAAAAACATAACTGTAATAAGAGTTACAAGATGTAGCAATTGAACCAGGTAAATCTGTAGAAGGATGAGCGTGGCATTTTGGGTGTCCACCCATAGGAGGATAACCACCATGACAAGGGTAAACCGTAGAGCGAGAAATTAATCCGTCCTGTTGAGCAATTAATGCATCAATTAATTTAAAGGTTGATCCAGGAGGATACATCGCTGTTAAAGCTCTATTAAATAGAGGTAAATTTAATGAGTCATAATATAATTTGGTGTAATTTTTTGAACGTTCTTTTCCTCCAACTAATAAATTTGGATCATATCCTGGGCTAGATATTAAACATAAAATTTCGCCAGTACTTGGTTCAATAGCAACAATAGCGCCTTTTTTTCCTTTCATTAATTTTTCGCCATATTCTTGCAATACAATATCTATACTACTAAATAAAGGTTTCCCAGCAATAGCAGCTGTATCAAAAAGTCCGTTCATGTATCGCCCTTTTGTTTTGTTATGCACATCAACCATCACAATTTGTTTGCCTTTTATTCCTCTTAATTCTTCTTCATAGGAGCGTTCAATGCCACTGATACCTATGTAGTCACCTTCGATATAATAATTGTCTTTTGCGGCTTTTTCTTTACTAACCTCACCAACGTAACCTAATAAATGAGCAGCAACTGGACGCGGGTATCTTCTCACAGTTCTTGATTGAACATCAAATCCTTTGAAACGATATAATTTTTCTTGTAAGGCAGCGTATACTTTATTTGATAGTTGTTTTTCGAAAATACTTTCTTTTCGAGGAGAATTTGGAGCCTGACAGGCTTTTTTCATTTTACGTAAAAACTCTTCTTTGGTGATTTCTAAAATTTGGCAAAGTGCCATCGTGTCACAGCCTTTAGCTAATTTAGGAGTTACAAGTAAATCGTATGATAAAACATTTTGAACTAATAGTTTTCCGTTTCGGTCATAGATATAACCTCTAAGCGGATATTCAGTTCTGTTTCGAAACGCATTATTTCGCGCATCTAGTTTGTATTTATCGTCAATAATTTGAATGTAAAACAATCTTGAGATATACACTATAGCTACTACTATAAAGAAGCCACTAATGATATATTTTCTGTCAGATAAATGAGAATTGTTGTTCATTATTTGTTTCTATCTGTTTTGTAAAATAAAAATTGAACAACGTAAACAAAACAAAAGGTGCCAATGGTACTTAAAAAAACTCGAAGTAAAGTTCTGAAAAACTCATTGAATCTAAATATTTCTAAATAAAAGAAAAATAAATGATGTATAAAAATGATAATAGCCGAGTATGTAATAAACCATACTGGCCCCATAGAATCTACATTTGGAATTAATCCTGTTTCGTATCCATCGCGAGGTGATAATAATTTTAAAATGAAATGCCTAGAATATCCTATTAAAGTACAAGCAGCAGCATGCATGCCAGCTGTATCGTAAAAAATATCAATTGTTATTCCTATTAAAAATGAAAGAGCTAATACGCCTAGCTTAGGTGTTTCAAAAGGTAATAACAGTATAAATAAGATATAAGGGAATAATATAATATACGAACCTAGACGAATATTTTGAACGATTAGAACTTGTAAAAGAACTAATAGAATAAATCGAATACTTATTTTGATGATGTTATTTATCACTTTGTACTTGCGATTTAAGTTCTAAACTATCTCTTTCAGTTTTGTAATTATATTTAATTACAGAAACATGGTTTACTTTTTTGAAATCGGCACTTAATTTTACTTTAACGGTGTAAAAAGACTCATTTGGTCTTTGTTCAAAGTTTTCTACTATGCCAACCATAATTCCTTCCGGAAAAATTCCCGATAAAGAGCTTGTAATAACAGTGTCTCCTTTTTTAATTTTTGCATGAGTAGGAATGTCGGTTAAGTTTGAATAACGATAATCTGAACCATCCCAAATTAATGGGCCATAAGTCCCATCTTTTTTCAATTGACAATTAACTCTTACATCTTTATGTAAAATAGACATGGCTGAAGAAAAATTCTTAGAAACATCCTTTACGATACCTATAATGCCATCGCTTGTTATAACAGCCATGTCATGAGCAACACCTTGAGCAGAGCCAATGTTAAGCGTTAAGTAGTTGTTACGTTTATTTACGGAGCTATTAATAGCTTTGCCACTCATGAATTCGTACTCCTGTTTATAAAGCGTGTCATTTTTTTTGTAAACTTTTAATGGTATTGCCGCATATCCCAGTTTTATCCGATTCAATAAAAAAGTATTCATTTTTGCTAAACGTTCATTTTCCTCTTTTAATAATAAATACTCTTTAGCTCCCGCCTCAATTTCGTATACCTTAGCACTTACTTTGTTTGAAGAGTTTAATAAACTTGAGCCTTGATACCCATTGTTTTTTATCATAATAAAAAAACAAATAAACTCAATAAATAGAAACACAAAAAAGAAATTGTTTCTATATAAAAAATTTAAAAGGTTTTTCATTTAATGAATGATAAAAATAGATAGCAAGAATGAGATTAAAATTTAAGTGCAACTCCAGCTTGTATTGGCGTAGAATTATCCCAACCTAACTCAGAATAAACCCCGAAATTTTTGGTAAAAAAATATCTAATACCAACAGTAAATGCACTATAAACGCCTGAGCGAGCAGAAGCAATTGCAGTATATCCATTTGGATTGTCAGTAGTTCTAGATGAAGAGTTTATATTTAAACCTAATCCTATGCTCGCATAACAGTCAAACTTTTCTTTTGTAAAAAAATGGTAAGTGCCTCGAGCACCTATTGTAATTGTTTTAAAACTATGAGTTTCGTTGTAAGTTCTGATTATATTATTATTAGGATAGCCAACATAATCAGTATATGTATCAGTAAATTTTACACTGGTAGAATTAAAGCCAATCACTATTCCTGCACCAACAGAGTGGCCCCATTTAAATTTCACAATGCCATAATCTCCTTTTAAAATTAAAGGTCCAAAACCCCTTACTTTTGTAGAATTATATCCATTATAGGCTAATCTTAAACTAGTACGATATAAATCAGGAAAGCCATAGCCAACTGTTGCTACAACTGTACCTTTTTCAAAAGCTGAATTATCTTGTGCTTTTGTAGTTGTGTTGAATAAAAAAATAAACGATGCTAATGCTAATACGATTTGTTTTTTCATAAGTTGATGTTTTTTTGTTTTTGTTATTTAATTAAGAATGGGAATTTGTGTACGTTTTTAAGAGCAATGCCTGTACCACGTGCTACCGCTCTTAATGGATCTTCACATACGTGAACTGGTAATTTAGTTTTTAATGAAATACGTTTATCTAGTCCTCTTAATAAAGAGCCACCACCTGCCATATAAATACCTGTACGGTAAATATCAGCAGCTAATTCTGGAGGAGTCATCTCAAGAGCATTTAAAATAGCTTCTTCAATTTTAGAAATTGATTTATCCAAGCAGTGAGCAATTTCTACATAACTAACAAATACTTCTTTCGGAATACCGCTCATTAAATCTCTTCCTTGAACTGCATAATCTGCTGGTGGATTTTCAATTTCTGTCATTGCTGCACCAACTTCAATTTTAACTTGCTCTGCGCTACGCTCACCAATTAAAATATTATGTTGACGACGCATATATTCTTCAATGTTGGCATTAAAGTCATCACCGGCAATACGAGTAGATTTGTCACAAACAATACCACCTAAAGCAATTACGGCAATTTCGGAAGTACCCCCACCAATATCAATAATCATATTTCCCATTGGTTCTTCCACATCTATTCCCATACCAATGGCTGCAGCCATTGGTTCATGAATCATATACACTTCTTTTGCTCCAGCATGTTCAGCACTATCTCGAACCGCACGTTTCTCCACCTCAGTAATACCACTTGGAATACAAATTACCATACGTAATGATGGTTTAAAAAAACGGTTTCCAGGATTAATCATTTTAATCATTCCTTTAATCATTTCTTCTGCAGCTTGGAAATCGGCAATAACCCCATCACGTAAAGGACGGATGGTTTTAATATTTTCGTGTGTTTTACCATGCATCATTTGCGCTTGTTTACCAACCGCAATCACTTTACCTGTTGTTCTGTCAACTGCCACAATACTTGGTTGGTCAACTACCACTTTCTCATTATGAATAATGATTGTGTTGGCTGTACCTAAGTCAATCGCAATGTCTTGAGTTAAAAAATCGAATAATGCCATATATAATAATTAATGAATTGTTGAATTATAGAATTTATGAGTTACTATTTAGTTTGTTTTTTATCTTTTAATGTTTTTCGAGATTTCGCTACAATTTTTAAAATCTCGGTAGCTTCATTTAATATAGATGAAGTTTCTTTAGTGTTTGAGATTTCAGCATCTTTTATAATTTCTAACCAAAATACAGATTCATCCGCTTCTTCAACTACAATGCTTAGTTTTGAGAAAAATTCCGCATCAGAACGTGCTCTACAAACAGCTCTATAATTTGCAGCAACAGAAGTAGATGAACGAATTAATTGTTTTTTTATAATAAATGCTTCATCTGATTTAGGTAAGGATTTACAATAGATTATTACATCTACTGCAAATTTTTTTGTTCTTGCTTTAAATTCTTCTGCGAAGTTTATCATTGTAATTAATTCTATATCTCTTTAATTCTTCAACTCAATAACTGAATTTAGTGTTTAAAATGTCTTGTTCCTGTAAAAACCATGCTCATACCTTTTGCATCGCAGTATTCGATACTGTCTTTATCTTTAATTGAACCGCCTGGTTGAATTACTGTATCGATTCCTACTTTGTGAGCAATCTCAACACAATCAGCAAATGGGAAGAAAGCATCACTTGCCATCACCGCTCCTTTTAAATCAAAGCCAAAAGCCATTGCTTTGTTAATAGCTTGTTTTAAAGCGTCTACACGAGATGTTTGTCCAGTACCGCTTGCAATTAACTGATTGTTTTTTGCAATCACAATGGTGTTTGATTTGGTATGTTTTGCTAATTTATTAGCAAACAATAAATCTCTTGTTTGAGCATCAGTTGGTGCAACCTTAGTTACTAAAGTTAAGTTTGCTGCTGTTTCACTAGCCGCATCTTTATCTTGTTCAACTATACCATTTAATAATGTTCTGATTTGCTTAGTAGGTAAAGCAACTGGTTTTTGAACCAAAATAATACGGTTGTTTTTTGATTTCAATAAGGTTAATGCCGTTGCTGAATAACTTGGAGCAATTACTACTTCACAAAATAGTTTATGAATTTCTTCTGCTGTTTCAAAATCAATTTCCGTGTTACTAATTAAAATACCACCAAATGCAGAAACTGGATCTCCAGCTAAAGCATCTAAATAAGCATCCATTATTTTTGAACGACTAGCCACGCCACATGCGTTATTATGTTTTAAAATTGCAAAGGTTGGTTCAGTTGTAAAATCTGCCATTAAGTTTACAGCAGCATCAACATCTAATAAATTATTATAGGATAATTCTTTACCATTTAATTTTTCAAACATCGCATTCATGTCGCCATAAAACACACCTTTTTGATGAGGGTTTTCTCCGTAACGTAAAGTTACACCATCATTGATGCTGTGTTTTAAAACTGGTAATTGTTCTGTTGTATTGAAGTAATTAAAAATCGCTGAATCATAATGACTGCTCATGGCGAATGCTTTTGCAGCAAATGTTTTACGGTCGGCTAAATCAGATGAGCCATTTTTCTCATTTAATAAATTTAATAACGAAGAATAATCATTTCTAGAGGAAACAATCACCACGTCGTTATAGTTTTTAGCAGCAGCTCTAATCAAAGAAATTCCACCAATGTCAATTTTTTCGATGATATCTTCTTCTGAAGCGCCACTTGCTAATGTTTCTTCAAATGGATATAAATCCACGATTACCAAGTCAATTGTGGGAATTTCGTGTTGTTCCATTTGAGCAACATCGGTATCTAATTCTCTACGTCCTAAAATTCCACCAAAAATTTTTGGGTGTAATGTTTTTACACGACCACCCAAAATTTCAGGAAAAGAAGTTAATCCTTCTACTGATTTTACTGGAGCACCAAGGTTTTCTATAAATGTTTGAGTGCCGCCTGTACTGTATATCGTAACGCCTAACTCGTTTAATTTTTTAATAACTGGTTCTAAATTATCCTTGTAAAAAACGGATATCAATGCACTGTTTATTTTCTTTGAATGGCTCATAAATTGTAGTAAAAACACAAAGATAATCGTTCAAAGGGCTTCTGGGAGATTTGTTGAAAAGTGCTTAAAAATCCATATAAATCAATTAATAACAAGTTTTTAACAATTTGATTTTAATCGAAAAATCTCACATTTAATTCTATTTTTTCTACTTTTAAAAGATGTTTGATAAATTGGAATTATTAGATCGAGAATTGTTTTTGACCATTAACGGCTTTCACGCACCCATGTTTGATAATTTGATGTACTATGTATCTCAAATTTGGGTGTTTGCTCCTGTGTTTTTTTACTGGCTATACCTCATTTATAATAAAACAGGTGCTAAAAAGTTATTGATTTTACTAGGATTTTTTGTGTTATTGATTGTTTTGACAGATCAAACCTCTAATCAAATTAAACATGCGGTAAAGCGTTATCGACCTACACATAACCTCGAAATTCAATCAAAAGTGCATATAGTCAATGAATACAGAGGTGGAACCTATGGATTTTTCTCAGGTCATGCCACTAATTCATTTGGTGTGGCTATGATTTTATTTTTATTGTTTGATAAAAAATCAATTGTATTTAGATACTCATTCTTTTTATGGGCTGCTTTAACAGCTTACTCACGTATGTATTTAGGAGTGCATTATCCTTCTGATATATTTGTAGGAACCGTGGTTGGTTTATTTTGGGGATATGTTGTTTATCAATTCATACAATACACGTTTAAAAAGAAATTCAATGAAACTGTTAGTATTTAGTCTGTTTAGCTCATTATTGGCTTTTGGTCAAATTCCAGAAACTGATATTTGGTTATTTAAAATTGAAAAAAAAGAAGGGAAGTATTTATATAGCAATTCTTTAAATATCACTCATAGAGATGGCTACGACAATCAACCTTCTTTTAGTTTAGATGGCAAATCTATTTTATATGTATTGATCGATTCAACAAAACAAGCTGATATTTATCAATATTCTATTTCAAAAAAAACTTCTATTAATTTAACCAAATCCCAAATAAGCGAATATTCTCCAACTATTATTCCTAGTGGCTTAGGGTTTAGTTCTGTGGTGGTTGAAAAAGATTCAGCACAGCGTGTTTGGCAATTTAATTTAGATGGAACATTTAAATCGATTGTTCATGAAGGAACAGATTCTATCGGTTATCATACCTGGTTAAATGCAGATACTTTATTGTATTATAAATTAACTGAGTCACATTCGCTACGCGTGTTAGATTTAAAAACTAATCAAGATGTTTGGATTTGTAATCACCCAACAAGAGCTTTTAAAAAAATCGGATACGGTTCTCGTTTTATTTATGGAATAAAAGATTCAATATCTACTCAATTTAGAATTTATAATCCTGCTTTGCGTGAGAGCTCACTTTATGCAACTTATCCTTCAGTTAATGAAGATTTTATTTGGCACCCGGAATTAGGATTAATCAAATCAGAAGGTTCTGATTTATTAAGGTATAACGAACAAACAAAAACATGGGAGGTGTTATTTTCTTTCTCAAGTATAGGAATTAAAAAAATCACTCGTTTTGTTTTTGATAGTAAAAACAAGCAATTAGCCCTAGTAAGTAATTTGTAAAAATGATGATTGTAGAAAAACAAATAGGCAACTTTTTATATTCAACTGATAAATCAAAATTAAACCTTGATTACGTTCATCATTTTTTGAGTCAAGAAAGTTACTGGGCAAAAAATATCCCAAGTGATATTGTTAAAACATCTATTGAAGGTAGTTTGTGTTTTGGAATTTATGAAAATAATAAGCAAGTTGGTTTTGCAAGAGTGATTACAGACTATGCAACTTTTGGTTATTTAGCAGATGTTTTTATTGATAAAGATTATAGAGGAAGAGGATTAAGTAAAGAACTCATGGTATTTATTATGGAACAAGATGTTGTTAAAAAACTTCGTCGGTTTATGTTAGCGACGTTAGATGCACATAGTTTGTACGCTCAGTTTGGTTTTGAAAAACTGGAAGGAGACAAACGTTTGATGGGAATTAAATTTTTTGAACAATATAAATAGCATTTGGTATTAGCCGCGATATATTTTCTACTGTTTTGTTTTTTAGTAAGCAAAATATCTTTTTTTAAAGATAATGTCCTTTCATTAAAAATCATTCTCGTAATCTTAATAATCAAGAGTTTAGGATGTGGTGCATACTATTGGGTGTATTTTTGTTATTACCCCGCAGGTTTTAATGGAGATAGTGTTTCAACTTTACACGATGCTAAAATCATGTATGATGCTTTGCCAAATCATCCATTAGATTTTGTTAAAATGATTTTTGGCTTACATTCCGAATTAGATTCAGACCCATTGTATGAAACTTATTTTAAACAAATAGAAAAATGGGGTAGAGCAGATGTGACCGGTGATTTCTTTTTAAATGATAACCGAACTCCTATTCGCATCAATGCCATAATCATGTTGTTTTCATTTGGTAATTATGCTGTGCATGCTTTTGTGATGCTAGTGATTTCGTTTGTTGGTCAGTTTGCTTTTTACAAAGCGTTTAAGGGCTTTTTTCCTAAAAAAGAAATGTTATTAGCTATCATTATTTTTTTAACGCCATCTATTTTATTTTGGACATCTGGTGTGTTAAAAGAACCAATAGCGATGTGTTTATTGGGCTTATTTGTGTTTGCTTTTTTTAAATTATTTGTTCATTATCAATTCAAAAATAAATACATATTTCTGATTATAATTACTTCTGTATTATTTTTAATTATCAAGCCTTATATTATTGTTTTGTTACTAGTGCCATTAATTTTATTTGCTTTAGTTAATAGATATCAAATAAAACGTGTCGCTATATTTTATTTAAGTTCATTACTGTTAGTTTACGGAGTTGGTATTTTGACTTTAAAGTTTGTATTTCATAAAGATGTATTAAACACTATTGTTGTTCGCCAAAATGATTTTGTGAGTTTAAGTAAAGGTGGGAGGTTTTTTATTAAGGATGATAAGTATGTGCGCTTTGAATATATTGATACAACTCATTTTCGGTTAGTAGATACTGTGAATAATTTATTTCAATTAGATAGACACTCTGCTTTTATGTATTGGAATACACATAATTTAAGGGATACGATTTACGAAACCAATAACAAGGATACATCTTATTTTGAATTAAGGTCGGTTTGTGCCCCTTCGGGTTCTGCAATTTATATTGATAGGCTTCAATATTCATTTACTTCATTTGCTAAATTAATTCCTCAATCATTTTATAATGTGTTATGCAAGCCTATGTTTTATGATAGCAGATCAATTTTAGAGTTAATGGCATCTTTCGAGAATTTATGTTTTTTATTATTCTTTGCTCTTTGCTTTCTATTTAGAGACAAAATACCAATCGATAAAAATTTGTTGACGTGTTGCATCGCAATTGTGATAACATCATTTATTTTAATCGGTATTACTACTACTGTTACTGGAGCCATAGTAAGATATAAGATTCCCTTTATTCCTTTTTTATTAATGATTCCACTTTTGATATTGGATGTATCCATTTTTAAAAAGATTCCTTTTATCAATCATTTAGTTAAATAGTTATATTTGTTTTAAGCATTAATTTATATTATGGGTTTTATTTTTAATAATTTATTTCGTAGAAAATCAGTTTCGGCAATTACAGATGCAGAAAGCCATGGAGATGGGTTACATCGTGTGTTAACAGTAAGAGACTTAACATTTTTTGGTATTGCCGCTATTATTGGCGCTGGTAGTTTTAGTAGTATTGGTTCGGCTTGTTTTTCTGGCGGACCAGCCGTGATTTTTTTATTTATAATTTGCGCTATAGCTTGTGGTTTTACTGCCATGTGTTACGCCGATTTTGCGACACGTGTTCCAGCTTCAGGTAGTGCTTATACATATGCTTATGTGTCGTTTGGTGAATTAGCGGCGTGGATTATTGGTTGGGCTTTGTTAATGGAATATTCTATTGGTAATATTTATGTGGCGTTTTCGTGGAGTGGATATTTTGTGAATTTGATTGAGAGTTTTGGATTACATATACCAGTTTGGTTAACCAATAATTATTCAGATTCACATCAAGCTTTTTTAGATGGCACAGCTGGTAAAATGAGTGATGCTTGGAATACAGCACCTATTATAGCAGGCGTGAAATTTATTATTGATTTACCAGCCGTAATGATTAATATTTTAGTGACTTGGTTAGTGTATGTTGGGACCAAAGAATCTCGTAATGCTAGTAATATTATGGTGATTATTAAATTGGCTATTATATTATTAGTAATTGTTGTTGGCGCTTCTTATGTGGATATTGATAATTGGACACCATTTATGCCAAACCAATTTAGTGGAGTGATGGCAGGTGTTTCGGGCGTTTTCTTTGCTTATATTGGTTTTGATGCGGTATCTACTTTAGCCGAAGAAAGTAAAAACCCACAACGTGATTTACCAAGAGGGATGATTTATTCCTTAATTATTTGCACCATTGTATTTATCATTTTAGCATTGGTATTAACAGGTATGGTTTCTTATACAGCGTTAAATGTATCTGATCCTTTAGCAGAAGTATTTGCATTAAAAGGCATCAAATGGATGTTGTTTATTGTATCTATAGCAGCAGTTGTTGCTATGACGAGTGTGATTTTAGTATTTCAAATGGGGCAGCCTCGCATTTGGATGGCCATGAGTAGAGATGGGTTATTACCAAAAAAATTTGCTGAGATTCATCCAAAATATAAAACACCTGCATTCTCAACATTAATTACAGGTTTAGTAGTTGGTATTCCTATCTTTTTTACAACTCCTAAATTTGTGTTAGATTTTACAAGTATTGGTACTTTATTTGCTTTTGTATTAGTTTGTGGTGGTGTTTTGATTTTACCTCGTAATATGGATGCTAAAGAAAAAGGAAAGTTTAAAATGCCTTATATCAATGCTAAATTTATTGTTCCTTCTATTACCATTTTTTCTTTCATTATTATTTTTTATAATCACGCAAGTTTGATTGTGAATGAAGACGCTTCTTATAATTTTCCAATGATTGTGTTTTATATCGTCTGGATTTTAATCGCTATTTTTTCATTCATTAAAAACTATTCTTTAATACCTGTTTTAGGTTTATTGTCTTGTTGTTATTTATTAACTGGTATGGGTTGGACTAACTGGATGATGTTTGGAGTATGGCTAGTAATAGGCTTAGTGGTTTACCTCATGTATGGATACAAAAAGAGTAAGTTGAATGTAGCTTAATTATTTTCATTTTTGCTACAAAACATAGCACAAAGCAACGAAGACTTAACTTAACTTTGTTGCATGAATCATCAATTGTTTTCTAAATCAGATTTACATGGTAGGGCAGCCATTGTGTTTTGTGATGGCGATTATATTTCGTCTATTAAAGAATATGCCTTTAAAATAAGTTTGTTTATTGTGGATGATACTTATGTAGAAGTGTTTTACAATGCACACACCAATCATTTAGAGGATATAGCTATTTTGGAGCCTGATGAGCAGCGGTTGCAATTATATGCTATAGGTGTGGATATAACAGATTTGTTTAAATAATTAATTATAAATCTGTTTTATGCTTATTTATTTTTTGTAATTCTTCAATATCAGCTTTATCTTTTAATCTTTCAGAACTCATTTTTGATAATATCAAGTGTTTATATTGAATTACAGGAATAGTAATTTTAATAATAACTGATGATTTTCAATGAATATATTCATTCCTTATAAATATAAATTTTATTTGTATTTGGTGTTTTTTCGTTTGTAGAATATACTCTTAAAATGAGTTGAACAGTTTCTTTTATTCTATCAATAGGATTTTGGTTAGCAATGTATTTTGCCTCTTCCTCAGCGGCATGGCTAAAATCATGATAAACAGCAATCGTATTTTTTTTGTATTCCTTAGGCATTTTGAGAAGAAAACTTTATTAAAGATAAGTTATTTTTTTTAATAAATATAATCGGTTAGTCTGGTTACTTCTTCGGATAATCAAACAAAACTACTTCACCACTTTTTAAATTCTTCCAATCAGTTACATCAAAACTAATGCTTACAATCGCACATGTGGGCATTTGCATCTGTAGCAACACCAAAACATAAATGCCCTTGTTTAAAAACGAGGGCATTTATGATTAAAAATATTAAGGGATTATTTATTCATTTTCTTTAACAAATGAACCATCAATTATATCATCGTCGGAAATAATTCTTAAACGGTAAAGACCTTCTTCTAATGAATTTATGTTAAATTCAATATTGTTGTCACCAATAATAATATTGGATTTAGATTCGTCTAATTTTTTTCCTGTTATATCGTAAACTTCAATTGTAACTTGTTTGTTTTTGTTAGAATGTAATAACATTGTCATTCTGTTTGCTGATGGATTTGGATATAAGTTTTTTAAACCAAACCCTGCTTTTTTATTTTTATTTTCAACACCAACTGTAGATACTCCCCATTTATTATTCAATGCAATTATTAATGTTGCATCAGCGTTCATAGTTATTGAATTTCCTGCGGCATCAATTTGTGTAGCATTGTTCCCACTAGACGGATGCTGAATGTCTAATATCATAAATTCTCCATCAGGAGTAAAATATATTCCAGTCGGCTCTGAACCTGACGGGGTAACTCCAAAAATTTCAATCTGTGGGTTTGATGAAGTATGTGTTGGGCGAATCATCCATATAAAATTACCTCCACCATCCTGGCATACCCAAAGATTACCTTGATTATCAAATGCTAAGTTGTCGCAAGATGAAAATGTTACATTTTGATTACCTGTCCCATAATTTATATTATATGAACCTGCTGCTACAAATGTTTCAAAATTTGAAACACTAGTTCCATTATCTGAAAAACGATAGATATTTCCGTCAGCGGTGGAAGTAAAATAAATTTTACCATCAATGCCAACTTCTACATCTTCCACTCTATCGAATTTGGTTGCAGCAGTTCCATTAGCTGATGTAATTACGCCATTTCTATTTCCCGCAGTAGTATTAGCAATTTGAATCCAAGTTCCAGTAGTTCCAGTAACTGAAAGAGCATATAGTGTCCCTGAACCCATTTTAGCTTTTTGCGATAAAACGTATTTAAATAAATATCCGTTAGCTGAATCATCCTCACCTTCGTAAACTATAGCACTATCAGGAGTAAAGCAAACATTTTCATGTTTAAATTTGCCCATTGCCCATATTTTATCAGCTGTACCGTCATTGTTTTGATCAATAGCAGCTTTTGTAAATGGATTTATTTCTACATTCCAACCATAATCATGATATCCATCAAAACCCGCTAAGTCTAAATTGTAGCTGATTTCTTCACAAGTAACCATTGTTTTCCATGGAGATATACCTCCACCACAATTAACGTTAGTTCCTCCAGGAACTCCAGTAAAACTTGTGTTTTGCGAGTTAAGCAAATCCCAATATCCAACCAAAGAATCATATTTTACATCTAAAATGGTAACTTTTCCTGGCCCAAATTCAGAATTTACGCAAATGCTTCCAAGTCTGCTATTATTTGTTTGTGATACGTAACCACAAAAATCAGAATTTACTGGCATAGTTCCACCACCTGTAATTAAGTTATCTCCTGCTTGAATAAGAACTTGAAACTTATGTGTTGAAGGGATAATAAAGTTAGCATTTTGTGCATTTGGTTGAACTGAAATAAAGTTGCCCATGTTTTGAGCCTTTGCATAGCTAAATAAAGCTATTGAGCAAATAAATAATAGTTTTTTCATAACACTAAAGTAGGCTTGTATTATATACTTAATATTACCAAATAATTAAGGATTATTTATATGCTTCTTCGGATAATCAAACAAAACCAATTCTCCAATTTTCGCTTTTCTCCAATCGCTCACTTCAAAGCTAATGCCAGCAATACCACAGGTTGGTAGTTCCATTGGCAAGGCTTGCGTTAAGTGCTGAGCTAAATCACTAATAGTTGGATTGTGTGCAAACAATAAAACGGTGTTATAAGTATTATCAATCGTATTAATGACGGCTAAATAATCTTTCACAGATGTTTCGTACAATTCTTGTTTAATGCAAATAGAGTTTGCTGGATAGTTTATGTTTCGTGCAAAAATTAAGGCGGTACTCATGGCTCTAATAGCCGGACTAGTAATAATTAAATCAGGTTTATGATTGAACTTAGCGGCCATCATATTGGCATTGGCATATCCACGTTCATTTAAAAAGCGCTCAATGTCTTTTAGTTCGGGGTTTGTCCAATCAGATTTAGCATGGCGTATGAGAAAGAGTTGTTTCATAGTTTAACTTCATTTTTGCGTGAGGGATTGAAGCGAAAATCCTTTTGCCTGATCTTGCAAAAGATTGTAGCGTAAAGCCCGATCCGCCTGCTGGCGGACACGCCCTAATTATTTAAAATCCTCCATTGTAATGATTCGTTCGCAAAAAGCATACTCCTCTTTAATGGAGTTAGAACAAACAATTATGGTTTTATGCATTGCATAAGTTGTAATCATATTTTTGTACCAATCAATGACTGTCGCGTCTAAATTAGTAGTAGGTTCATCCAAAAATAAAATGGGCGCATCGGCTAAAATAGCTAACGTCAATTTCAAACGCTGTCTCATGCCACTCGAAAATAGCTTAATGAATTTGTCTTTATGTGCTGCTAAACCGGATAATTCAACTATTTGAGCAATGCTTAAATTATTTAAAAAGGGTTTGTAAATATGGGCGTGTTCAATTTGTTCTTGTAATGTAAAATCTTCTACCAATTCTAAATACGGTGATGCTAAACTAATGAGTTTGTATTGCTGTTCGTCTTCTATTTTTTGTTGATTACTAGAGTAGGCAATAGATCCTTCGTTTAAAGTGAGGTAACCTGTCATTGCCTGCAATAAAGTGGATTTACCAGAACCGTTTAAACCAAGGATTACTACTTTTTCAGCTGGCTTTATTTCTAAATCTACTTTTCTAAAAATCCATTCTCTGCCAAATTTTTTTCCGGCATTCGTTACTTGTATTGTAATTAGGTTTTGCAAGTTCAGTTTTTATATGGCTATAAAAGTAATGTTTTTATTGATTGCTAGGGTTCATTTTTAACCACATAGTCGCATAGAAAATTTATGTTTATTTGTTGCAGGATAGCATTAGTGTGCATAGAATTGAAGCAACGCTTCAATTTGCTATGTTTTATCTAAATATATCGTTCTTTATGACATTTATACTGTCATTCAGCCTATGTCTCTGTGTGGTTAAATGATATTTTCATCACTATTTTTTTGTATCTTTACGCCCTTGAAAATTATTAAACTCATATTTGCTCCTATCTGGAAAACATGGTTCTTTACGGTGTTTTCCATTTCGTTTTTATTATTGTATCCGTTTTTTTACATCACTATAAAAACGCAGCATTTAAATACCACATTTAAAATCAAACGCATTTGGTCGTATTGTATTGCTTATGGCTCTTTTATTTTTCCAAAATTGATTTATAAAACAAAGTCTAAGAAAATGCCAAGACCATGTGTGTTTGTAGGTAATCATACGTCTTATTTAGATATTGTTTTAAGTACCTTTTATATCGATCATTTAGCTTTATATATGGGTAAAGCTGAATTGCTAAAAGCACCTTTATTTAAAACTTTTTTTAAGGGAATGGATATTACGGTAAATCGTAAAAGTATTAAAGATTCGCATCGCGCATTTACCAAAGCAGGCGAGGAGATAGACAAAGGACGAAGTATGGTTATTTATCCCGAAGGTACTATTTCAACCTTTGGTAAATTAAAGCCTTTTAAAAACGGACCTTTTAAATTAGCGATTGAAAAACAAGTCCCTATTGTTCCTGTAGTAAACTTAAATAACTGGGAATTATTGCAAAATGGCGGTTACTTTAAAAGTAATGGTTGTTTGGGGATAGCTAAAACAGTAATTTTAGAACCTATTGAAACTAAGGGCATGACCGAAGAAAATTTAGTAGATTTGCGAGAACATGTTTTCAAATTAATAAATGATACCTTACACGAATACAATGGCACAAAAAATTGATATTAAAACAGTAGATGAAGTAGCACACTTAGCTCGCTTAGAGTTTAGCGAAGAAGGTAAAGCAGAAATCTTAAATGATATGAATCGTATGTTAGCTTTTGTAGATAAGCTCAACGAGATGAATACGGATGGTGAAGAACCATTGATATACATGACGGACGAGAAAAACGTGATGCGCGACGATATCCCTCAGGAAACCTTAACGCAAAAAGAGGCATTGAAAAATGCTCCTAAAAAGGATTCGGATTACTTTAAAGTTCCTAAGGTAATTGACAACCATTAAACTATATTCTCCCGCCACAAAAAGCAGGTTACTTGAAATTTTTAAAAGTAATATGCCTTTGTATTTTGCTGATGAAGAGGTTGCTTTATTTGATGGTTTTTTAGATAGAGATGCTACAGTTAGAGGACCTTACTCTTTAATTGTAAAAGATGATGTGATTGTTGGTTGCGGAGGCATAGCCTTAAATCAACCCACAAAATATACCAACGAGCCACATGTGATTATGACATGGGGAATGGTAGATAACAAACATCACAAAGAAGGCTTAGGTAAATTACTGTTATTACATAGAATTGAACAAGCCAAGGAAATTTATCCAGGAATAAAAATTGCTTTAGGAACTACACAACATACTTATCAGTTTTTTGAAAAATATGGTTTTAAAACTGTTGCCTGCGAAAAAGATCACTGGGGTAAAGATTTGGATTTATACCAAATGGAATTATTGTAATCATACCCTT
>JBIICN010000115.1:0-3911 GCA_044238845.1 Bacteroidia bacterium
TTTTTTATTTGTTCTAATTCCTTTGACAATTGGGCGGTGTAGCCAATCACTTCATTTATTTCAGAGGTTCGATAATGCTCTATTTTTGAATCATAACCCAAACCGGCAGGGAATATGGCATTTTGGAAAATTTGCTTTTCGTAATAATCGCCAGAGTCCCAAACTGGCGCAAGATTGGCGGTTAATTTGGTTGTAAAATGTATCAATTCTTTAGGGTTCGATAATTTTTGGTCGAGCTTTTCATATTCCTCTAAAAGCTTCTTTTTTCGAACCTTCATTTCTTCCGAAAACTCCTCATAAATATCTAAAGTTACCTTACCGATCGCATGGCGTTTTCTCAAATTATAAAATTCTTCCTCAACCTCATTAAGTTTTAACGAAAGGGCTTTTTTCTCCCCTGTGTTGGTTTCTGTTAGGTTATCCCAAGTGTAACGCAATTGTATCTGCAAAGGCTCAACGTGGACAGGATTTATGGTATAGTCGCCTAAAAACTCCCTAAACTTTTCATGCATCATATTAGCACTTCGGTTAATCTTGATGCCAATCTTATTTACCTTGTAGTAATAAAGCTTCTTCTTTTTAACTATATAACCAGTAAAAGGAATGCCTGATTCTGCATCTTTTACAAATACCTTTAATGGTAAGTTATCATTTGCCTTGTTAACCTTGAAGCCATCTGTTTTCTTTAATGCATTGGCTCGTAAAAATAAATCTTCGTCAATTAATGCTGGATGCTTTCCTCGGATTACTTCTCCATTCAATAAATTATGCGACATGAATCCGCAATAAAATGGGTTTCTAAAAATATCTGTAAGCGTTTGTTTAGGCATTATAACGCCCAAGGGCTTTAGTTTTTCAACTATTTGCTCGTAAGTCATTCCATTTGCTCGCCATATAAAAGCTTGCTTCATAGCTTCGCCCTTTTCATTTATTACTATCGTTTGAGTAGCTGCTCCTTTTACAAATGAATACCCGGTTGGTGCATTACCAATCCATTCTCCTCGCAACAATTTTTCACGCATACCATCTATCGTTTTCTGTCTTCGCAAATCGTTGTCGTATTTACTAAAGATGAATTGAATGTTTTGTTGTAATGCTCCTGCGTGTGAATTGGTATCGATGGGTTGAGTAACAGCCATAATACTTACGCCTGTTTTTTTTAGCTCACTTGAAATAAATATAGCACTATCTCCCGTTCTGCTAAAGCGATCCAAGCTATAAACTAAAATGTATGAAATTTTTTCTCGGCTCGATTTTACAAACTTCAACATACGAGTAAACTCCTTTCTCTCGTCACTCTTGGCACTTTCATCCGTACCACCAAAATAACCTTTGATATTAAATTGGTTTTTTATGGCATACTCCACACAGTATTTTTTCTGCCACTCCAAACTTTGGTTAGTATCCATTTGTTCTTTGGAACTTACCCTAGTGTAGATAACACAATTTTGAATACAAATTTCTTGCTCTTCCTTACCTTTGCCCTTAGCAAACTTTTTAAGCAGCATCTCGTTTTCCACTTTCTGCTTCTCTTTCATTTGTACCTCCTTTTTTATTTTCTTTTTTTAAAGCTGATAATTTTTGCTCTTTTTGTTTTTGCTTCATGTATAAACCATAAAACAGAATTGATAATTTTTCTAATGATTTTATAGTTGATTCTGCCTGTTCATCAGAATAATTTTCAAAGCCTTTACAATTTCTAAGTTCAGCAATAGTCAATCGTTTATGTTCCTTCTTCTCCGCCATATCCCCTCCTTATTCTTTCACAGTAATTACTTTAAATTTACGCTTTGCACCGGGGCGTTTATTTTCTACAAGAATTTTATGTTCCTTAACAGGCTTTTCTTTTTCAGGTTCTTCCTCACGAATACGGAACTCATTATTTTTTTTATCAATCAAAATAAATTCTCGGTATTCTTTTTCTCGTAGTATGCGGATAAGCTCTTCCTGTGCTGTTTTACTCTTTACAATTTCAAGAGGTTCTTGTTTTTTAGACTTAAAAATCACAAACACTTTTTTGTAATCCTCTTCCTTTATATAATAGAGTAACTTTCTTTCCTGCGGAGTAAATAAATGTAAACCATCTAAATACTCAATCAAATAATCTTCAACTATGAATTTGAAAATCAAATCGGTAATATTTACTCTTACTTGAGAATGAAACTCTTTTTTATAAAGTAATTCTTTAGGATATAAATGTTCGTTCTCTTTAATAAAAGGAAACCACTCGCCATCATTAAATACTATTAATGAAACGGACTTGCGTGTAGCAATTGCCTCTGCGATTAGTATGTGAAGAAAGTTAAACTTAAATGGTAGTGAATCAAAATCCGCTGTTTTATATTCTCCTGATTTGAAAAAGTTTAAAAGTTCTTCCTTTCCCTCCGGCTCTAAATCTTTTACAACTTCATCCATACAATCGGCAAAATGCATGATCATTTCTTTCATTGGTAATGGTTCGTAAACCCCATCTGCTATTTTTTTAATAACAGGAATTTGAATACCGAATGATCTCAATTCATTTACCACCTTTATCCAAATAAAATCTACAAAGCTGAATTTTCGATTTGCTTCTTCGTTCTCTCGTGAAAAACGTATAATGCCTTTATCATCCCAATGGCTTATTACTCTATAATTAACTCCCGTATCCTTTGCGCTTAATTTTTCTTCATTAAGTAATTCATACAACTCCGCTAGTTTATCAAGACTCTTCGTGTCTATAAACTCTTCTAATTTTATTGAAATCATGCTACCTCCACTTTAATTATTAATTGATTTATTTTGATTCATTATTATACACAAATGTAACATAATAGTTTTTAATCTTCCAAACAATAATCAGACAAATTTTGAGCAAATTCGTAAATAATTGCTAAAATTCGGTAAATCACGTAGTTAAATATATGTATTGATAATCAATAATATAAGTCAATTATATACAAAATTAGATATAAAACCTGTTGAAATTATTGTGGGATTAATTGGGGATGATTACCTTTACTACAAGAACTCTATAAGACTATATTAAGAACAATATAAGACAAGTGTAAGAACATCGTAATGTAACATTAAGAACTCTGTGAGAGATCGATTGCGGAGTGATTGGAAACGCATTGGTTTTCTATGCGTAGATGAATAAAACAATGTAATTTGATACTAAAATGAAGGATTTAGCAATAAAATACTTAGGAAAACTGGTACTTGAGCAATCAAGTAAAGAAGAATTGATTAATAAAGTGTTGCAATTACAGGGGCGTGATAAGGAATTGATGGATAAACTAACCGCCATGTATAATTCGAAGCGTGAAGCCGGAGAAAGTCACAAAGAAACCATTGAGGAATACAAAAAACGAATAGAAGAACTCATTAAAAAATTAGCACACTACGAAGTTGTAGCTGAGGAATATAAACGTGTTGCTGATTTAAAACTTGGAAACACTTATAACATCAATGCTACATGGATTGATAAGATTGTTTTTGTTTTAAAAGCAGCCGGAAGACCGCTTCGCTCGTCTGAAATAATTGATGTGCTTTTAAAAAACGATATGATGTTTAGAACACTTACCGATCATCAAAAAGGATTATCTGCCCATTTAACTAAAGCGTTAAAATACGGACGTATTTTAGGTACAAAACAAAAAGGGCAGAATGGATATATTTACTCTTTACCTGATTAAATAATTTGCAATCGCATATATTTAAAATACTAATTATCAAGATTTTACATTAATTTTTCGTTTTTATGGTTACCTTTTTATTGTTGGATTATCAATTGATGAAACCAATTAAAAACAAACATCATGAAAACAATCATTTTAGCAATCAGTCTAATAGTTTTAAATTTTACATCACTTACCACCAAAGCCCAAACTTATACAACAGAAAGTAAGAGTTGTGGAGCATGCGGAAAA
>JBIICN010000063.1:0-17083 GCA_044238845.1 Bacteroidia bacterium
ACTATGTTTTATCAATGGACGATTTATAGTTTTATAGGCTTGTATGACAAGAGCCGTATGAAGTGAGAGCTTCACGTACGGTTCCGTGAGAGGCTTAGGGTGAAACTCCCTTTGCCTACTTGACCGCCATTGACTGAACGTAGTGAGATGCGCAAAACCGTGCTGAAAGCACACCTTGTTGTGTGGGAAGGTAATTTAGCTTATTTGGTTTTTTGCAGCCTTTTGTAAAAAACAAATGTGCTAAATTTTGGGATGGAAAAACGGCTTTATCTAAGCTGTAAATTGTACTAATAAATTTACTGGATTTCTACACGCAGGTCTAGCCATTTTGGTGAGGTCTAAACGTGAATTTTTTGTCTAAGGTTAGTTTTTTGGTTTCTCGTCGGCTGGTTGCAGGTAACTTACTTATATATATGACGATGTCATACATATCTACCCATAATAGGTGTGCTTTGTATGACAATCATTATATAAATATACATAAAATAATAAACCATCAAATCTGGTTTTCCCCCAACTTAAGCATAAAAAATCCCTGTTTATTCCCCCATTTTTTTTTATATTTAATGCGTATTATCCCTCATTACTACTATGAACAAATTACAAAACTACGCCTTAGGGCAATGGGCTGCTGGTTCCGAAAACGGGCAGGAATTATATAACGCTATTACAGGTGAGGCAATTGCCACTGTTAGTAGCAAAGGATTAGATTTTGCGGCTATGTGCAATTATGCGCGTACCGTTGGTGGGCCTAAGCTTCGTAACATGACCTTTCAACAAAGAGGTTTAATGTTAAAAGCATTAGCTTTGCACTTACAAAGTAAAAAAGAAGATTTTTATAAAATATCTTGGGCAACAGGTGCTACCCGCGTGGATAGCTGGGTGGATATTGAAGGCGGTATTGGTAATTTATTTACTTATGCGTCTTTACGTAAATCGTTTCCTAACGAAACCTATTGCTATGAAGGCGATGTAGCGCGTTTATCTAAAAACAACACCTTTATTGGTCACCATATTTGTGTGCCAAAAGAAGGCGTAGCTATTCACATCAATGCCTTTAACTTCCCGGTGTGGGGTATGTTAGAGAAAGTGGCGGTTAACTGGTTAGCGGGAGTGCCTGCTATTGTTAAGCCTGCAGCCTTAACTTCTTTTTTAACAGAAGCTGTAGTCAAAGAAATTATAGCGAGTAAAATTTTACCGGAAGGTGCTTTGCAATTAATTTGCGGTAGCGCTAATGGTATTTTAGATCATGTAGAAAGTCAGGATACAGTTACCTTTACAGGTTCTGCTTCAACAGGTAAAATGTTGAAAGCGCATCCACGTTTATTACAAGAAGCTGTTCATTTTAATATGGAAGCTGACAGTTTAAATTGCTGTGTGTTAGGGACAGATGTAACTCCATCGATGCCAGAGTTTGATATTTTTATCAAAGAAGTAGCGAGAGAAATTACTACCAAAGCTGGACAAAAATGTACAGCCGTGCGTCGTATCATTGTTCCAGAGAACATGGTTGAAGATGTGCAAATTGCTTTAGGCAAACGCTTAGCACAAAACGTCATTGGTGATCCAAATGTAGAAGGTGTCCGCATGGGCTCATTAGCAGGGCAATCACAACTCATTGAAGTGAAAGAAAAAGTAGAATTACTTTCTAAAACTCAAAAAATCATCATCGGTAATTACGAAAACTTTGAAGTAAAAGGAGCAGATAAAAATAAAGGAGCATTTATGCCTCCAATTATTTTCTTAAACGAAAAACCATTTATCAATACAGATTGTCATAACGTAGAAGCCTTTGGCCCTGTGAGTACCATTATGCCATACAAAACTATTGAAGATGCGATTCAATTAGCAAAAATGGGTAAAGGTAGTTTAGTAAGTTCTATTGTTACTGCTAGTGAAACCATTGCTCGTAAATATACCATTGGTGCGGCTTGTATGCATGGTCGTATTTTGGTATTAAATGCAGAGTGCGCGAAAGAAAGTACTGGTCATGGTTCGCCAATGCCTATGTTGGTGCATGGTGGTCCGGGTAGAGCAGGTGGTGGAGAAGAGATGGGCGGAAAACGTGGTGTGTTTCATTACTTACAACGCACTGCTATTCAAGGTTCACCAAGTATGATTACGGCTATTTTAAATAGTTACCAAGTGGGTGCAAAAATGATTATTAAAGATGTGCATCCGTTCCGTCAATACTTTGAAGATTTAGAAGTAGGTGAAACAACTATTACACCAACGCATACGGTGAGTGAAGATGATTTAGTAAACTTTGCGAATTTAACAGGAGATAAGTTTTACGCACATTTGCAACCCGATGCACTAGAAGGAACAATCTTTAAGCGTACAGTAGCACACGGTTATTTTATTTTATCAAAAGCAGCCGGTTTATTTGTAGATCCACCCAAAGGGCCAGTGTTATTAAACTATGGTATCGATGAATGTCGTTTCACTCGCCCTATTTATCCAGGAATGACCATTGGTGTGAAATTTACATGTAAAGAAAAATTAGAAAACGACAAGCCATTAACCGCAGCAAATGGCGAAGAAGTAAAAGTGGGAATCGTGAAATGGGTCGTAGATATTTACGATGCAAGTTCACCAGAAGTATTAGAAAAATACGATGCTGTTGATCAAGCAGGGCAAACGGTTGGTATCGCTACTATCTTAACGATGGTGAAATTGAAAAATCAGGATTAAACTTATTTGTATTTTTTTTGATAAAAGAAACATTGTACTGAATTAATAAGTGATATTTTGCTAGTAGAAATAAAACTTTAATTATATTGACTATAACTTTATTGTAAAATTATGATTAGGCTTTATTTTTTATTTGCATACTTTTTATTCTGTAGCTTTTTGATAAAAAGTCAGGATGTAAATGTGTTGGCAAAAGACAGCATAGAAACTGCTTTAATTAAAGCTAAGCAAGATACAGATAAAGCTAAACTATTATTATCGTTGGCTGAGCTGTATAATGAAATAGATCCACGCACAGGGATTGATTATCTTAAACAAGCCTACGAGGTTTCTTTAAAAACCAAAAATTATCGTATTCAGTCAGACATTACAAATCAAATTGGGTATAATTATTATTTTTTAAGCGACTTTAATCACAGTGTTGAATATTTTTTAAAAACACTTAAAATATGTGAGCAACAAGCCAATAAGTCGGGTATTGCAGGTTGTCACAATAACATCGGAAGTATTTATCTGGAACTGGAAGATACCGTAAATGCTTTACATCATCATTTATTAGCCTTAAACTTAAGGAAAGAATTAAGTAAAAACGATGATGAAGGGAAAAATGCCATAGCAATGTCGTATGGTAATGTGGGTAAAACCTATTTTGTAGCAGGTAATTATACTAAAGCTATGGAGTATTATAATTTATGTTTGGAAATATCCAAAGAAGTTGGAAATAAAAAACGAGAGGCTTTAATGCTCAATAATATTGGAAGTATTTATGCCGAACAAAAAAAATATAATGAAGCACTTCCTTATTATATGAATGCACTTAATTTGTATAAAGAAATTGAGTCTTCAGAAAACATTGCTTTATGTTTAAATAACATTGCCGAAATTTATTTCAGAAATGGTGATTACAACGCTTCTATCGAAAATTATAAAATCTCATTGCAATATTCCGAAAAAAATTCACAATTATCAGATATGAAATCCAGCTATGATGGCCTTCATAACTGTTATCTGGAGCTTAAAGATTATAAGTTAGCACATGATTATTTAACTAAATATGTTGAAATAAAAGATTCAATTTTTAACGATGAAAACTCTACTCAAATTAATGAGTTATTAGCAAAATTTGATTCTGATAAAAAAGAACAGGAAATAAAATTACTGCAAAAAGATAAAGAAATGTCTTCATGGCTTCGCAATTCTTTAATAGTAGGCTCTGTGCTTTTAGTATTTCTTGCCTTTTCTTTATATAGTAGATACAGGGTAAAACATAAAGCTAATATGGAGCTTTCTACTAAAAACAAAAATATTGAAGAGCAACGGTTAATAGTTGAACATCAAAAACTTTCACTTGAAGTGCATCAAAAAGAAATTGTAGATTCAATTAACTATGCGCGACGAATTCAGTATGCATTATTAGCTAATACAAAATTATTAAATGATTTTTTACCACAGCATTTTGTATTATTTAAACCAAAGGATATTGTAAGTGGCGATTTTTACTGGGCAACCGAACATAACGGAAAATTTTATTTGGCTGTTTGTGATTGCACGGGACATGGTGTTCCGGGAGCATTTATGAGTTTATTAAATATAGGTTTTTTAAGTGAAGCGATTAAAGAAAAAAATATTTCTGAACCGAACGATATATTCAATTATGTGAGATCCCGTTTAATTGAAAGTATTAGTAAAGAGGAACAGCAAGATGGAATGGATTGAATAATAATTTGTTACGATACTGTACCTGATTTACAACATCAAGATTCTATTAAAATTTCTTATGCAGCCTCTAATAATGAGCCTGTTTTAGTAAGAGCAAATGAAACCATTTTATTAGCCAAAGATAAAATGCCAGTAGGTAAGGGAGAAAAAACAGATAGTTTTAAAACTTTTTCTATTGATTTACAAAAAGGAGATACGCTTTACTTATATACTGATGGTTATGCCGATCAATTTGGAGGAACTAAAGGAAAAAAATTTAAGTATAAATCATTAAACGATTTGTTATTTAATTCAAATCAATTAACCATGAGTCAACAAAAAGATATGTTGTTAACTACTTTTAATAGCTGGAAAGGCCCTTTGGAACAAGTAGATGACGTATTAGTTATAGGCATTAAATTATAGAAAAATGGTTTGATGCACCTAGTTTAAATTTCATGGTTTAGATATAAAAGGTATCTTTGTGTTGTTGATACCTTCGTTTTACATATTATTCTTGTCGTTTGCTATTACTGATGCTATTGATATTTTATTAGTAGCGATTATGCTTTACCAACTCTATAAAATGGTAAAAGGAACAGCTGCGGTAAACGTATTTATTGGATTAGCTTTAATATATATTGTTTGGATTATTGTTCGTGCATTTGAATTAAAATTACTTGGGTCTATTCTTGGTAAATTTATTAACGTAGGAGTTATAGCTGTGATGGTTGTATTTCAGCAAGAAATTCGCAAATTTTTATTATACATTGGTTCTAATGAATTTATCAAAAATAGAAATTGGAAATCTATATTTTTATTCTCAAATCAATCAACCACAGCATCTAGATTTGTTTTAGATGCTGATTCTGTTATTAACGCTTGTTTTAATATGAGTGAAACCAAAACAGGAGCTTTAATTATTATTTCACGTAAATCTGATTTAAAGTTTTATGTAAACACTGGAGAGATTGTTGATTCTGCTTTAACAGATAAAATGTTGGAGAATATTTTCTACAAAAATAGCCCCATGCACGACGGCGCGGTGATTATAAAAGATAATCGAATTATTGCTGCTCGGTGTGTTTTACCAGTTACCGAAAAAGAAAATTTTCCTTCTCATTTTGGGATGAGGCATCGAGCTGCTGTTGGATTAACAGAAACAACGGATGCTTTGGCTATTACTGTTTCTGAACAAACAGGCAATGTATCACTAACAGTAAATGGCGAAATAAATTCTAATTTGAATAGAGATAAGTTAAGGTATCTAATCGAAAAAAATCTTAAATATTAAATTAAACAAAAATATAACTTCTTGTGCTCGATACTTCATCTCTGCGCCTTTTGCAACAGCTTGTCGTATACAGTGTTAAAATCAATAAATACAAATGAATCTTCTTTCAGTAAATCAATTAAGTAAAAGTTTTGGCGACAAAAAATTATTTCAAAATATCAATTTTGGCATTAACTATGGCGATAAAGTAGCCTTAATCGCAAAAAATGGTTCTGGTAAATCTACCTTATTCAAGATTTTACAAGGAATTGAAATTCCTGATAGTGGAGATATTGCTTTTCGTAAAGAATTGCGTATTTCTTTTTTAAGCCAAGAGCCTAATTTAGATGATAATCATACGATTGAGCAAGCCATTTATGCAGGCGATAGCGAAATGGTAAAAACTGCTATTGATTATACACATTTAGTAGAATCTCATTACGCAAACCCAACGGAAAAAACAGAGAATCAATTAGACATCTTAACTAATAAGATGAATGATTTAGAGGCTTGGAATGTGGAAACACAAATCATGTTAGTTTGCGCCAATTTAGGTTTGAATGATTTAACTCAAAAAGTAAATACATTAAGTGGCGGGCAAAAAAAGCGTTTGGCCTTAGCGCAAGTTATCTTAAATGAACCTGATTTATTAATCATGGATGAGCCAACCAATCACTTGGATGTAACAGTAATTGAATGGTTAGAAGAATATTTGAGAAGTTATAAAAAAAGTATTTTATTAGTAACACATGATAGGTACTTTTTAGATGAAGTTTGCGATAGAATCATTGAAATAGATAATCATTCTTTATATGAGTATAAAGGGAAGTTTGATTATTATATGGAAAAGAAGGCAGAACGCTTAATGATGGAAGCTTCTGAATTAGAAAAAGCAAAAAATTTATATCGTCGCGAGCTAGAGTGGGTTCGTAAACAACCTCGTGCTCGAACTACTAAGTCAAAATCACGTGTTGATGCATTTTACGATGTAGAAGCAAAAGCTCGTAAAAAAAGCGTAGATAAGAAAATTGAACTAAGTGTAAAGGTTGAGCGTATTGGTAGTAAAATTATTGAAGTACGTAACTTAAAGAAGGCATTTGGAGATAAAAAAATATTAGATCCATTTACTTACACATTTATTAAAGGTGAAAAAATTGGTATTGTTGGTCCAAATGGTATTGGCAAGAGCACCTTTATTAATATGTTGCAAGGTATCGAACCACCTGACAGTGGCAATGTAACAGTGGGAGATACAATTGTATTTGGATACTATTCTCAAAAGGGAATTCAAGTCGCTGACGACAAACGTGTCATAGAGGTAGTAAAAGATATCGCAGAATTTATTCCTTTAGCTAATGGAACATCGTTAAGCGCATCTGGTTTACTAACGCGTTTTAATTTTGCTCCCGAAGTGCAATACGGGCATGTAAGTAAATTAAGTGGCGGAGAAAAACGCCGCTTGTATTTGCTAACAGTATTAGTTCGTAATCCTAATTTCTTAATATTAGATGAGCCAACAAATGATTTAGATATTATTACGCTACAAACACTGGAACAATTTTTACTAGATTTTCAAGGTTGCGTATTAATAGTATCTCATGATCGTTATTTTTTAGATAGATTGGTAGATCATGTATTTGCATTCGAAGGTAATGGTATTGTAAAAGATTTCCCAGGTAACTATAGCGAGTATCGTCAATGGAAATATGATTCTGAGGCAGAAGCCGAGGAGTTAGCAAAGGAACAAAAATCTATAGATTTAAAAGAAACAGCATCAATTCAAGAACCTGTTAAACAAGTGGAAGCTGTAACAGCATCAATAATTGAAAAAAGGAAATTATCTTACAAAGAACAAAAGGAATTAGAATCTTTAGATATTGAATTACCTCAATTAGAAGCTAAAAAATCAGAAATAGAAGGACTACTTGCGAGCGGGATTTCAGATGCAAATGAGATTGAAAAATTATCAAAACAATTTACTTTTATTTCTTCTCAAATCGACGAAAAAACAATGCGATGGCTTGAGTTACAAGAGTAAGAAAGTTTAGTTATAATCATAAAAAAAGTCCTTAGTGTTTCACTAAGGACTTTTTTGTGAGAGTTTTTTTAATAATTACTCAGCTATAACTTCAAAGTTGATAGTAGCAGTAATTTCTTTAAATAAACGAACTTTTGCACTGTATGTACCTAATGCTTTGATCGCTTCTTCGTTCATTTCAATATTTTTACGTTCTACTTCGTAGCCAGCTTTTTTCAAAGCATCAGCTAATTGAATGTTAGTTACAGAACCAAAAATCTTTCCAGATTCTCCAGCTTTAGCACCAACTTTAACTGTTACATCAGCAAATTTAGCTGCCATTGCAGTTGCCTCGTTACGTAATTTTTGTTCTTTAAATGAGCTTTGTTTAATTTCTTCCGCTTGCATTTTTTTGTTGCTATCAGTAGCTAACACTGCAATGCGTTGAGGAATTAAAAAGTTACGACCATAACCGTTTTTTACTTTAACGATGTCGTTTTTATATCCTAACCCTTTAAGGTCTTGTTTTAATATAACTTCCATGTTGTTTTTCCTCTTTAAATTATTTTAAACCATCTGCTAAGTAAGGCATTAAAGCAATGTGACGAGCACGTTTAACTGCTTGAGATACCTTACGTTGAAACTTTAATGAAGTTCCAGTTAAACGGCGAGGTAATAATTTACCTTGCTCATTCACGAACTTTAATAAAAAGTCTGCGTCTTTGTAATCAATATATTTAATACCTAACTTTTTAAAGCGACAGTATTTTTTCTTTTTAACCTCTGCACTTGGCGGGTTTAAAAAACGTACTTCATTTTTTGCCATTTTTTTAATGTGTTTTTGGGTTAATAATTAAGCCTCTGCTTTTTTAGTTTTAGCAACTTTAGCATCAGAACCTTTTGCACGACGTTTGTCGGCCCAAGTAGCACCATGTTTTTCTAAAGCAATCGTTAAGAAACGTAAAATACGTTCGTCACGTTTTAATTGTAATTCTAATTCAGCAATTTCTGTTCCTTTTCCAGAGAAATCAAGTAAGTGGTAAAAACCTGTTGTTTTCTTTTGAATAGGGTAAGCCAATTTTTTTAGGCCCCAGTTTTCTCTGTGATTAATTTTTGCTCCCAAATCCGTTAGGATTTTTTCAAACTTTTTTGCGGCCTCCTTTGCCTGATCTTCAGACAAAACGGGAGTTAAAATGAAGACCGTCTCATAGCGTTTTTCCATTATTATTTATTTTAAATTAGGGCTGCAAATATAGGCTAATTATTTGATGATGACGCATTTTAAACAAAAAAATACATCATAATAACTTAATTAAATGAGTTTTTCTTTCTGATTTTTTATATCTAACTGAAATTCAGTATTTTGCAATAAATTCAAAATCTTAAATATATAATCGTTTTAATCAAAATCTTTAATTTTTTGACGCTTTTTAAGGATAGTTGAACTTAAATCCCCATAACATTAATAAATTCTATTTGTTGAAAAATACACTAACACTAATAAATTGGATAGGTATTATAATGGTATCTTTTGGCTGTTATAAACTTATGAATTTCTTCATTTCCATATTACTGACTTTAAAGTTCATGACTCTTCCTCCAGATAGTAATTTGGTTATTGATACTTCTTTTGATTTAAGGCAAGATGTAATTTCAGTTTCTAATTTTAAAACAAAAGAAAAGATGGATTTTGTGTTTAATACTCAAATCTATCAATTAGGATGTGACACAATGCCAAATGTTAAATTTTGGAGAAGTATCATGAACCTTCATAAAGATTCAGCATTATTTAATACACCTCATACGAGGAATATTTTAAGTAAAGAACATATTAAGAATTGGGAAAGTAAAGATTTAGTAAAAAAATCATGTTATAAAGACAGTCTCCGAAATTGGTATTGTTTAGATGACTCTGCAAGAATTTTATTAACCAATGGCAAAAGTTTTTTTTATGATTTCGAAAAAGCTTCCGCAAACTTCCATAAAGGTATTAATGATTTTATTGCTAATGGAGTTGATCCATGGTATGCTCAAGCCATTTTAATGATTGAAAGTCCCAATAAACTTCAAAAATCAAATGCTGGAGCTTATGGCTCTTTTCAATTAATGAAAGATGTGGCGCGTTTGTTTGGATTGAAAGTAAATAAAAATATTGACGAACGAGCCGATTTTGATAGATCTGCTTATGCGGCTTCTAGCTTAATTAAAAAAATATGCATCCCAAAAACTAAACAAATTTTAGATTCATTAGGTATTTCAAATTATAAAGAAAATGAGTTGTGGTTTCGTTTATTAGTGATGCATTCTTACCATGCAGGTGCCGGCAATGTAAAAAAAGCATTGTTTACATTTAAACCAACAAAAGGAGATATAAATTTAATTTACACACTTTGGCGTACTGAAACAAAACATTTTAAATCTGCTTCGCAAAACTATTCTCAACTGGTTTTAGCTGCTATGCTAGAGGTTAATGAAAAATTTAAGCTAGCACCACATCAGTTAATTGTAGCACCGATACCAAAGGAGACTTTACTTCGTTAGTTTCAGCTACTAAAACCACATATTTGCCTATCAAAAAAAGTATTTTTCTTGAAAAATATATTTTATTTGTTTTTTATTTTACATTTAGCTAATTAAAAATATTGTTTATGAGAATTTTAATTATTGAAGACGAAAAATCATTACGCGAAGATGTCGTTGATTATTTAACTGAGAACGGCTATAAATGTGATTTTGCAACCACTATAAAAAGTGCTATGCAAAAATTAAGTGATATTGTATATAGTTGCGCTTTAGTAGATGTTGGCTTGCCTGATGGTTCAGGAATTGAAATTGTTGAGTTTATCAAAAAAAACAATCCAGAAATGGGTGTTATTATTGTTACAGCTAAAAACGCATTAGAAGATAAGCTAGAAGGGTTGAAAATTGGTGCTGATGATTATTTAACCAAGCCTTTTCATTTATCTGAATTAAGTGCTCGTGTTTACTCCGTTTTACGTCGCCGAAATTTTGGCGGTAAAAATTCATTAATATTTGATGGCTTAGAAATAGATACAACAGAAAAAAAAGTCGTTGCTAATGGTAATCAATTACAGTTAACTAAAAAAGAATATGAGATTTTGGTTTATTTAGCAAGTAATCCTACTCATTTAATTACTAAAGAAGCCTTAGCAGATGCTATTTGGGGCGATAAAGCGGATATGGCTACCTCATTTGATTTTGTTTACAGTCAAATAAAAAATCTTAAGAAAAAATTAAACGAAGCAGATTTAAAAAACTACATCAAAGTAGTTTATGGTATGGGATATAAGTTTAAGGACTAGTTCTTAAATCATGAAGCTTCTTACTAAGTCTAATATATATACCACAATAACTACGGTGTTGCTTTTTGCAATGGGTATTTTTATTGTGTATCAAGTTATTTTGTTAAAACTGGATATAGAAGTTGATAAGCAATTATTATCGGCTAAAGAACAAATTGTAAATGGATTAAATGATGGGATTTCTCCTAATGAATTTTTAGCAAACATTGGCCAAAAAATTTATGTCAAAAAAGTAGAAACTCAAACAATATTTGATAATCAGTTTATTGAATATATTGAAAAGGATCCAAAAGACCCTACAAATAACGGAGATATTACCCAGCGAGAATTATTATTTCAAACACCTGTTAATGGAAGTATATATGAAGTGACTATTTGTAATTCTTTAACCGAAGGAAAAAAAATTGGTGATTACATAGCAGTTGTTGTTTTAATATTTTTAGTGATTTCTGTGATCATTTTGTTTTTATTAAACCGATTAATTTCAGCATTTATATGGTCTCCCTTTTATGATACGCTCACAAAAATTAAGACTTGGAACATCAAAAAAAATGAAATCTTAAATTTTAAATCTACAGATATAGATGAGTTTCATTTATTAAATGATACGGTTAAAGATTTAACGCATCAAATTCAAGCAGATTATCATAACTTAAAGGAATTTACTGAAAATGTATCTCATGAGGCACAAACACCTTTGTCGATTATTAGTACAAAGTTAGAATTGCTAATGCAAGAAGATAACTATAACGAAAAGCAACATAAATTATTAGTTCAAATTTATAACGCTACCCAGCGTATGCATAAATTAAACGAAGGGTTAATTTTACTCACACGTATTGAAAATAAGCAATTTATAGAGACAAGTGCTATTGAATTAACCCAAGCTTTTGATGAAAAAATAGAAGTATTGGAAGATTTTATTGAAGCAAAACAAATTACTATTGAAAAACAGTATAATAAACAAATTATTAAAGAAGTTAACCCTGTTTTATTATCTATCCTTTTAAATAATTTATGTATTAACGCTATTAAATATAATTTAGAAGAGGGTGGCACGATTAAAATTACTGTGGATGAAGATTCTTTTTCGGTTGAAAATACAAGCTATATTGAGAAGATAAATCGTCAATTTTTGTTTGATCGTTTTAATAAAAACTCCATATCCGGTTCATTAGGACTAGGGCTCTCTCTAATTAAAAAAATCGTTGATTTTTATAATTGGCAGGTGACATATTCCCATAAAGATGGGTCGCATAAATTTAAAATTTATATGTAGTTTAGCCCTCTAAATTTTATTTATGAACGCTTCTATTTGGCACAATCAACCTATTCTATCTTATATAAATTCATTAAATAAAAATACCCTAGGAGAAACCTTAGGAATTGAATTTATTGAAGTTGGCCCCGATTATTTAGTGGCAACAATGCCAGTTGATGAAAGAACAAAACAGCCATTTGGTTTATTACATGGCGGCGCTAACGTTGCGTTAGCAGAAACATTAGGGAGTGTGGCTTCTTTACTGGTTGTTAATAGTGATGTTTTTATTGGAGTAGGAGTAGAGATTAATGCCAATCATATAAAAGCAGTGATAAAAGGCAAAGTAAGAGGGGTTTGTTCACCTTTAAATGTGTCTGGGAAAAATCATGTGTGGGATATTAAAATTTATAACGAGGCCAATGAATTAACTTGTGTGTCGAGATTTACATGTACCATCATCCCTAAAAGCAAATTTGTGTAATGTTAAAGTTTAGATTTATATTTTTTCTCATTTTTTCTCATTTTGTTTTAGTTTCTCAAACTAAATTAAAATCGGGATTTGATGCTCAGGAATTTTTAGATGTATTGCATTTAGAGTGGGCACATCAAGATAGCGGAAGTAAATATGCTCCCAAAGTTCTGCCGTCTAATTATAAAAGAGTATATCGCTCTCCAGAAGTTGGTTTAAAAAATAAAGTTGATTTTTGGATGCGTGATGATTCTGTTGGCGTTATTTGTTTGCGCTATACGGTAGGGGGCACAAGCTGGTTAGAGAATTTTTATAGTGGATTAATAAAAGCTCAAGGCACATTAAAATTAAACGATTCTACCTCCTTTGATTATAAATTTTCAAATGATGAAAAAGCGCTTATTCATCATGGTTGGGCTATCGGAGCTTGTCATTTAGCACCCTATGTCACGCAAAAAATTAACGAGTACTATAAACAAGGTGTTAAACAATTTATTATTGTAGGGCATAGTCAAGGAGCTGCTTTATCTTTTTTAATGCGTTCTTATTTGCAATATGCTCCCGATTCCATAGTGCCAAAAGATATTACTTACAAAGTATATTGTAGTGCGGCTCCAAAGCCAGGAAATTTATTTTACGCCTATGATTTTGATTTTATCACTCGAAATGGCTGGGCTTACCGTATAGTTAATACAAATGATTGGGTGCCTCAAACCCCATTTTCGGTTCAATCTATTGGCGACTTACATCCTACTAATCCATTTTCAAAACGGAAAGAAATTATGAGAAAAAGATTAAAAAAACCTTTTGTTAGATTGTATGTTAATCATGCAGTAAAGGACATGGAAGGGGCTGCTCAAAAAACAAACCGAAAGTACCATAAATATCTTACCAAACGGATGGGTGTATTTGTTAAGAAAAATCTTAAACAGTATAAGGATCCAAACATTGAAAAAAGTAATTTTTATATGCCAGCTGGTATTCCTATAATTTTGCAGCCAGATAGCGCTTATAACGAAAAATTTATATTTGATGGGGAAAATGTGTTTTTACACCATATGTTTGAACCCTATATTTACTTAACCAAACAAATTTATCTGAGCAAGTAATCGTAATTTGTCCCACGATTTCAGCCAATTAACCAATTTAATAGACGTTTATCTAAAATCTGTATTTTATTTGTCAAATTCTGTTAAATTAGCCCCGATTTTAAACTAAAACTCCGTTATGAAATAATTATTCCATAACACCATTAAAAAACAATATAATCCGTTATGAAAAAACTAGTCCTATCTATTGTATTATTATCATTTTTATTTCAACCAATTGCCAAAGCCGATGAAGGTATGTGGCTTCCTATGTTATTAGGTGAGCAAGTATATGCTGATATGGTTAAAAAAGGCCTTAAAGTATCTAAAGAACAATTATACAGCATGAACCAAGCTTGTATTAAAGATGCTATTATTATTTTTGGTGGCGGATGTACTGGCGAAATTGTAAGTAAAGAAGGGTTAATTTTTACTAACCACCACTGTGGTTATAGTGCTATTGCGGCAGCTAGTACGGTTGATCATAACTATTTAAGAGATGGTTTTTGGTCAAAATCTAAATCAGAAGAAATTTATGCACCAGGTGTTCATGCGCAGTTTTTAATGAAAATTGTGGATGTGACCGATAAAGTAAACGAAAAAATTAAAGATATTCCTGCTTTAGACTTAACTCAAAAATTACCAGGAATACTTGCTGAAATGGCTAATAAAGAAACAGAAGGTTCTGGTTACGAAGGACGCATTGCTTCGATGTTTAAAGCGAATCAATTTTTATTATTTGTTTATGAGCGTTACAAAGATGTGCGTTTAGTAGGTACACCTCCTGAAAGTATTGGTAAATTTGGTGGAGATACAGATAACTGGGAATGGCCTCGTCATACGGGCGATTTTTCAATTTTCCGAGTATATACGAACAAAGATGGAAAAGCAGCAGATTATGCGGCTGATAATGTTCCTTTGAAATCTAAATATTCGTTACCAGTATCTATTAAAGGTGTAAAAGATGGTGATTATACAATGATTTGGGGTTACCCTGGCGGAACAAACCGTTACGAAACATCGTATGGCGTTAAATTAAAAACAGATATCGAAAATCCTTCTTTAGTTGATTTACGTGACGCTCGTTTAAAGTTCATGTTAGAAGAAATGAAAAAAGACCCTGCTGTTAAAATTCAATTAGCAGGTAACTATGCTGGTATTGCTAACTACTGGAAGTTTTTTGATGGAGAATCAAAACAGTTATTAAAATATAAAACTTACGAAGAAAAACAATCAAATGAAGCGACATTTTTAACTTGGGCAAAAGGTAAGCCTGAATTTGAAAATGTATTTAACGAATACAAAAAAATATACGATGCTTGGAGACCATATAGTAAACAACGTGTTTACATGATGGAAGGTGTGTTTGGCTCACCTTTAATTGCTTTTGCGTCTTCATTACAAAGATTAGATGCTACTTTAAGCAAAAAAGATGTAACTAAAGAAGAAATTACTAAAGCTGCAGATGCTGCTAAAAATGCTCGTGTTAATTTTATTAAAGGAGAAAACATAGTTTCTGATAAAAATATTTTAGCATTTGTTACTCAAGCATTTTATAATGATATCGAAGCTGCTCAGCATCCTGCAGGTTTTTATGCGATGGTAAATAGTAAGTTTGGCGATTTAAAATCTAAAGCTACTTACGAAGCATTTTCTAATTATGTGTTTTCAAATACTGCATTTTTAGATAATAGTAAATGGGAGGCAATGATTGCTAATCCAGATACAGCATCTTTACACAAAGATCCTGCTTTTATGATGGCTAACGCTTTTAATACAAATTTTAATACTAAATACGCAAAAGCATTTGCTGATTTTAATGCGCAAAATTTTGTATTAGGAAAAACATATTTAAAAGGTGTTTTAGAAATGAATAAAGGTAAAAAAATGTATCCTGATGCCAACTTCACAATGCGTGTTAGCTTTGGTAACGTAAAATCGTATTCTCCTAAAGATGCCGTAAAATATAGTCATATCTGTACTTTATCAGGTATTTTAGAAAAATACAAACCAGGTGATTATGAATTTGATGCGCCAACTAAATTAATTGAGTTAGCTAAAGCAAAAGATTTTGGTCAGTACATGGATCCTTCTGCAAAAGATATCGTTGTTTCATTTATTAGTTCTAATGATATTACAGGCGGTAACTCAGGTTCGCCAGTTATTAATGCTAATGGGGAATTAATTGGATTAGCTTTTGATGGTAACTACGAAGCATTAAGTCACAAAATTAAATTTGACAAAGATTTAAATCGCACTATTAATTTAGATGTTCGTTATTTATTATGGGTAGTAGAAAAATTGGGAGGTGCAAATAATATTATTGCTGAATTAGATTTAAGAAAATAGTATTATTTTATTTTTAAAACCCATTCGCTATTTAGCGAATGGGCTTTTTTTTGCTTTAAATTGAACCTAAAGTATTGTATATTTGATAAAGATTAAGTGCAATATGAATTTTTTAGCGAAGCTTTTTATTTCAACATTTGCTGTATTAATTACAGCGTATTTTTTAGATGGCGTTGATATTGGAAATAATCAATTTTTAAAAGTTGATTCGCCAGAGATTAATAAATTTGCGACTGCCTTTTTAGTAGCAGTTGTTTTAGCATTTTTAAATACAATTGTAAAGCCTATTCTAACTATTTTATCGCTTCCTATTACATTTTTTACCTTAGGTTTGTTTTTATTGGTTATCAATGCTTTTATTATTTTATTTGCTGATAAATTAGTAGATGGGTTTAAAGTGGATGGTTTTTGGACAGCACTTTGGTTTAGTTTAGTATTGTCTTTAGTGAGCGGAATTCTAGAAATGTTTAGCGGTAATAAAAAAGAAAAAGAATAGTTTTGTTTACTTGTTCTTTATCCAGTTTTTTAATAAATTAGATTAATATAAAAAAAGTATAATTATGAAAATTGCAAACATTTTTAAAAAGAAAACTTTGAGAAAATTAGAAATTAAAGCTGAAGTGTTAAATAGCTCTCAATTAGAGAAAGTTATTGGCGGAGTTGATTCAACTGATGCCAGTTCCACTTCTGAATCCACTGCAAAAGGTGGTAGAGTTGGTGCTGTGAAATGGGGAAATATAAAATCATAATTTTTCTGGATTTTTATACTAAAAAGGAGGTAGCTAAAACTACCTCTTTTTATTTGCCGCCAAAGTATTATGAAAGTCTTTATAGTGACTCCTATCACTCCCGTTAAAAAACGTTAACACTTTAAAGCCTCAACTGTTTACTTTATTACATTTGTTATAATG
>JBIICN010000105.1:0-5067 GCA_044238845.1 Bacteroidia bacterium
CATTTTTTTGAGCAGAAGCATCGTAGTTTACATAGATGTCTAATTTAGTTTGTGCACCAATTCTAATAGTTGAAGAATCCATAACAGCATGAACTTCAACTGGATTTTGAGCTTTAGCAAATGTGAATGCTAAAACTGAAAAGATAAATAATATGTGTTTTTTTAAATTCATAAAATTGTTCTCGACTTCGCTCGAACTGACAAGCTTATTTTATTTTATCTTTTTTTAAATAAAGTCATTAATGGTTTAATATATCCTTCGTGCGTGTTTATGGTTGTAAAATCAACGCCACTTTTAGTAAAAATATCTTTTAGTTGCGATTCAAATTTTAAGTGATTAATTTCTAATTGTTTTCTGAATGATTTGTCACTTGTGTCAACCCACATTAATTTTCCTGTTTCGTTATCTTTTAATTTTATTAAACCAACATCAGGTAATGTGTTCTCATGTTTGTCGTTAATCCTTAAGGCTACTAAATCATGCTTTCTGTTAGCAATCTTCATCGCATCAGAATAAGCATGATTATCTCTGAAATCAGAAATTAAAAAACAAATGCTTTTCTTTTTAATCACATTAGTTAAATACTTTAAGGCTAATTCAATGTTTGTTCCTTTTTGCTCTGGTTCTATATTGATAAGCTCTCTAATAATTCTTAAAATATGAGACTTGCCTTTTTTTGGTGGAATAAATTTTTCGATTTTATCACTAAAAAATATCACCCCAATTTTATCATTGTTTTGCGAGGCCGAAAAAGCAATCACGGCGCATAACTCAGTAATCAAATCTTGTTTAAATTGTTGTTGAGTTCCAAATTGTCCACTGGCACTCACATCAACTAAAATCATCACACTTAATTCGCGTTCTTCTTCAAACACTTTAACGTATGGTGTTCTTAAACGAGCCGTTACATTCCAATCAATTGTTCTTACATCATCACCAGGTGTGTATTCACGAACTTCACTAAAAGCCATACCACGACCTTTAAACGCAGAGTGGTATTCACCAGAAAAAATCTGGTTACTCAAACCCTTTGTTTTGATTTCGATTTTACGTACTTTTTTTAGTAATTCTGCTGTTTCCACAATTCAGTTATTGATTTTCAATCATCAAACTCTTTAATTCAAAAATTTAGTAATTGACTATGGTACTTCAACTGCGTTTAATAATTCATTAATGATATGTTCCGTTGTAATGTTTTCAGCTTCTGCTTCGTAAGTTAAACCAATACGGTGACGCATCACATCTAAACAAACCGCACGAACATCTTCTGGAATAACATAACCTCTTCGTTTAATAAATGCATAAGCCTTAGCGGCTAATGCTAAATTAATACTTGCACGAGGAGAACCACCATAAGAAATTAATGGAGCAAATTTTTCTAATTTATATTCTTTAGGGAAACGAGTTGCAAAAACAATGTCAACAATGTAGCGCTCAATTTTCTCGTCCATGTAAACATCTTTCACCACGTTACGTGCCGCTAAGATATCTTCTGGTTTTAAAACAATATTTGCTTTTGGCATTCCTTGTTTTGAAATGTTAGCAGCAATTACTTTACGCTCATCTTCTTTAGTAGGGTAGGTAATAACTACTTTTAACATAAAACGATCCATTTGAGCTTCAGGTAAAGGATATGTTCCTTCTTGTTCAACGGGATTTTGAGTAGCAAGTACTAAAAATGGATTTGGTAATTTAAAAGTTTCGTCACCAATAGTTACTTGCTTCTCTTGCATAGCTTCTAATAATGCTGATTGAACCTTTGCCGGAGCACGGTTAATCTCATCGGCCAACACAAAGTTTGCAAAAATTGGCCCTTTACGAATAGAGAATTGTTCTTGCTTTTGATTATAAATCATTGTTCCAATCAAATCGGCAGGTAACAAATCTGGTGTAAATTGAATACGGCTAAACTTAGCATCAATACAAGTTGCCAAAGTATTAATGGCTAATGTTTTTGCTAATCCAGGCACACCTTCTAATAAAATGTGACCATTACTTAATAATCCAATTAATAAACGCTCAACCATGTGGTTTTGGCCCACAATTACTTTATTCATTTCAGATGTTAACACATCAATAAACGCACTCTCACGCTGAATGCGCTCATTCAATTCTCTAATATCTACTACCATAAGTGTTTTTGTTTAATACAAGCGTCACAAAGTTAGCAATGGTAGGGGTTTCCGATATTTTAGGCTTGTTAAAATATGTTAACATAAATGCCAAAAAATACTTAAAATTTTAGAACTTAAAATCAGTTATCGGCAATAACTAACCAGTTATGGCGAAAAAGTCTACGCTTATTTATTTGTTAAAATTAAGCGATTTTTCAATAGTAACTTTAAACTTACCTAATACTATTTGTTATGAAAAAACTACTTTTAATTTTAGCCTGTATACCACTATTTACAGCAAATGCGCAAAATGGATTTACTAGCTACACAACTAACCTTGCTGTTACAGGTGCTGTTAAATTTCAAACTGCATTTTTGGCTGATAATAATAGTAATAAATGGATAGGTTTTAGAACGATTACTTCAGGAACCAATATTGCTAATGCGGGTTTAGTTAAGTATGATAATTCTTCCTGGACTTTATACAACCAAGCGTCAAGCCCTGCGTTCCCATCAAATTGGGTAACGGCATTAGCAAAAGATAATAGTGGTAATATTTGGATAGGAACTGCGGATGTTGGATTAGTAAAATTTGACGGAACAAGTTTTACAGTTTATAATACAAGCCATGGCTTGCCTACTAATTCTATTACCTGCATAGAAACTTTGGGAAATCAGGTTTACATTGGTACAAATACAGGTTTATCAAGGTTCGACGGAACAACTTTTACAAATTATAATGTTGCTAATGGTACACTGCCTAACAATAACATCTCTTGTATAAAAGCGGAAACACCCAATTTATTTTGGTTGGGAGGCTTTAATGCTATGATTGAATTTAATATAAACGGAACTTTTACAACCTCAAGTTATACCAATCATTCCCTATCGTTAGCTGGAACTGGTAAAATTAATTGCATTTATATTGATAGTCAACAAAATAAATGGTTGGGAACTTCTAGTCAAGGAGTTTTAAGATACAATGGCTCAAGTTTTCAAAATGCGAATACCTTGTATGATATTTATGGTTCATCTATTCCTAGTAATGTTATTGATATTACAGAGGGACTGAATAATGGAATTATTATAAGAAGTCAAACAGGAACATCTACTTCTCCTTTGTATACCGCTTTAATGGAATTAGCGCCTAATAATAAAGTATATCAATATTTTTATCCAATTTTGAATTATAGTTTGGGTAATTATTTAGAAAAAGAAGGTAACAATATTTTGATTTCACAAGGAGGAATTTACACTTCTTCGGTAATGTATTATGCTTTTAATAGCACAACTTATTCAGCGCCATTAGGCTCAGTAAATACTAATAATTTTAAAGCATTAGATATTAATAATGTAAAAGCAGGTATTGCAAACAGAGGTGATATGCATTGGAATGTTGGAGGTGATGGAAATGCATTGTATGAAGTACCCAAGGGTAGCGGTAAAAATTCAAACTTTGCATCAGCTTTATGGATAGGAGGTTTAGATAATGGAGGGCAATTACATGGAGGAGCGCAAACCTATCGTCAAGGTGGAGTTGATTTTTGGCCTGGACCTTTAGATACAATTACCGCAACTATTGATACGGCTACCTCTTTAAATTATGATAAAATTTGGAAAGTAAGTTATACGGATATTAATACATTTATAAATGCTTATAATTCGGGAAGTGTTGTTGCAACACCTGATATGTTATCGTGGCCAGCACATGGTACTGGCGATAACTCAAAAAATTTAGCGCCATTTGTAGACCATAATAATGATGGAGTTTATAATCCAAATGATGGTGATTATCCTAAAATTAAAGGCGACCAAAGTTTATATTTTATTTATAATGATAAGCTAGCTGCTCATAGCACCTCTTATACTCCAATGGGAATTGAAGTTCATGGGATGGCTTACGCTTATGGTTGTCCTGCTGTTGTAAACGGACATAATGAATTAAACTTTACGACCTTTTATGATTACAAAATTATTAATCGTTCCTCAATAAATTACCACGATGTGTTTGTTAGTATGTGGAGCGATGTCGATTTAGGTTATTACGGTGATGATTATATAGGAAGTAATGTTGCTGATAATTATGGTTATGCATATAATGGCGATACTTATGATGAGCAAGTTGGTGCTACTAATGGTTACGGAAATTACTCACCAGCTCAAGGTTTTAATATTGTGAAAGGTCCCCTAGCAAACTTAAATGATGGAATTGATAATAATAACAACGGTGTGATTGATGAACTCAATGAAGATTGTAAATTAAATAAATTTAATTATTTTAATAATATGTTTCCTGGTGTTCCTTTTAATACTACTGATCCTGCAAATGGTACAGAATTTTATAATATAATGAACGGAAATTGGAGAGATGGTGCGCCATTAACATGTGGTGGTGGTGGATATGGAGGAACTACAAATACAAATTGGGTTTACTCTGGCGACCCTAATAATTCGGGTGTAAATACCGATCCCAATAATACTTGCGGGTATTGGATAGAACAAGGAACATCTGGAGATAGAAGACTAATTTTAAGTTCTGGTCCATTTACATTAAACGCTGGGCAAATGCAGGAAGTAGAATATGCTTTTGTAACCTCTTTTGATAGTTCATCAACAGTAAATTCTAATTTGTTATCTGTGGCTAAATTAAAAACTGATATTCAAAAAATTAATGCATTTTATAATCAAGTAAATAAACCTAACTGTTTACAATCAATAGATGTTGGCATTACTGAAGTAATTAAACAAAATGATTTTGTATTGTTTCCAAACCCAGCTAAATCATTAATCACTATTTCATCTGCTATCATTGGTTCTGTAAAAATTAATTATGAAATAGTTGATGTATTGGGAAAAGTAGTGCTGCAAAATGAACACATAGGTTCTGATAAATTTGCGATTAATGTGAGTGATTTAAATTCAGGAATTTACTTTGTTAGATTACACGTAAAT
>JBIICN010000001.1:0-181424 GCA_044238845.1 Bacteroidia bacterium
AACATATCAAAAATAAAGGAGTATTCATCTTTATCATCAGTATAAGTTGCAAAAGAAACCGATTTCGAAATAAATCCTTTTTTTGCCACAATTAAGATATAATCATTATTTAATTCTAATTCAATTTTAATTTTTTTATTCGTGCCACTAGAAACAACTTGATTATTTGACACTAACAAATAATCAACCTCAATAGATTCATTTTCTGAATTTTTAAAATAACCTTTTATCAGTAATGATTGAGCATACAAAATCTGCGAAGCAAACATCGAGATTATTAACGGAAGTATAAATTTTGTTTTCATGATAAATATTTTAAAATAATAAATCATGATGCATGCCAATTAATTATATCAGTAAAATCAATACTTTGAGAGGCATCTTTAATAAATAGATTCCACGTAATGGAAACATTATCCAAAATATTTGCACAAAAAAAAGCTGCAAATATTTGCAGCTTTCCATTTAAATAAAACAACTTACTTATAGTCGTTTTGCATTTGTTGATTTACTATATGCAACTCATTATTTGTAAAATTAATTAAATCAATTAAATCATTATTAATAACTGATGCATTTTCAATATCGCGAATCGATTGAGTTATAGAGTTGATATTTAGTAAATCTAAAGATGGCTTTATCTGATGAGCAAGTTGATTAATGCTTACTAAATCATTTTTACTTAATGCTAAAGAAATATTTGCTAAATATTCTTTTGATGATTTAATAAAAAGCTCAATCATTTTATTAATAAATGAAGGGTTATTATAAGTTACTAATTTATCAGTATTATAATATTTTAATTCTCTTTCCATAAAAAAAATATTAATGAACAATTTTAATTTTTTTATTTAGTAATGAAACGATGTCTTGACTAACATTTGGACTTTTAACAATAAAATCCAAATTTCTATAGCGATTATACTCCTCAAGTAAGTTAGCATTTGATTCTCCAGAGATTAATACAATATATTGATCTGGGTAACATTTCTCGATGTCATTAATCACGGCATGAGCTGTAATTCTTCTAGAATTTTCAATTCCCAAATTATAATCCAAAATAATTACATCAGGTTTTTTACCTAAATTATTCAACATATCATTTTTAGTTGAAAATGTTTGTGTATGAATAGAAGAAGAATAATTAAAAATAATTTCCTTCATATATTCTAAATAAAATTGATCATCGTCTAAAATATAAACAGACGGAACTTTTGGTGTAGCATTTGAAGTTATCATAATTATAATTTTTTGGGTTAGTATTAATTTCACATTTAATAATACAAGACTACTGCCAAAAATTACATTAGTAGTAAATACTGATAAAAGTCTAGAATAAATTAAGAATAGAGTCTATTTTTTGGAAAATATTCTATTATAAGGACAAATAAAATCAATATCAAATTAAATTAAATTAAAACAATATATAATCCTAAAAGCCCTATAAATAGAATAGAAATCAAAATTCAAAATTTATGGCATAGAAATTAATAAGTATTGTAAAAACAATAACTATGAAAAAACTAATATTTATTAATTTGTTACTTTTAATAAGTTTCAAATTTTTCGCAACAGGAGAACCATCCACTTATTTTAACATTTTTGTACCTCCAAATAATGATGCGGTTGGTAGAAATGTATGTTTAATTATTACTTCCATATACGACAGTACTGCTTTTACCATTATTGACGATGGAATGGACGGAGATATAGACGATAGTAAAACCGGTATATTAATGGCTGGTCAATCCTATATCCTATATATAAAAGATAACGGGATTAATGATGATGCTAGTGGCGCATCAACTGGCATTTTAAAGCAGGATGGAGATTATTTTATCATTACATCCGACAAACTAGTATTTGCATCACAAAGTACAGATAGTGATTGGCAACATGACTGGCTTCCGTCCGTTAATAAAAAATCAACTGGCGAAAAGTTCATCATATACGCACCAAAGATATCAAGTTCTTTAAGGGATGTAAATGTGTTTGCTTACAGTGATTCTACCTTGGTTAAAATAAAAAAAATATCAACAGTTGCTAAAACAACTACAGGTTTTACTAGCATTAGCATTAACACAGCTACAACCATTGCAACATTCTCATTAAGTATTGGAGAAGATATTATATACAAATATTCTTTTGGAAGAAACTCTTTACAAACAGGTGAAACCTATTTAATTGAATCTAGCAAACCTATAACCGTTCAATATGGAGCATTATTTGTAAACGAAAGAGATGGTGGTGGTTACGTGCCTTCATCAAATGGTAGTTCGGCAGGAGAATTATTTTACTTTGGAGTTCCTTATCAAGCTGTTGGTGAACAAGAAATAAGAATTGTATCATGGGATAATACAAATGCTGTTACTTTGGAGCGCTATTCTGCTGGCACATGGATTACAATGAATACATGGAATTTAAATCATTTTCAACCAGCAGATTGGGTAGGTAAAAATAATGGAAACGTATCCTACCCTACAGTATTTAGGGTAAAATGTAGTCCTGGAAAAAAAGTATCAATTTTTGAAGGAAACTGGTTTGAAACAGGCGCTCCAGGAACATCAGATATGGCAACAATGGTGTCATCAGATAACGGTACAAGTTCAGGAAAAAATTTCTTAGTGTATATGGCTCCTCCAGGAAACGAACAAAATGTTTTAAATCCTTTTACAAATCAAAAATTTAATCAACGATTAACACACGTTTATTTATTTGCAAAAAAACTAACAACTGTTACAATAAAAGACTCTTATACCAACGGTTTAAAATTCAGTAAAACATATACAATTCAACCCAGTAAATATGTAGATTGTTATTTGACAGAAACAGAATGGAAGAATATTTATAATGGAACTGGAACTACAGCCGGAGGACCAGCAAGACCATATTTAACAGTAACTTCAAACGAAGACATATCACTAATGAACACTAACTTTAATGATAACTGGATGATGTACTTTGGCTCTGCTTTACCACAATCAATAATACAAACATCTAGTTCCACAAAAAACAATGCTGTTTCAGGTGACACTGTGACATTTAAAAGTAATATTGTTTTTAAAGGGACCTACCCTGTTATTAATCCTAGTATAGAAGTGGCAGTTACTTCTGGAGCTAGTGTTCAATCGTCAAAATTAATTGATGTGCAAAACACAGATACGATTAATGGAAATATAAGTCAAACTGTAAACAAAACCATCGTCACTTTTGATAGTGTATCTACTTTAGTACCAACGAACCAATACTATGTTGAAACAAAAATACTAGTTGTTCCAGTAAATAATCAAGGCACTAATATCAATAATAGTATTGTATCTGTAGAAACCATAGTGACAGGGGAAGTTGGTGGCGAAATACAACAATCTGTAGTAAGTGATGGTTTAACTGTAAACCGCTTAGCATCAGTTGATGTAACCGCTCCCGTGTTTACACCTCCTCAAACCTTAACATTAAGTCCAAATGCCGCTGGATGCACAGCTACTGTTGTATTAATAGAACCAACTGTAACAGATAATGTTGGAGTGATTTATGTTGCCAATAATGCACCTAATAATTTCAATGTAGGTAACACCACATTTACTTGGACCGCCTACGATGCCGCAGGAAATAACTCAAGCGTTACGCAAACTATTACAGTAATTGCCCCAACTTTAATACCTCCTTCAGTATCATCTACTAGTTTATGTTCTGGAAATTCAATACTATTAAATGCAACAACCATAAACGGAGATGTTGAATGGTACAATGCTAGTTCTGGAGGAGTACTTTTACATAATGGTAATCCATATCAAACTCCAATTTTAAATAATTCTGTAACATATTATGTTGGAGCCGATTTATTTGGATGTAAAAGTACAAGGTCACCTCTTATAGTTGTTGTAAAAACAACTCCTTCGGCTCCAGCAGTTGTTCAACCAACAATTTGCTCTGGTAATTCAACTTCACTTTTCGCAACTGTTCCATCTGGAAGCATAAAATGGTACAATTCAAATAACACATTAATTGGTTCAAATCCAACTTATAATACACCGATATTAAATGCTTATACGACATACTTTGTGCAAAACACTGCCAATGGATGCATAGGTTATTTCGATACAGTTAACGTCATTGTAAATCAAACGCCAAGTGCGCCAAATGCTTTAGGAACAAACGTTTGCATAGGGATACCGGCAACAGTTATGGCAACAGGACCTGGAGGTAATTATCAATGGTTTGATGCATTATCAAATGGAAATCTATTAGCTAGTAATGCATCCTTAACCTTATCCAATTTAACTACTAGTAAAAATGTATATGTGCAAACTACTATCAATAGATGTATAAGCCCACGAAAAGAAGTTCTGATTTTTGTAACAAGTGTAATACCTGATGATATTAGCCCAACTATATCTGGCTTAGTTCTAATTTGCCAAAAGGATACAATTACATATACAACTGGAGCTGCAAATTTCGGATATTCATACAATTGGACTTTACCAAGTGGTATGACTATATTGAATGGACAAGGAACAAGAACAATAACAGCGTTAGCAAATAAAAATATATACATCACTGGAGCAATAACAGTAAATGCAGTAAATGCCTGCGGCACAAGTAATCCAAGAGTTTTGGATATAAATCTTCCAGGTGCGATAACAGGACTTGATAAATTATGTTCAGTAAATAACGCTACATATAGCATTGGAGCTGTAAATGGGGCAACTAATTATACATGGAATTTACTAAATGGAATTACAGGTTCATCTACTACCAATAGTATTATTGTTGCAGTTTCTCAAAGTAGTTTTTCTTCAGGAAATATATCAGTAACTGCAAAAGCTAGTTGCGGAAATACAATTCCTAAATTAAAACTAATTTCTTCACAAACGGGAACTCCCGGAGCAATATATGGGCAAGTTGTTAATGTTTGTGGTAATTCAACAAAAACTTATTCTATTACTCCAGTAGCGAATGCAACGCAATACAATTGGACAACTCCTAATGGTTCAATAATATCAGGTTCTACAAATAACTTAATAACAACTAGTAGTAATACAATTACGGTTACGTTTCCTGCAAATTTTATAACTGGTCAAATAAGGGTTAGTTCGGCTAATAGCTGTTATACAAGCTCAACTAAAAGTATAACAGTTATAAAATCACCGACAGGATCATCTCCTGGAATAATTTCAGGACCTACAAATGTTTGTTCTATTATGGGAACAACCACTAATGCATCCTATTCGATTGCACCTGTTAGTGGAGTAAGTAACTATTTGTGGACAGTTCCGTCAAATGCAACACTCATATCTGGTCAAGGTACAACGCAAATTAATGTAAAATACAATAATCAATATAATGGAGGTAATATTACTGTTGTCTCAGTAGGTACTTGCACAAATAGCGCCTCTCGATCAATAGGAGTGGGGAAAGTACCTGGCGCGGTTAGTAATGTATTTGGACCAACGTCATTATGTGCTATCCAAGGTTTAAATGCGTCCTATTCAGTAGCCCCTATTTCAGATGCAAGTGGATACTTATGGACTATACCTACAAGTGGAAATATAATATCAGGTAATAATACCAATAACATAACGGTCGCTTATTCAAATTCAGTAGTAGCAAATTCAAAAATTACTGTAAGAGCTACCAATAGTTGTGGCGGGAGTGCTATAAAAACTATAACAATTACACCATGCGTTAATGCAAGATCTGCAACTATAGAAAATGAGGAAACACTAAACAAAGATAATTCATTCTCATTATCCGAACTTTATCCGAATCCAACAAACGGGAACGTCTCATTTGACATTGAATCCGACAAAGAATCTGAAATTGAGATTCATATTTTTGATTTACTGGGCCAGCAAGTTTATTTCAACCAAACAAAAACGTATGAAGGAATATCTAAAGTAGATATAGACCTTACAGAATTATCAAAAGCTTACTATCTATTGCATATCAACAACAAAACAAACAACAAAGTTTATGTGAAACGTTTGATAAAAGAATAGAATCAAACTATAAAGTATTCATTCATGTCATAAAAGGAGATAGATCAAAAGTCTATCTCCTTTTTGTATGAACAGAATTAACTTAAGTAACATTAAGTGCGATTAAATAATATCAAAAAAATAATTTTCCCACTTACTAAACAAAGAGATTTGCTCTATCTATCTATCTATCTATCTATCTATCTATCTATCTATCTATCTATCTATCTATCTATCTATCTATCTATCTATCTATCTATCTATCTATCTATCTATCTATCTATCTATCTATCTATTATTAAACTGCTTCTTAAGCAATTAATAAAACAAAACACTCAAACAATCTAGTTAATACATAATATCAAACAAACAACACAACGCTTTTAAAAAAAGCCAACAACTAATAATTAAAAATAAGCCATTTACAAAAAAATCTTGAGCATAAAAAAAGCCGTCTTAATAAAGACAGCTTTTTATTCATTCAGAAAACTATTATTTAAAACAATGATCTATTTTATATTGCATAGCTGAATTAGACATATCAATATGTAATTTCATCTTTACATAACGAGTAATTACGTTGATGCTTTTATCTTTTAAATGTGCTCTGTGCTTTTCTAAAAGCTCTTCTATCATATCTTTCATGATTTCTATTTTTTAAGAATTAATAATTAAGCTACTTTTCTATATTTTAATTGTCGTTGTTTGATATATTCAGCATCATGCTCAAACGCTTCTTTTTTAGGAACATAACTAACAATAGCAGAAGGCGAATCATCTGTTAAATCAGAATCTCCATTCATTTCATTTAAAGAGACTCCAAACTCATAATACCTTTTTCTTGCGGGATATCCATTTAAATGAGTATTAAATACTATTGATTTAGTTTCAAACCCTGGGCGAGTAATTACCACCTTATATTGCTTTTCATAATCTAGTTTAAAATAAAAAAAGCCATTCAAGCAGCAAATATACTTTTGAGACAATACTCCATCCTCAAGAAGAGAAGCTTCAGTACCAAACATGGAGCATCCCGTGTGATATAATTCTCCTGAAACTAACAAAGCGGCATCAGATTTATCGGTAACCGAAGTTAAACTGATTAATTTAGTGTTTGTATTTTCCATATGATATTTTTTTGTTCATATAACATATATTAAATCCCGTGCCAAATACCTTACCTTATATAAACCATTGATTTTATTGAGATATAACCCACATACCTAGAATCCTAAAAAATAAATATTTCCGAAAATTGGAAATCAATTCCACTTAAATTAAAATTTGGAAACCATACATTTTCATATCTTTGTTGCATATGTTTTATATCTTAGGCAAAATACTATCAGTCATTCTATTTCCGATTGTATGGGCATTTGTTTTATTAATATGGTGTTGGAAGACTAAAAACAATCAAAGAAAAAAACACTTATTAATTAGCGCTATTCTCATCCTATTTATTTTCTCTAATGAATTTATTACCGATATGACTATCGGTAAATGGGAATTTAGATACGACAATAAAACCTATTGTCCTGAAAAAGAAGGAGATTATGAATACGGAATAGTTTTAGGAGGCATGACTTGGTATAATACTAAAACCAATAAACCGCAATTTCTGAGATCAGGAGACAGATTATTTCAAGCAGTTTGGTTATTAAAACAAAATCATATTAAAAAAATTATTTTTTCAGGAGGTTCAGGTAGCTTAACATCACCCGATATTAAAGAAGGAGAAAATATAAAGAAATGGTTAAACCAAATAGGCATTGCTGATAGCTTACTTATTATTGAATCTCAATCTAATACCACACATGAGAATGCGCTTTTTACCAAGCACATTTTAGATTCTTTAAACGCCTCCAATAAGAAATCTTTATTGATAACATCGGCTGCACATATGAGACGTTCCATAGCTTGCTTTAAAAAAGAAGGAATAATTAACCTCACACCTTACCCTACAGATTATTATTGTAGTGAGTTCAGAATTGAATTAGATCATTGCTTAATACCAAGCGCAGACGCCTTATATGCCAACCATATATTAATACATGAAATAGTTGGCTATCTCATGTATCAAATAATGGGCTATTGCTAATTATAGATTGTTTTTTTTCAATTCGTTTACAGCATAATCACAAGCTCTTGCCGTTAAAGCCATATAGGTTAAAGATGGATTTTGACATCCACCAGAAGGCATGCAACTACCATCCGTTATAAAAACATTTTTTACATCATGCATTTGATTATGCTCATTTAAAACAGATGTTTTAGCATCTCTTCCCATTCTTGCCGTTCCCATTTCGTGAACAGTTGTTCCTGGATTAGGATTATAATCAAAAGTAGCAATGTTTTTAAATCCGGTTTTTTCAAGCATTTCAGCGGCAGAATTCATAGCATCTTTTCTCATCGCTTTCTCATTATCACCATATTCAAAACTAATATTTACCAAAGGTAAACCCCACTTATCCTTTAAACTTTTATCTAACCACATTTTATTATTTGGATTAGGCAAACATTCGCCCCATGCTCCCATCCACATTTTCCATGGACCAGGAACTGTTAAATTATTTTTAAAGTCAGCACCAAAACTATCATCCTCTTTCATACGATCTCGCCATTCACTTCTTTCTCCATCTGCTTGATAACCATAACCTCTAATAAAATCAGGGTGTTTGGTTTGTTCATTTAAATTTCTAAAACGTGGAATATAAATTCCTGTTGGTCTTCTTCCAGAATAATAATATTCTTCATATCCATCATGTTCGCCATTTGCCCCAACAGATTTATGATGATCCATTAAATTCAAACCAATCTGCCCACTACTATTTCCTAAACCATTAGGAAATGAAGTTGAAGTTGATTGCAACAAAATAGAAGCCGTGGCAATAGTCGATGCATTTAAAAATATAACTTTGGCGTAAAACTCAATGATTTCATGAGTTAACTCATCTATAATTCTAACACCTTTTGCTTTGCCGGTATTTGTATCATAAATAACTTCTTGAACGATTGAATGAGGTCTTAAAGTTAAATTTCCAGTTGCAAAGGCAGCCGGTAATGTAGATGAATTGCTACTAAAATAACCTCCAAATGGGCAACCTCTGTTACACAAATTTCTATATTGACATGGACCTCTATCTTTATACCCTCTTGTTAAATTAGCCACACGTCCATTTGTTACCCATCTATTATTAAAGTTCTTTTTAATTCCTTCAGCAAAATGCTTTTCAATACAATTCATTTCCATAGGAGGCAAAAACTGTCCATCTGGCAAATGAGGGATACCTGCCGCTTGTCCACTAACACCAATAAAATTTTCTACGTAATCATACCAAGGTGCAATATCACTATATCTAATGGGCCAATCAACGCCATGTCCATCTTTTAAATTTGCATTAAAATCTAAATCACTTAATCGATACACTTGTCTTCCCCAAGTTATGGAGCGACCACCAACATGGTAACCACGAATCCAACTAAATGGTTTTTCTTGTATATATGGATGCTCCTGATCATTCACAAAAAAGTGTTTGCAGCTTTCATTGTAAATTTGACTTTGAACTGGATTAATTTTCCTATCCTCCTCTGTTAATTCTAATCTGTTTTCAAATTCCCAAGGTTGCTTTAATGCCGTTGGATAATCTTTTACATGTTCAACTTGTCTACCTCTTTCTAATACAATTGTTTTTAAACCTTTTTCACAAAGTTCTTTAGCTGCCCATCCACCACTTATTCCACTTCCTACAACTATTGCATCATAAGTAAACTGAGTAATAGATTTATTATTGATATAAATATGTGACGAATCGCTCATAATAATTTTATTTTGTAGCCCAAGATTTTTGCCCTGAACTATAATTAGTAATTGCTAAATATTTACTTGGTATTGCTTGATAAGCTAAACTTTTGGTAACACCCAACATCGATGTGCAATATCCTATACAAGTATATTCTTTTAAAATTAAAAAAAATGATTTTCCTAAAAATTTATTTCTAACCTTCCCTAAATTTCCTTTAAAATTTTCGCCTTCTTTTTGAAAATATCTTACAACTGCAACTTTTTGTTCTTTATTTAGTTTCCCGAAAGGTAATTTATATTCGCTAAAAGCGTATTCTTTAAGGTCTTTAATTCCATTGATAAAATTATTCTGAATTTTCACATCTCTTTCATGTTTAATCATATGAATAATGTATTCATGAACCATAGCTTCTTTCGCTCCAGGTGTATCAGTTGCAGGGATAATTGTTTCTGCTAAATCGCCAATCAAATCCTTATGCTGATCTAAAAAATTAAAATCAGGATTATCGATTAATTCCAAATATTCTGTTCCATAATAAGTAGCCGCAGCTCCTCCAGCTAAAATAAATAGAGATGATATAAATTTACGTCTGTTCATAGTCTTTTGATTTGGCAAGGCAAGGGAATCTTAAAAAAATGAGAACTCAGATTCCCTGCCTAGGATTTTTAACATGTGGTAACTGTTTTTTATTTAGCTAATTTGGCAAGGTCAGGAAACCATTACTCTACAATTAGAATTTTGATTTCCTGCCTAGGATCTTAAATATTATTTCAAGGATAAAATAAAATTGACCATTTCAGTCGCATCTTCTTTACTCATTTGCGAGTGCGCTTGCATAGGAACTTCGCCCCAAACACCACTACCGCCATTAATGATTTTGTCTGCTAACAATTGAATTGACGCTCTATTATTCTCGTATTTTTTTGAAATCTCATTAAAGGAAGGTCCAATTAATTTTGTATCAACAGAATGACAAGTATAACAGTCACTTTTTTCCATCAGTAGTTCTGCACTTGACTTTTGAGTTGACGTTTCATTTGTAGTTTCAACCGTTAATTGAGGTTTAATTTCATTTGTACTTGCCTGTGATGCTGTATTCTCTGAAGATTTATTTGATTCACAGGCTGTAAATATAACAGCTACAACAAATGTTGATAAAGTAAAAGGTTTCATAATTGTAGGTTTTGAAGGTTAATTTAAATGAGTATGAAATGTTATTGAGGACAATTTTTTAGATTCATGAGGCTTAGTAGATTTTCGGAATTTTGATTTCAAATTGATAAATGCTTTTTCGAAATAATAAAAGGACAGATGTGAGAACAAGATTGTTAATCCTATTGTTGTGATGTTTATAAAAACAACAGTTCCTATATATCCAAACAATTGCTCCACATTAATTTTCAAGGAAACAAATACAATTAAATTTAAGGCAATCATATGGTACATGTAAATACCATAAGAAATCTCTCCTAAATAATTCACGAATCTATTATTTACTATATAATCTTTTTCATTAGAAATGTTTAAAATAAATAACGCAAATAAAATCATACTAAATGCGTGTTTTAAGGGTTCGTTAGAAAATTCAAAAACATTAGTAAAAAAGTACAATCCAAATGTAGCATACAATACAAGTCTTAATAATTTAGGAAAAATCAAGAAATTTATTTTTTGCTGACTATGTAAAATGGCCATTAAACCACCCATCGAAAAATAGAAGTACATAAAACGGTATCTTCTGAAAAACTCTGTATAAGGATTAAAATAGAGAATGAAATATAACACCGTAAAGCTGGCTAAGATAATGGTGAATTTATTTGACTTAATAAATTTAGAGATAGGCGCAATCATTAAGTAAAACTGCTCTTCAATTCCAATAGACCAAAGAATAGATAAAATGCCACCCGGATCAAATAAACTAAAAAACACATTTGGTAAAAGAGCTACACACCATATAAACGCTTCTGCTACTGTATAATTAGTTTCAAATTTAATACCGAACTGAGGTAGAATAAAATGATAATAGGCCAATCCGAATAACAATACGACATAATAAACAGGATAGATTCGTAAAATGCGTCGTGTATAAAAATCTTTGACGTTAACCGTAGAAGTTTTTTGTTTTTCTTGATACAATAAATTGATAATTAAAAAACCACTTAAGGTAAAAAATCCCCAAACCGCATTATAGCCTTTATTAAAAATAGCCCAATCATTAAAATACGGTAAATGTTGGTTTTTAGTCATTAACGGAATATGAAGCAAGACAACGGTTAATGCTAAGAAGCCTCGTAATGCTCCCAAATTAGGAAGCGCTTTGCTTTTTTTGTTTTCGATGGTGCTCATGGTGTTTTTTTTGTAGGTTAAACATTTATTTACACTGCTCTTTGAGCTCTTTGCCACATTTGACTTTGCTCATTGAATAAAAATCTCTTAAATCCAGCTAATACAGAATAATTCATCATTAAAAAATAAAAAGGGATAAAAAATAATTTCTTTCTAGTTTTCATTTTTTCATACTTCCAACCTAAAATTGCGAAGGCATAAAATAATACTTGAAGCACAAGGATCATTTTATAAATATATGGGCCTGTAAATGCCAAATAAACATTAAGAGGCAACAACATAAATAAAGCAAGGGGAGCAATGGTCCATCTTAACACACGATGAGACACATATTGAAATGTAAATACAGGATGTTTGAATACATTCAATAAAGAAGACAAGCGAATCATGGATTGAAAAGCCCCAGCGCAAATTCTCACTTTACGTTTTAATTCTTCTTTGATACTATCAGAAGAATTTTCCAGAGCATAAGCATTTGGTTCGTAAGCAATCACATATCCTTTTTCTACAATTCTAAGAGAAATCACAAAATCATCTAAAATTGTATCTACTTCAGTTTCATTAAATAAATGAGTTCTTATTGAGAACAACTCACCAGCAGCTCCAGCAGCAGAATATAATTCAGAATCCCATTGTTTTAATTTAGATTCGTACTTCCAGTATAATCCTTCTCCCGCAGCTGAAGCTTGTGCCGTTTCAGGAATTCTTACTCTTTTTTCTCCTGATACACATCCCACTTTTTCATCACTATAATGTTTTACAATTTCTAAAAGAGCATTTTTATTTAACATCGTATTTGCATCAGAAAAAACCACAATATCAGTTGTCACTTGCTTCATTGCTCTATTAATAGCAGCTGTTTTACCTGAACGTATATCAATATGCATACAATCAACATAAGAATAATTTTTTACGATAGCAGTTGTGTTATCCGACGATCCATCTGTAATAAATAAGTAATTTAACTTATTAGGTGGATAATTTAAAGCAAAGGAATTTTGTATTTTATCTTCAATGCAATTTTCTTCATTCCAAGCTGCTACCAATAAAGTCACGGTAGGTAATTCATCCATTGCATTTAACTTTTTAACTCCTAACACCATATGTTTTAATCTAACAATAACATATAAAACAATTCCATATCCAATATAGCTATAAGCCACGATTGCGAAAAGGCTGATAAAAAAAACATCTTGGGCTTTCATAATTTGTAGGTTTAATTTATAATTCGTTTCATCTCTATATTCTAAGAACATGCCAAAGCTTTTTTTAAAATAAAAACAACAACAAAGTATGACTCTATTCTAATGTGTAAAAACCTCTAAAACCCCATGAATAAAGGGGCATTTAATCAATCAACATACTTAAATAAATTCCTAAAAAAACATGAAAACAGGAGCATGCCAATCCAATTAAATCCATTTTTTTCCTAAATAAAAAACGATTTTCCATTTTTTGGACAAAGCTTTTGAAGTCTCAATTACATAAAATTCAAAATCAACTTTTATAAAAAATCCAAAAAGCTTATCCAGCAAGCATTTCAACAACAAATACCTAACAATTAAGCTTCTAAAAAACACCAATTCTTGGTATGGTATCGAACTTGGTATATAGTATACAGAAATAACCTACAAAAAATAATATTATGATTACAAATAGAGACATCGTGGTCATTGGCATACAACCATGGAATATTGAAATCGGAAGCAATTGCAAAAACATAGCAAGCGAAATGTCGAAAAATAATCGTGTGCTATATATTAATCCTCCTTTAGGAAGAATCTCTTATCTAAAAGAATCAACACAGTCTATCAATAAAGATAGAGTGGCCGTGTTAAAAGGAAACAAAACATCATTAACTAAAATCTCCGACTCATTATGGGAATACAATCCTAAAACCGTTTCTGAACCTATCAATCGTATTTCCAACAACTTCATTTTCGATTTATTAAATAAAATGAACTGCAAACGATTTGCTAAAGAAATCAATAAAGCGGTTAAAGAAATGGGATTTACAAATTACATTCTGTTTAACGATAGCTCCATGTTTATAGGTAATTACCTTAATGAATACTTGGATTACGAATCACAAATTTATTATATCAGAGATAATTTAATTAATAGCCCTAACCCATACTGGCATACTCATGGTAAACGCATGGAAGCTGAAATGATAAAAAAAGCGGATGTGGTTGTTACTAATTCTATTTACTATAGCGATTATGCCAAAAGCTACAATGCCTTAAGTTTTATGGTTGGACAAGGTTGCGACACCTCCATGTTTGATTATAAAACACAAAACAAACAGATACCAGATGAATTGAAAGACATCAAACAACCCATTATTGGTTATGTTGGTAGCATTACCAAAAAAAGATTGGATATTGAACTCATTGAATTTATTGCGAATACCAACCCTCAATGGAGTATTGTGTTAGTTGGCCCAGAAGATGAGAGTTTTAAAAATTCAAGTTTACATCAAATCAACAACATTGTTTTTTTAGGATCAAAACCAGAAAAAGAATTACCAAATTATATCAGTGGGTTTGATGTATGTTTAAATCCCCAAGTATTAAATAACACTACTATTGGCAACTACCCTCGAAAAATTGACGAATACCTTGCCATGGGAAAACCAGTGGTAGCAACTAAAACAAAAGCAATGGAGTATTTCTCGGATTATACCTACTTAGGAAATACAAAAGTGGATTATGTGAATTTGATACAAAAAGCCATCACAGAAAATTCGCAAGAACTAGCCGAAAAGAGGAGAGCCTTTGCTCTTACGCACTCCTGGGAAAACAATGTGAACGAAATTTGGAAAGCCTTAGAACTTACAACAAAAAAATAATTATTAACCTTAAAAACCTACAGTTATGTTAAACAATCATCCAAAACTAAAAAAATTCTTACATCGTTTAATGGTACATACCTATGCTACTAGACCGCGTTTGTGGGTAAGACTATTTGTATATCCATTTTTCATCAAAAGAGGAAAAGGATCTATTATTAAAAGAAAAGCCCGTTTAGATTTAATTCCATCCAAAAAATTCTCCATAGGTTATAGAACCATTATTGAAGATTATACCATCATCAATAACGGTATGGGAGATATTATTATTGGAGATAGATGTGCCGTGACCTCTCGCGTAAAATTAGTTGGCCCCGTTACTTTAGGCAATTTAGTAACCATAGGAAGTGGCGCACAAATTACTGGACTAACCCATAATTTTGAAGATGTTACGAGACCTATTAAAGAACAAGGCGTTAGTGCTAATATTACAATTGTAGAAGATGATGTTTGGATTGGCGGTAATTCAGTCATCATCCAAGGATTAAGAATTGGCACACACAGCATTATTGCTTCTGGCAGTGTGGTTACTAGAGATGTTCCTCCCTACTCGGTTGTGGCAGGCAACCCCGCTAAAGTAATTAAACAATATAACTTTGAAACCAAACAATGGGAAAAACCTAAAAAATAGCTTAATTTATTTTAATGGTCAGGGTGTGAATTAATTCACACCCTTTTTTATTTAATAAATACTAAACAATAATATCTAATTACAAAGTAGTGTACGCTCCGTTCTACAGAAATAAATACTTTCATAATTAAAAATTGTATAAGATAGAAAATAATTAGTTTAAAAAGGATTTCATTTTGCTCGCTTAATCACGTTCTCTATTTTTATCCTTCGATGAAAATAAGTTAATAATGAACAAATAACACATCACATTTAAAATTAAAAAACTATAAATAAATGTGCTATAAAACATTCCATCCATTTCTATTAACAAACCTTATAATTTGGACATCATTTTATCAAAGTAATAACCAAAAAATACATCAAATAAAAAAGCTGTTCTAAATGAACAGCTTCCTAAAAAAACACTTTTATTGTGACTATAATGTTTTAAAAACAGATTCATATACATTTTCAATTTTAGAAACCATTTCATTTAAGGCAAAGTTTTTTGAAATATATTCTTTCGCATTATTACCTAGTACTGCTCTTTTCTCAGGATGTAAATGCAAATTAATTATGTGTTTGGCTAAAGTATCTGAATCTTTTTTATTAATCAATAATCCATTTACACCGTCGTTTACTAATTCCTTTGTACCATCAACCGAGGTTGCAATGCAAGCTTTTCCCATAGCCATAGCTTCAAGCATACCAATGGGCATTCCTTCCCATAAAGACGGTAAACAATACATATCAATCGCTTTCAAAATAGCAGGCATATCACTTCTAAAATTCGAAAAGACAATTTGATCCGTCACTCCTAAATCTGATGCCATTTTTTTAGTTGCATCCAATAAATCACCATTACCAACCATTAAAAACATGATGTTCTTATTTGTCTCACTCACTTTTTTAATGGCTTTAATCATCGTAAAAGGATCTTTTTGTTCTGTCATACGAACCAAATAGCCCACTAATGTTTTATCTTTAGGTATACCAAGCTCTGCCCTAACATCATTGTAATCTTCTTCGGGATCAAACTTTACATCATCAATACCATTGTAAATTACTTGAGCTCTTTTTAATCCAAATTTATTTACACCATCGGTTTTATTACTCTCAGATACAGTAATGGTTTTAATTGCTTTTTTGGTTAAAAAACCTTCACTCAATTCTCTTAATCTTCTCACAAAATAATTTTGATTGTTATGAAACGACCAACCATGAACAGTATAAATCATGGGTATATTGAGTTTCTGAGCAGCGTGAAAAATATTAGAAGCCGCTCTAGTTCCATGCGCGTGAATTATATGATAACCACCATTTGAAATAAAATCAGAAACTAATCCCCAAATATTTATATCAAATGGTTTTTCGGTTTTAATCACATAGGTATTAATACCCAAGGCATTTAATTTATCCACCATCGGGCCATCGGTAAAAGACAAAACTTCTACTTGAAATTTACTTTTATCCAGTTTACGAACCAAATCAAGCACATGGGTTTCACCGCCACCAACTTGTCCTTGACGAATCGTTTCTAATATTTTTATTTTGCCCTGCGTTGTCATAACTTTAATTATTTATTGATTTGCCATGCACTCATAAAACCGCTTGCCATTTGATCAGGTAATTGATCAGCCATCCAGCAATCAATATCCTGTAATTTTTTAGAACGTTTAGCTAATAACGAATAGGGAAAAACTCCTTCGATAAAATTAGAAGTCCCAAATTGAATTAGCTTTAATTCATTTTTACTGATTAAATTTATTAAACTTTTTTTAGTAAAAAACTGAACATGAGTTAAATTTTCAGCATCCGACTGAACCGTTGCTCCAGAAAAGCCTAAAGCTTTTTTAAACGAATTAACGGCACCATAAACACTAGGAGTTTTAGATTTCATCCATTGAAGTGGTTTGGTAATAAATAATTCTCTTGGTCCAAAACCATTTGGTACAGTTACAATTAAAATTCCATCTTTATTTATCAACGCTCTTAAAGCTTCTACCACAATAGATGGTGTATCCAAATGTTCAATCACTTCACTACAAATAACCATATCAAATGTTTCAGATGCAGCAATCAATTCTTCAGCAGCAATATTTTTAAATTGAACGTTTGGCATATCCGTTAAGCTAATGGCTTTTTTAATCGTTGCTTCCGAAATATCAATTCCTAAAACATCGTGACCTTTAGACCCAATGTATCGGCTAATATTACCATTTCCACAGCCCACATCTAAAACTTTTAATTTGCGGTTTCCTAATTTATTCAAACTATTTTGAATAAAATCTAAGCGTTTTAAATCTTCCGCTCTTTCGTAGTTAATGTTATTTAAATTATTCATAATGATAGGTTTTTATAGGTTAATATTTATTTTATAATTGATTTTAATTATGATTCGTGAGGTGTGTGAATGAATTTTTTGTTAGCATGAAACATAGAAGGTATGGATGATACTAATTTGAAAAAGGCATTTGGAATAGCGATTACTAATTGAAATAATTGTTTGCCAACAAACTTGCGAGGAAAAGCAATAACAAAGGCCATTAGGTAAGTTGAGAATAAAATAAGCCAAGCATACATGATTGAATTACTGTGAGAGGCTACTGATAATATTGTTCCAAAAAATACGATTAATACCATAAACATTCTAGGAGGAATTGCTAATTGAATGGATTTGTTGAAATAATCAAAATCTTGGTTTTTAAATAATCTCACAATTCCACTTGGTAAATATTTTTTCATATAATGAAATTGAGAAGAGATCCAGCGAGAACGTTGTTTAACCATTACTTCCGATTTACTTACTTTTTCATCATAAACAATAGCGCTTGGCACGTAATGAATTTTAGCGTCCGAAGAAATTAATTTTAATTCCAACTCTTTATCAAAACCACCAACGGCATTAATTTCCGACATTAATTGCTTAAATAATTGGTATTCAAATCCCATTCCTGACCCAGTTAATCTCGAAGACATTCCTAAATATTGTTGTCCTTTACAAAAAATGTGATTGTTGATTTCTTCGCTAACGGCATCTAATAAAGAATAAGCTGTATTAAAGTTTTTAGCTGTTCTATGACCTTGAATTGCTCTGTGACCTTGAACAAATGCCTCACTCATTTTAGTTAAAAAATCAGATTTAATAATATTGTCTGAATCTAAAACAACTACCATATCAAAATTTTCTGGCAAGTAATTAAGTGCAGCGTTTAATGCTTTCGCTTTCGTGCTACTTTCAAATTGCACTTCTAAAACATTTAAAGGCAAATTATGTAATTTATATAAGGTTGATCTTTGAAGACTATCTGCAACAACTATTACTTGATATTTACCAACCGGATAAGATTGTCTAAGTGCACTTTCTGCCGTTTTCACTATCACGCTATCTTCTTTATATGCTGGAATAATTACAGCAATTCTAGGAGATTGAGATTCTTTGATGTTTACTTTTTTTCTTTTTTCAGTATAAAGTAATCCAAAAACAGAATACATAAACATGTAAGATGTTGCGATAGCAGCCCAAACAAATAATGCCAAGCTAATAATTTGTGTGATTGTGATTAAGATTTCCATAGCGATTAGGTTTAGTTATAACTTTTTTTATTAGTAAAATTCCAAAAAATACCAGCAAAATAAGCCGACAATTTTTCTTTTTCTTTGTAAAGTGAAAGAACGTTTTTAGGTACTGAAATAAATGCTAGGTATAACATTGAAATCAAAAATTGAAATCCTTTGAAATTTCTTCTAGCAAATAAGATTCTGTTGCGTGATAAATAATAAGTTTTTAAGGGGCTATTTTTTCCTGTTGAGATAGACTCTTTATGAAGCACAACCGATTGAGGAACATAAAAAATATGGTATCCATTTCTGTTCATTCTTTCGCACCAATCTTGTTCTTCATAATACAAAAAGAATTTTTCATCCATACTTCCAATTAAATCAATCACACTTCTTTTAACTAACATACAAGCACCATGCGCATAAGATGTCAATTTGGTTTCATTATATTGACCATGATCGATTTCGCCAGTTCCAACATGTGAGTTTCTTAATGTAAAAGGATTTACTGCATAAGAACCAGCATATTGAATTGTGTTGCCTGGTGTAAAATATTTAATTTTTGGGCTTACAGCTGCTGTAGTATCTAAATGAATTAATTTTTGATATAAAGGCTCTAAAAAATCTGGACTAACTTCTACATCATTATTAATAAACAAAATATAATTTCCGTTAGCAGATTTTAAGCCTAAATTATTTCCTCCAGCAAATCCTAAATTTAAATCGCTATTGATTAAAGTAATTTCAGGGAATTGTTTTTTGATAACAGCAGCATCTTCTTTAGAAGCATTATCTACAACAATAATCTCAATATTCTTGTAAGTAATATTACGAAGGCTAGCTAGTAACTCACAAGTAACTTTAGCTTGATTAAAATTAACCGTAATAATACTGATTAATTCTTGCGAGTTTTTTTGATTATGTGAATTGTAGGTTTTCATAGTCTGTTGCTATACTATAAACCAATTACATGCCATTTGGCACAGCAGTTCAAAAGCCTTGATTTTATTGACTTCTAAAATTAAAGAGCTTTAGAGGTATTCCATTATTTGGAATCTAATTGAATTTTTGGAGAAATTCCAGACATAAGAGACTGGTTTAGTTCTTTTTTTGTCCATTGCCTTTCGGCCATTAAAACAAAACACATACTGGTATAACAAATTAAATTGGATGGAAATTGACTAAATAAACTATTGCCGTAACTTGCCGCCATTACACCAATAACGCCACAATAAAGAGCCATTAATTTATTACGTAATAACGGCTCTTTTAAAAACCAAATAATCCAAGCACCTCTGATAATAAAATAAAAAAAGAAAACTAAAAATAAAACCAAACCTACAATGCCTGTTTCAGACCAAATACGTACATAAAAACTATCTGTAGCGATATTAGCTAAAACCGAATCAGGACGAAAGCGTTTACCCCAATCACCTGCAGAAGCGACCCCTCCACCAAATGGCTTATCAGAAAGATAAACTGCAAGCTTACGTTTGTTTTCCGTTCTTACCATCATCGACGCATCTTCGGAACCTTTTGTGAAAGCCGTTCTTAAACGCCTAATCTCATAAGTTCCCTGCCCTATTTGCGTAAATGCCATGATGAAATAAAAAGTGCCAGCTAACAACGTTCCAAACAACAATATTTTAAAGTTTTTGCTCAACACTAAATACATCATCATACCAGCTGCTGGAACAGCAATAGCTCCACGTGTACCTGAAATTAAATAACCCCAAAAAAAGAAAATGAATAGTACAAAAAACATCAATTTCTTCCATTTGTTATAAGGGCCGGTAAAAAAAATAAAACAAGATATAGAAGCATGAGCCATTGCTCCACCAAATTGTCCAGCATCACTATAAAAAGAAAAGGCTCTTAACTGTCCAAATAAAATATGGGTGACATAACCACCTTGAGCTAACCAACGCTTTTCAAATGGATCGCATTGCCAATATTTTTGCATAAATCCTTTAATGGCTGCTAATATTGAAATAAACAACCACACTTTTATCAACCACATCATATCTTCCTGTTTACTTAATAACAAAAAGACTAGTGGAAGAAGTAATAATGGGTAAAGCGCCATTCCTCTCATGGCATACACCCATGGTTCAAAGCCTATTGACAATGGATTTAATAATTCTAACGCAATAAAAATAAACCAGATTAAAACAAAATACACAACAAAGGTGTGAGTGTTTTGCCAATTCAAAGATTTCCATCCTGTGAGAATGGTGATGATCCAACAAAAAACGAGTAAAAAATCAACAGCCAATCCAAAAGGGCCATCAATGTATCTAGTAATACCAATTACAAAAAAACCAAATATTAAAACTGTTTTAAGAGGAAGAACCGGATTTTTAAAAGCATAATAGGTGTAAAACAATCCAGTGATAACAGCAAACAAGCCTATTATTGCAAGTGTTTGTCCCTTGGCAATAAATATTCCTAACAAAACACTAATCCCAATAATAATCGAATACTTAAATATATTACTGGTAAATATGTTAGCCTGTTCTTTCAAAAAATATTTTCTAATGTTCTAAAATTAGCTTTTTATTTTTCTTTATAAAAAATAATCCACTCTTTAAGATACTAAATATTGTAGTATCAAAAGATTTATTTAAAAACTTAATACCTAAAACAATACCAATAGCTGTCGTTAATATTGTTCCAAAAGCCACCCATCTTAAATCATTCGTAAATTGTAATACCAATATATCAAAAGCAATATTAAACAAAGTCATTACAACCACTTTTCTGAGATTATAGGCAGGAAGGTTTATACAATCTAAAGTAACACCCGTAAAACGATCGATAGGTAATAATAAACCATAAAAACAAAATACCCTAAATACGTTGGCCATTTGAACATATTCTTGACCTCCAAGTATTCCTAATAAAAACTCAGCAAAAATAAAACAGAAAAGCATAACAGGAATATATACAAAAGTTAGCATCCCGCTATAATCCTGAAAAACACGCTTCACTTCATGATGTTGATCTTTTACACTATAGCTAGACATTTTAGGTAAAGCAACAGAAACGATACTTCTTAGTAAAATTTCAAATGTTTCTGTTAATTTTAGAGGTACGCTGTATAATGCGGCAGATTCGGCACCCAGTGTTAAACCCAAAATAAATGTATCAGCACTTTTTAATAAATTAGTTCCTATTAATGTTCCTAAACTAAACTTTCCAAAATTCATCAATTCCTTCATTTTTGTTTTAGAGTATAATTTAATATGCTCTATACCTGACCATTTATTATAAATAGCATTTAAGGATGAAGTAAAAGTTGACAATAAATGTAACTGAATAACAGTTTCTACGTGCAATTTAAAAATGTATGCGCTAAGAAAAACTAATATATTTAAACTCATATTGGTAAAACGCATGCGTAAAATTTTCGCGAACTGCATTTTAAACTGCAGGATGGATAAAGAAACAGAAATTGGTAATCCAATTATTGTAAAAATTGGATAATACATTAAAAAATAATAGTAGGAGGTTTTAATTTCAAAAAAATAAACTATCAAAAAAACACTAAAAATAGTGAGCGACAAAATCAAAGAAAATAGTATACCAATAATCCAACCAGATGCTATATATTCTTTTTGTTCTGTTTCGCTTGAGCCCGAAGAGAAACGAACAAGAGCGGTATGCATAAAACCAAGACGCATCATTTCTAACAATGAACCTGCCGTTAAATAAATTACCCAATCACCGTACTCATTAAGTTGCAATGACCTAGCTAATAAGGCAATACCTACAAATCCTAATACAGAATATAATAAATTTCCAAAAAGAGAAAGAGAAGCATTTTTCTTAGTCTCATTTTTTTTAAACTTATTCACCAAGTTTAATATTGATTTAATCTTACTCATCTTTTCAAATATTAACTAGTTATTTACTAAAATCTAATTTGATCCATTTTTTCACTAACTGTCTTACCTTACTGCGCTTTTGAGGCACTTCGCCAATAAAGTACTCCATGTTATACCATGGCATATTATTTAAAATAACAAAAATTGATTTGGAGTAAGTTTCGGTAAAATAATTTAACGCATTATCATCTGAATTTTCCCATAAACGGTCTGCTTTTGCAACCAAAATAGATAAATCACATTCATTGGTTATTCCAACAGGTGCTTTTTGATGAAAGAAAGGAAGAAACTCAATTAAAACAACATCATACTCTTCTAATTTTAAAGTTGTTGGTAATAAATCAACGATACTTTCCATTTCCATATATTTTAAACCAACTGGATAATATACCACATCAGATATTTGAGATGCTTTATGCTGTTCGTTATCTGGTAATAAAACCAATACTTTTTTATCAGAAGCTTTAAAATGTTCGGAAATTTTATTTACAAAATATGTTTTCCCTTCATGATTTCTTGTACTGATGAATGACACAATGAAAGGTTTTTGATTTTTAGGTTTTTCTCTTAGAATTTGATAAATTTTACTAACCGTAACACCAACCATTTTTTCAATAGTTCCATTATCTACTAAAAATTGTGTTTTCTTGTTGATTAAAGGGAAGCCAGAAATTACCGTTTTTTTAATCAAACTAATGGCTCTTTCTGGCGAGCCAATTGTTTGATCCAATAATTCTAACATAATTAAAATGGCTATAATAAAAACCAAACCAGCAAAAGCTCCACCAATAACTAATAATTTTCTGCTATTAGGTAATGGTATTGTTGGGAAAAACGGTGGATCAATCACTTGTAAATTAGAACTCATTGTCAAATTTTGTTCTCTTAATCTAGCGGCGCTTAAACTTGCCAAATGATTTAAATATTCTTTTTCAGCAATTCCTATTTGACGCTCCATTTTATTTAAATTACTACCTAATGGAGCATACAAATCATAAGTACCTTCAATTTCATTTAATCGATTGGTATATATAGGTAATCTAGACTTAGATTCATCGGCTACCACTGCGTTATCTATCCAAATTTTTGCTAAGTCTTTATGTGTAATACCTTCTTTGGAATTACTTTCACCAAATAAATTTGTTACTTTATCATCTAACTCATTTTTTAATTGATTAATTTCCAAGCTTAATTTACCAATTTCTGAGGCATTATTTTTACCATCCTCGTTTTGTAAAATAACGAGTCTAGAATTTAATTCAACAATTTTATTTCTTGTACTTAAAATTTCAGCGCTCGTTTTAAGAATTTTTTTTGATGCCCCCAATTTTTCTTCTGAATTAGCCATTGCAGCTTCTGCACTAGCTAAAGTCATTTTTTCTTTATTTAGCTCATCAATTAAGTCTTCTCTTTTTTCTGAAATAAATTTTGTTTGTTCGTAATAGTTTATCACTCTATTATCAGTTCTGAAATTTTTCAATTTTTCCTCTGCATCATTTAATCTTTCTAAAGCCAATTTAGTTTGTAATTCAAAAAACGCCGAAACATCACTTGTTTCTCCTTGTTTAATACCTCTAAACTTTCTAATAATAACTTCAGTAGTAATTTTTAATACATTTTGGCAAATACCTGGATCATTTGATTCAAATTCTAATTTCACCATGTCACTACTTTCCATTCTAGTCACTTTAACATCTGAAATAGCTGAAATACTGTAGTAAGGATCATTATCTTGATTTAAAATTTTGTATATAATATTTTTCTCATCTTGATTTTTAAATGTCATCAAATTATTAAATGTTTTTTCTTCTGATTTTTTATCTAAAACTTTATTAATAACATCCGAAGGTATAATTGAATTAACTCTATCTAAATTTGTTTGCCAAATTGTGTTATCCGTTTTTTTATTTAAAAAAATATGATGGGCTAATAACCGTATAGCAATTTCCTCTTTAGTATCTTTAGCTTTCACAATATTGATTAGGTTATCGAAAGAAATCGTGATAGCATGAAAATCAATTTTAGCCTTTTCTCCATTTTCGATACTATACCCAGAAGCAAAACCAGTATATAAAGTTGTAGAACTTTTAAATGAGTCTGGTGAATTTTTTGTGCTAAAAAATATGGTAATCGCAATAATAATGGGAACAATAATAATTGTAACCAAATTGCGAAGGATAAGTCTTATGAATTGTAGTAGGTTCATAATTAAAATTAGTTAATTCCTGCCATTTCTAATAAAACAGACAGTGAGGTTTTTAATTCCATTTTTGTTTTTTCTAATTGTTGTAATTGAGTATAATAAATCTCAGAAGTTCTAGAATATTGATCTACATGAATCAAGCCACCTTTAAATTCTTTCTCAGATAGTTTATAACTTATTGCAGCAACTTCTAATGCTTCGATTCTAATTGACATGATCTGCTTAATATAAACCGTTTCATTATACTGACGAATAATAGCCTTTTTTAATTCGGAAATTAACACCTCCTTATTATAAATACTTTGGTTTAATTCCATTTTCGCAATCTTTTTTCGTTGACTACTACCAGCGATGGCGGATAAAGGAATTTTAATAACGGCACCACCACCATATCCCAAACTCATTTGATCTCCAGGTTGAGCATTACCATACTTTCCGTATTTACTATCTACAACCATATAAATTTCTTTTAGCCAATTGTATTTCAATAAATCAATTTCACATTGATTTTGTACTATTTGGGTTTCGTACATTTTAATGGCTGGAGAATTAATCATGGCTGAATCCATGAAAACTTGTAACGATGGAATTGAATCGGCCGTGAACGGCTTTTTATCAGAGTTTTGAGCATATTGGAAATTTAATCCAATAAAGATGAAAACAACTAATGAAATAATTTTTGTAGGTTTTAATTTCATGTTTTCTATTTTTTAAAACGATTAAACGCTTTCTTTTTGTGTCAATGCTGGAAATGTTCTTAATATGAGAACGATATCTCCAAAAAAACTATGAGTACGTGCATATGTATTATCTAATTGTTTTCTTTCCTCTTCACTCATATCAGCTTTACCGCGTTTACTAACTTGCCACAACCCTGTTAAGCCTGCTGGCGCATTAAATCTTTCAGCCCAATTATCAGAAGTTAACTGCTCTGCTTCATATAAAGGAAGAGGACGATTTCCAACAAAACTCATATCACCTTTCAAAATATTTAATAATTGAGGTAATTCATCAATACTCGACTTTCTTAAAAATGCTCCAAGTTTAGTTACGCGAGGATCATCTTTAAATTTCATAAAACTTGAATTTGCATTTTTCTTATTACTGAAATATGAATTTTCACAAATATGTTTTCCATCAATAAATAAAATAGATGAACATGCATGGCCTAATCGTTCGCATTCTTCACATGAACTAGATTCTGTTGCCGATGTAGCCACTTTATATTGATTTTGACCTTTTAAATTATCAATCAAATTTTCGGCGCCTGTTTTCATACTTCTGAATTTAAAGAAATCAAAAATTTGATATCCAGACCCAACTCTTTTACTTGTAAAGAATACGGGACCTTTTGAGTCAATTTTTATTAAAATAGCCACTATTAAAAACAATGGGCTAAGCATTAATAATGCTAATAATGAAAACGTAACATCAAAAGTTCTTTTCAAAAAATTAATTCTAGGTTTTTGATATTCTTCGATTTTTACCTCATCCATTTTATTAACAATAACCATTTTGATTTTAATTGCTAATTGAGATAATGAAATAGGATATTGAATGATGTCATCAATTTTCATTTCTCTTGCTCTTTCAATGTAAAATTGACTTAACTCTTGTTTAGTAACAATCAAATAAACTAAATTCAAATGAGCAATTCTTTTTGTTAATTGATGCAATTCAATAGCATTAATTCCAGTCACATTTGCGTCACAAATTACCATATCCGCTTTCACTTTATTATGTTTAAGTTCATGATAGGCAACTATTGAATTATCATAATATGAAACATGTGTATCAATACCGTCTAAACATTTCAGTTTAAAACTTAATTCTTTTATTTCTCCAACATAAACAATTCTAATTGTTTTACTTAAAGATAATGCATTAGCATTTTTTGGTTGGTTAGTTAAGGCTTGCATAATTATATCTTTTAAAAATGTTATTAATTCTAGCTTTCAATTCTTGTGGACTAAATGGTTTCATCATATACTCATCAACTCCAGCTTCCAAAAATTTTATTCGTTCTTGACTTTTTTCATTACTGCTTAAAACTAAAACAGGAATATTTTTATAAAATACACTTAGCTTTAAATTATTTACTAATTCCCAGCCATTTACTGTTGGCATCATAATATCAGAAATAATCATGTCAGGAATATTTCCTTTATTTAGCCAATTTAATGCTCCTAATCCGTCGTTAAATGAAACGACTTCATAATCTGATTTTAAAAACTCATTTAATAATAATCTAATATTATCATTATCCTCTGCTATTAATATTTTCTTTTTCATAATCTTATTTTTTAATGGTTGATAATATGTATACCAACATAATGCCACTAAAAAAATAAATCTCAAAAACAAAATCAAATAACTCTAAAACCCTTATAAATAAAGGGAAAATCATTATAATTTACAAAAATAATTTCACACAAATACCTAATGCCAAAAAATGGATTTTTCCAAATTATAGAAAAAAAACACTTTTTTGGAAAAGTTTTTTTGTGTTTTTCGAATATGATAAGTAAAAAAGTATTTTAATAGGATAATTAAAATACAATAATCCTTCATTAATATTATTTGGAATAAAAAATGAGATTATGTCATCTAAAATGACAACGCTCACTATTTAATTGGAAGAAAAAAAAGATATGAGAATTAATAATTGCTTGAATTTTGCTCAATAGCAAAAATTCTTTCGATTACATTGTTCATTTTCGCAATCTCACCATCGCCCTTGATGATATAATCAAAAGCACCAAATTTTAATGCTTCGTTAGCATCATTAACATCTTCATTAGCAGAAAATATAACTATATAAATATCTGAACTATATCTTTTAATTTTCTTTAAAAGATCTAATCCAACATTATCACACATTTGATAGTTTAAAAATATAATATTTGGCTTTTGATGTAAATTACTTAAGCATATCGTTCCATTTAAAAACAATGAAATATCCTTATAACCTAAATTATCTAAAGCCTGCCTATAAACATTTAAACTAAATATATCGTCGTCAACTAAAAATATCTTTGAACTCTTCATGACCTGTTTTTTATACATAATCATGATTCATGCCTTATTATAATTAACTGAAATTCAAATATTTAAGGATTCAAAAAAAATGTATTTATTCCATTATTTGGAAAAAATTCCATTTTATGAATACAATTCTTCTTCTTTAAGTTGAAAAATGACTTTATTTAAAACCGTAAATAAAATCTCAATTTGTTTCTTTAGGTCTTCAGAATCATTTAAATCTTTCGCATTTTTCTCAATAAATCGTATTGTATCTCTTAACACCTCTATGCCCATTAAATCAATACTAGGTTTAATACGATGAGCAACGTTATAAACAGCATCTAAGTTTTTTGCTTCATAAGCTTCATTAATTTGTGAAATTGAAATAGATGACTGTTCAATAAATATTCCAATCATTTTTTTACAATAACTTAAATCATTTCTACTGATAGAAAGTAATTGATTTAAATTATAAAGCTTTTGTTGGGAATCGTTTTGCATTTCCTCAACTACGACTGATTTTTTTGCATCGAAGTTTGTTAGTTTATAAATAGCACCAATTAATTTTTCCTCTTCAAATGGTTTCGTCACACAATCATTCATACCAATATTCATACATTGTTCTAATTCACTTTTAAATGCATTGGCCGTAATAGCAATAATTGGTGTATTAATTTTCAATTCATTTCTTATAATAGACGTACTTTCAAAACCATCCATAACTGGCATTTGTAAATCCATTAATATTATATCAAATCTTTTCCCGGACTTCAGGATATTAATTGCTTCCAATCCATTTACGGCTTCTGTAACATGGCAATTAAAATAGGAAAGTGTATTACCTGCTACTAATCTATTAAATTCATTATCCTCAACCAATAGTATTTCTATTAAAATACCGTTATCAATATTTTCAGGCATATCTTCTTTCAATAATTTTGTTTGGTCGCCAATTGGAATTAAGAATTTCAAATGAATTGAAGTACCGTGATTTTTTTTACTCTTAATTTCAATTGTTCCATTCATTAACTGAACTAATTCTTTAGTAATAGACATTCCTAAGCCTGAGCCTCCATATTTTCGTGATGTTGACGAATCTTCTTGAGAGAATTTATTAAAAATATTCTTCAGATATGCTTCGTCCATTCCTACTCCAGAGTCGGTAACTGTTACATAAACTGCCTGAAATCCTTGATGTAAATCTTGTATATCATAATCAACTGTAATTCCACCGTTGTCAGTAAACTTGACGGCATTTCCTATTAGATTTAATAATATCTGCCTGAAGCGTGATGAGTCGCCTATAAAAAAGGTATTCTTATTTTCAAGATGATTAATTTTTAAGTACAAGCCTTTCTCTGTGCACTTAGCTAACATGATAGATTTTACATCATTCAATAATTTTTGTAAATCAAAATGATGCATATCAAGCTGCAATTCCCCAGCCTCTATTTTAGAGATATCCAAGATATTATTTAACACCGATAATAGATGTTGTGAGGCAATAGAGGTATTATCCACATAGGACAATTGCTTATCAGATAATTTCTCTTTAGATAATTCGCGAATCATCCCAATTATAGCATTTAAAGGTGTTCTAATTTCATGACTCATGTTTGCCAAAAATGCTTCCTTTGCCTTGGAAGATTCTTCTGCTTTACTTTTCGCTAATTCTAAATCTAATTCTAACTGCTTTTGTTCTGTAATATCAAGGTGAATTCCTATTGAACCAATCAAATTTCCTTTTTCATCATAATTTGGAGCTCCACTGATCATCCACCATTTTAATTCGCCCATTTTATTTTTCACAGGCACTTCATACATATCAGAAATACCAACTGATCTATATTTTGATTTATTTTCTATCACATTTAAATGCGATTCGGAAACAAATAACTTAGACGCATTTTTTCCTATTAATTCAGATTCTTTATATCCCGAAATAAATTCAAAACCTGGGTTGGCATACTGAATATTTTCATTTTGATCTACTTCTAATAGACCTAAATTCATATTAGCAATTATATTCTGATATTTTTCTTTTTGTTTTTTTATAGTTGATTCAATTTGTTTACGTTCGGTGATATCTCTTGATGTAGCAATAATATATCCAACTCCATCTATTTCTATAAACTTAACTGTTACTTCAACTGGAAATGTTTCACCTGTTATTGTATTAAAATTTTCACCTTCAATAATTTGCGTACCACTTTTCTTAATTTCTAAAACATGATTTTCCCAAGCTTTTGGCTCTAAAAATATTTTCTCGAAATCTTTGACGTTATAATTAAAAATCTGCTTTCTATCTATTCCCAAGCGTTTAGAAGCCTCTTTGTTTACATAAACCATTTGACCATCTTCCTTAGAGACTTGTATAGCATCAGAAGTATTGTTAATGAGCGTTTTAAGTAATTCTAAATTTTTATTAGTTTCAATTAACTTTAATTCATAGTTTTTTCTTTCAGTAACATCTATAGCCAATGCTGTTAACTCAAAATTTCTAGGGCTAATCTCCGAAAATTGAACACTTTGACCAATCCATTTTTCCTCTCCAGATTTTGTAATTATTGGAAATTCATAATATGTAGTCGTTTTTCTTTGTTTAATTTGTTCTTTGTAAAAAGAAATAGCATCAGATTTATACTCGTCCTTAACTAATGCTGTATAATGTTTATCTAGTAATTCTTCTTGAGAAAATCCCGTAATTCTTTCAGCTACTTTATTTACAAAGGTAAAGTAGCCAAACATGTTTATCTTGTATATAATATCGGTAGACTTCTCCACGATATTTCTATATCGTTCTTCACTATTTTGTAATTCTTTTTGTACTGCTTTTTGTTTTGTAATATCCCTTGCAATTCCCATAAATCCAATGATTTCATTTGTAGAATTTCTTAGGGCAGAAATAGACAACAATACTGTTAATTTTTCACCGTTCTTTGTAATATAAGTCCATTCATTGGTATCAATTATATTGTTTTTAGCTTTAGTAATAAACACATCAAAACCCGGTTCAACATGAAATCCAAGTTCCTTAGTTAATTGATTAGCTTTTTCAACTACTTCTGTTAATTCATGAAATATTTGAGGTGTTTGAATATCAATTATTTCTTCAGAAGAATAACCAAGCATATTTTCAGCACCTTTATTAAATGACTTTATTACACCATTAAGATTAGTATATATAATACTATAATCCGTTCCGTTTAGAATAGCTTCTTGAATTTTAGTAAGATCAATTAATTTAGTTTCAGAATTTTTGCGCTCAGTAATATCATATCTAATAGCGAGGTATTGATAAGGTTTACCATACTCGTCCATAAAGGGAGTAATGGTAGAATCAACCCAATAATAAGTGCCATCCTTAGCCTTGTTTCTAATTTCACCTCTCCAAACTTTACCATTTGTAATTGCACGGTACATTTCAGCAAAAAACTCTTTGGAATGATATCCTGAATTAAGCATACGATGATTGCTACCTATCAATTCTTGAATACTATATTTTGATGTTTGACTGAAAATATCATTTGCATATGTAATTGTTCCATCCTGATCTGTGATTGCAATAATAGCAGCATTATCCATTGCATATTTATAATCAGAAGTCTCCTTTAAACTTGCTCTTAATTTAGCTTCAGCATTTTTACGATCGGTAATATCTCTATAATCCCAAAGATGCCCTTTGTATTCACTATTAATATAAATAGGGATATAATCTCTCTCTAAGACTCTTGAATCTGTTAAATATAATTCGTCATTAAAAACTGGAGCTTTGTTATCAAGAATGTTTTTTATTCTATCTACAAACTCAACTGGATTTGTAAAAGAATGTTTTGATTGCTCTGCGGAATTCGAACAATCTGCACCAGTCATTTGCTCGGGCGAAGCCGGAATAGAAAACATGTCACAAAACAATTGATTAGTGTACAAAATCTTTCTATTCTCATCTTCTACTAATATTCCTGAATTTAAATTGGATAAAAGTGTAATTAATAACTTTAAGGTTCTATTAAGACTATCTTCAGTCTCTTTTCTTTTTTGAATTTCTGAATTTATATAGTCTACAATAACTAATAAATCATCACTATCTAAATTGATATTGGAGTCATTTTCTTTTTCAATGTTTTTAAGCGCTGACTTTAATTTATCTATAGACAAATTTTTTAAATCGTACTCTCGATTTAAATTATCATACAAATTTTGGTATTCTTTTTCGCTTATACTAAACGCATGATTTAAAAGGTCCTTATCTCTTACAAATGCGCTATAAGAATCATTTACAGCATTAATAAAATTTTGAAACGAAGGATCCTGATGGTAATCCTCAGTAAGATACCTATTTATTTGTTTTTGAAGTAACTTATGATAAGCCATAACTTAATTTTCATCAAAAGTTGTAATAGTCATTGTTTGATTATGCAACTCACATTTAGAATTTATATTTAAAGGTGAAATTTCACCATAAGAATAAAATCCAGTAATTAAAGTATCTTTTCCTAAAACATCTGCCACTGCCTCTACTTCTTCATCAACTCTTTTGCTTAAAATAATTTTTCGTCCAACACAGCTAATTAAAATTGCCAATTTTGGTGATGATTTTTTTAAATTTACTAATGAACTTTCGGCAGCATCACTAGCTGCATCAATTAACTTGTCAAAATTAGCTTTCATAAACCGTACTTTTGAACCTTCGGGAACATCCCCTGCAAAAACCATACTTTTCGCTTCATCATTTATGGACAAAATTGTTCTCACAACCGAATCACTATCATTATCAAGTTTAATTGATAATGGGAACAATAATGCTGAACCTGGAAGTTCATTAGCATAGCTACCTAAATACTGTTTATAAATATCTAATGCATTTGAGTTATCAATTTCATATAATTCGTTTGATACCGACTTAGTGATTTTTTTTTCTAGTCCAAACATTTCCCAACCTCCCATTGATCCATGTCCTATTTTTATAGAATCTCCATATAAACCAATCGCTAATATATTTCCTTGTTGAGGCTCTTCGTTCAATCCTACTAATGTAGATTTAAAATTTGCTCCATCTCCAGCCAAACCACCAGTTACGGGAATTGAATGATGAACTATACTTTCAATCCCTCTTACAAATTCGCTACCATTAACTAGTCCTCCATCAGAAAGCACAAAAATATATTTTAAATTATTTTGATCTAATTTCTTAACTAAGGCAGCTCCTGCATCATAACTAGAAGTAAAATTAGCGATATTAACGCTAGATGATTGAATCGTAGTTTTATCAAATTGAATAGCAGAGACAGATAAAGAATCATCCAAGACCTCGTTATCGTATATTTCACCTGCCGTTGAACAAATCGCTATTGTGGCATTCGGAAACAATTGTCGTAACTTTTGATAGGAAGTTCCATTTGATAAACTTGTTTTTTCTCCAAATCCAATCACTAATTGACAATTAGAATTATCAACTAATTTTTCATTCTTTGATTTAGTTACTATTTCGTTCTTAAATAAATATGTTGCTACATTCATATTATTGATATAAGATTAATTTTCAGAAGAGATTTCTTTTTTTTGTAATAAATTGTAAATCGTTGATTTACCTATATCTAACCTTCTTGCTACTTCTAAAACATCTTGATTATATTTTTTTAAGAAAAATTTAATAATATCATTCGTATATTCTTTCAAGGTTTTTTCTTCTGTTGTAAATGCTTCATCTCCCTTTATACTATTAAATCTAATATCATCAGCGGTAATTTCACTGCCGTTGCACATCACGCAAGCTAAATCAATCACCGATTTAAGTTCTCGAACATTTCCAGGATAATTATATTTTTGCAATTTATCTTTAGCCGAATTTGAAAAACTAAGTGTTTTTAATTTATTATCTTTTGCAAATTCATCCGCAAAATGCTTGGCTAAAATTAATGTGTCATTTCCACGATGCCTTAATGGAGGTAATTCAATTGGCAATCCAATGATCCGATAGAATAAATCTTCTCTAAATTTTCCTTTTTTAACTTCTTCAGCTAAATTTTTATGCGTCGCTGTAATTAATCTTACATTAATTTTAACTGTTTCGTTTCCGCCAACTCTCACAATTTCTCTTTCTTGTAATACACGTAAAATTTTACTTTGTAAACTCAAGTCTAATTCAGCTATTTCATCTAAAAAAATAGTTCCACCAGAGGCCTCTTCAAACTTCCCTATCTTTCTATTGGCAGCGCCAGTGAATGAACCTTTTTCATGACCAAACAATTCACTTTCTATAAGTTCGGTTGGAATAGCGGCCATATTAACAGCTACAAAAGGTTTTTTCTTTTTATCGCTATTATAATGTATCGCTTTAGCTATAACTTCCTTACCTGTTCCAGTTTCTCCAGTAATAGAAACATTAATATTTGAAGTAATTGCTTTTTCAATTAATCCAAACGTTTTCTTCAAAGCATCACTTTGCCCAATAATTGTTTTTTCGAAACTAAATTTTTGTTCTAATTGCTCTTTTAGTTCTTCCACCTCTTGTTTTAACTCAAGGTTTTCTCGAATTTTCACAATAGAGTTCCAAAGCATATCTTTGGTATGCTCATCTTTAATTATATAATCTTTAGCACCCGCTTTCAAAAAATTAACGGCAACTGAAATATCTTCCTGCCCACTAATAACAATTACTGGAATATTTTTATTGACTTCGTGAATTTTTTTAAGAAGTGTGTCGCCTGTCATATCAGGTAACCCAAAGTCAATACTAATAATATCGGGCTTTGTATGTAAATTATTTAAACATTCTTTTCCTGTCTTAAATAAGCTAATTTGATAATCAGGATTTAAAGAAAGATGATGTTTAAATAATTCTCCCATCCATGGGTCATCTTCTATTAAAAAAATTTTGATAGTACTCATAAATCGTAGGTTTAGAACATTTTACTTATATTATTACTCACAAGTTACAGAAAAATTTCAGTATTTTATACTTTTTTTAAGGGTATTAAAATAAATTACTTTCATATGTAAGATTTTTATCAATTATAGCATCTTTAATGTATTCAAACGCATAATTACCAATTAAATTACAACTAACTTCAATACTGATATTGTTTTTTCATCTGTTAAATTTCTAACCTTAACGAAATAAATTCCTTTATCATTTAAAGAAGATATTAGTTCTAATTTATTGTTACCTTCTTGCAAATTTCTAATTTCAGTTTTAATTAACCCTCCTTTAAAATCAATTATTTCTATGATTACATCGTTCATTCTATCAGAGTTGATCTCTAAATAAGTTAAACCAGAGCTAGGATTGGGAAATAAATTAGCATTATTTTTTATACTATATTCTCTTTCAATAGAAATTACTTTAAAAAACTCTTTGCTACCATCGTTATCAACAGACACTAATCTATAGTATACAATTGGCGTTTCATTTTCTAACACGTCCACGAATGTATAAGTGTTCCCTGTTTGCACCCCTTCAGCATTTTGAGAATGTAACTTCGAAAAATTGATTCCATCAGTAGAAATTTCAATTTCAAATGATTTTGTATTTACCTCTTCAGCAGTTTCCCAAGACAATAAATTTTCAGTATCATTTAATTTAATTCCAGAAAAATCAACTAATTTGATAGGTAATATAGAGCCTGCATCACGTACTTTTAGATAATCTATAGCCATGTTATTGCCAAATTCACTTGTTGCTTTTATTGCAATTCTAACACAAGATGATCCAGCGTATAATGTTAAAGGAACACTGAATTGTTTCCAGCCTGGTGTTGTATAAGATGCATTATATCTTTGAATAGTTAATAAAGAGGTACTCCATGTTAAACCGCCATCGGTTGAAACTAAAATATCTAGTTTATCGTTATACGCCGTCCAGCCATTATCTTGTGAAACCCATAATTCAATTACAGGATTAGAATAAGCATTAAAATTAAAAGACGGTGTAATTAAATTTGCGACAGTTCCAGAGCTAAAAGAATAACTATTAAAGTAAGCAAAGCCATTTCCTGAATTCAACAATGGTGTTAACGTTGGATTTGATAAATTTCCTGAGGTTACATTTGTCCATAATCCAGTTCCACTAATTTGTTGAGTTAAAAAATCTGCAGAAGATACAGCACCAAAATCAGCTTCAAATGGCAAAACATTAACTTTTGATACAATCACGTTAACCGCAGTCATTGCATCGTTACTTGTTAAAACATCCCCAATTACACTAGTTTTAGCATTAAACGTATAACTGCCGTTAATTGAAGTGTTTAAGGAGTTTGTAATGACAACATTTGTACTTGCTCCCGTTGCTAACGTTCCTGAATTAACCACAAAAGTTATTGGAGTTACGGATGAAGCTAATCCTGTATTTGTAGCAACAACACTAATACTGCTTGTTATTGTTACTGGATTTACAGCAAAGTTAATTGATACGCTTCCATTATTTTTAATTTGAATACTTACTGATTGATTTGTACTAATACAATTAAAATTACTAGGGCTCACTAAACCAACTGCCATCATATCAATGCTCGGAGCAGAATAGGATGTCCATGAAACATCATCTATATATATATTGTTACCATATGCACTGGTTGCTTTTAATATCAAATAATTTGTTGCCGTTGTATATGTAGCAGGCACAGAAAAAGAATATTGATACCATCCATTTGCAGCCACTGTTGGAGCTAAACCTCTAGCTCTATTTACAGTTCCTAATAAATTTGCTCCAGTTAAATTGGCTGCCGTATTCATCAAAACTTCTATTTTGTCAGGAGTAGAATTATACCCGTTATCTCTATACATCCAAAAACTAATAGTGGTTGCTGCTCCTCCTCTATTTGAATAATTAATTAAAGGACTTACCAATGCTCTTACCCCGCCATTAACATTAAAAGAATTAAACTTAGCTTGTGCTGAACCTGAACGTGGTGCTTGTGTAGGAAATGTTCCAGATGTTACTCTAGACCAAGTATTAGTTCCTGAAACTAATAAATTTGTCCAACCTGTTGGAACAAATGTTGCTCCGTCAAATGATTCTGTAAATACAACTTGAGAAAAAGAATTTAAACAAGTTATTATTGCTACGGCTAAAAAAGTTATTGATTTCATGGCACATATTTTTAAAAAATGAAACAATCTGACTAAGCCTATCTCAAAACAGTATCCATAGTTTAATTATTTGACAATCAATAATTTAAAAACCAAAAAAAACATATTAATTCCAATAAAAAAATCCACTTTCCATTTTTTGGAAAAAAACTAATTCTTCTAAATATACAATAGCCCTGACAAAATCATTTACAATCAAAAGCATTACATTTACGCGTGCTTAAAAACGTTAGTAAACATCATTTTCTATTACACTTTATTGTGTTTATTTGGGGCTGGTCGCCCATATTAGGTAAAGGAATTAGCGCTGATGCCTTGCAATTAGTGTGGTTTAGAATTGCCATCACTATTTTCCTAATGGCTTTTTATTTGATTTATATAAAAGCTAACTTAAAAGTCTCACTCAAAAAACTATTACAACTAACAGGTATTGGGTTAATCATCTGCATTCACTGGCTTTGTTTTTACGGAGCCATTAAAGTGTCAAATGTATCTGTAACCATGGCCGCTTTTAGCACAGGTACTTTATTTACAGCCATCACAGAACCTTTAATTTATAAACGAAAATTTATTTGGTACGAATTAGTGATTGGCTTAATAATCATTTTTGCAATTGGACTTATTTTTTCGGTAGAAGTAGAATATGGAATGGGAATTTTATTAGGAATTTTAGCTGCATTTACAGCATCTGTATTTAGTGTGCTGAATGGAGTTTTAATACAAGATCAAAAGCAGCCCATCTCTTCTCCAGTTTTATCTTTTATAGAGTTAAGTATGGCTTTGGTTGGATTAAGCATTTTCTTATTATTCAATGGAAGTTTTTCATCAGAGTTTTTTGTAATCTCTAATCAGGATATTTTACTTATTACCATTTTAGCAGGAGTTTGTACAGTATATCCATTTATTGCGTCTGTTAATTTAATGAAACATCTTTCTCCATATACCATTAATCTAACCGTTAATTTAGAAGGTGTTTATGGGATTATTCTAGCAGGTATTTTATTTCATGAAAACAAGGATTTATCAATCACTTTTTATGTAGGTTTTGGGATTATATTATCTGTTATTTTCTTAAATGCTTTGCTTAAACAAAAGTTTAACAAAGCATAACCAATTTCAAACATAAAAACCTTACTTTAGCAACGCTAAAATTAAGACATGCAATTTGAGTTAAACTCAGAATACCTCGACCAATTAAAAACAGCCATTGTTGATAAAAACGATGCATTTTTAAAAGCACAACTCAGTGAGTTGTATGCGGTTGATATTGCTTTAATTTTAAATCAATTAGATTTAGAAGAATCCATTTATTTATATGACCAAATTGATGAGGAATTGTCGTCAGATGTGTTATTGGAAATGGAAGATGAAAAACGTGAAGCTTTATTAGCAACGTTTTCTACTAAAGAAATTGCCGAGCAATTAGATAATATGGATTCGGATGATGCGGCTGACGTTATCAACGAATTACCTGAAGAAATTCAGGAAGAAGTATTATCTCACATTGAAAATATTGAACAAGCAAGTGACATTGCTGATTTGATGAGCTTTGAAGAAGGAACGGCTGGTTCCTTAATGGCCAAAGAGTTAGTAAGCGTTTATGCGCACGAAACGGTAAGTGCTTGTATTGATGAAATTAGAAGGCAAACAGAAAGTGTTGATGTGCTTTATGCTGTTTATGTGGTTGATGATAATGAGAAGTTGATTGGAATGTTGTCATTAAAAAAATTAATCGTCTCTCATCCATTAGCAAAAGTTGAAGAGATTTTTGATGGTGACGTTATCTCTGTAAAAACATCTACTTCTAGTGAAGATGTGGCCGAATTAATTAGAAAGTATGATTTAGTTGTATTACCTGTTGTTGATCAATTAGGAAGATTAGTTGGTAGAATTACTATTGATGATGTGGTTGATGTGATGCGCGAAGAGGCTGAAAAAGACATTCAGTTAATGAGTGGTATTACCGACGACGTTGATAGTAATGACAGTTTATGGCGTTTATCAAGAGCTCGCATTCCATGGTTATTGGTTGGTATGTGTGGCGGTATTGTAGGCTCAAGAATTATTGGCGGTTACGAAGATCAAATTCAAATTCGTCCTGAAATGGCCTTTTTTATCCCGTTAATTGGTGCTACTGGAGGCAATGTTGGCGTTCAATCATCTGCTATTATTGTGCAAGGTTTAGCAAACAATACTTTAATCGTTGATAAAATAGCACCAAAATTATTTAAAGAATTAGGTGTTGGACTAATTAACGGATTAATATGCTCAGGATTAATGTTAGGATACAATTTATTAATTAGCGAATCATGGGCACTAGCTGCAACTGTGAGCGTTGCGCTATTCACTGTCATTTTATGTGCGTCGTTTTTAGGAACCTTTGTACCTTTGATGATGAATCGCTTTAAAATAAATCCTGCTTTAGCAACTGGACCATTTGTAACAACTCTAAATGATATTATTGGAATTTCTATTTACTTTTTGGTAGGTAGAATCTTATACGGTATCTTATAAATTTGAAGAAATTTATCTTTTAGCTGAATTAAATCGTTTAATAGCTACTAGCTGATCATAGTAGGTTCCACGCTGGCGATGATATACATAAACTGCATATTCATTTTCAGTTTCCCAGTGATTACCTTCACTAAATGTTTCATCACCACCTTTTTTTTCGTCTTTTAAATACACGTAGGAGTAATTATAATAACCTTGCTTAATATATAAATCACATTCATATCCCATTTTTTTGTAATTATATGTCATACGATTTGTTTTACTTAAACGCCATTCGGTTAACTTACCTAATACATAAAAATTACCAGCTCCTTGTGCATTATCATAGGGTAAAAAAAAATGCACCCAAGCGTAATCCGATTCAATATCGGGACTCCCAACCATATCTTTATTTTTAATTAAATAGCCTCCATTTAAATCATTATAAAACACATAGTTTTTATGTGTTCTTAATTCGTCTGTTTTTAATTCAATATGATATACGTACGCACTATCTCTAAATATATTTGCCACTCGTTCCGTATAAGTTCTTAAAGAACGCGTATCAAAATATCTAAACTCATTTCCACCATTAAATGTTGATTTATCATCTAATGAATAAGTCAGCTGACGAGGCTCTGTAAATGTTGGTTTTATATCATTAACTGAATTATCCCACCGGTTATTTTGAGTGATAATGACTTTCATATCAGTAAATGGATTTGTTAACTCATATTGACTATTAATTACATTAAAATCAATGTGTTGTTTTTCGTATTGTTCATCATTACCAATAGCTTGTCTAACATTAGCAACAACGGTTACTTTATCTTCGTATATCATAAAGCGCTTAGTAGCAATCAATTTTTCTTTATCATTGTCTTGATATACATAAACTATATAATTTCCAGTTTTAGAAAACTGCATATTTGCTTGGGGAAATAAAATCGAGTAATGCGTGTATTTTTGAATAGTATTTGTTGAGAAATTAAAATTTAAAATATTAGCTTCAAAAAAACCATTCATGTATTCAGCATAAACCAAATTAGACGGTTCCCAATTAGCATCGCAATGCACAAAACTAATGGAGTAACTTTTTCTATCAAATTCTAAATCATCAAAACTTAATTCTAATTGTTCTCCTCCATTAAACAGTAAAATAGCCGGATTAGCATCAAATGTTGATTCATGTAACTGAACCGTTTTTATATACGATTTGTAGGTCCAATCTTCATAACGCATTTGATTATCATTTACATAGTCATCCTGAGAGATTACCTGTAAAGTAAAAAGTAAAAGTAAAAAAGCAACTATATTTTTATTTATAACCATTGTGATAATAACGTAAAAATAATGTTTTTAGTCCTAAAATATAGTTAAATAATGAGAAGAAGTTTATTCTTGAATTAAATTCCCCTTGCCGTTTCTGGTTAAACGTATCGTACTTGAACTTCCTTTATAAAAAACATTTCCTGCTTTATCTATGACAATATCCATCAAGCCATTATTAGGAGCATTAATATAAGCATGACCTAAAGAATAGCTATCTAAAAACACGTATTGATGTATGATTAATCCATAAGCATAAAGATAATTTGTACCGTAATAATAGCTTTCTAATCTATTTGTATTTCCAGTTAAATACATATCTCCATTTCCATGTGCACTCCCAATAACTCTATACGTATTTAAATCTAATCTAAAATCTCCCGAATTTTCTGTTCTTAAACTTATTGTATCTTGTGTAATAGTATTTAAACTTTGAATAACACCAAGACCTCCATGTCTTAAATATTTAAAATACGGAGCCGTAACAAATACTTTAATTTTATTTTTGTATCCTCTTACCCAATTACATCGATTATTATTAAACACTTTTAAAGTTTCTCCATCCAATTCTGTTTTAATTAATCGCTGTAAGTTTTCTCCCGCTTCTACTCTTACTTCAAATTCTGGACCTTGAGTTAAATATAAATCCATTTTATCTCTTAAATAAATGCAGTTAAAATCTTTTACATCACGATAAATTATGTTTGTTGAGCCAGTAGACTTAACACAATCACACATACTCTCTTTTTTACAAGAGGCGAACACAAAGAACCAAATTATAAATACTAATAATTTATATTGCATGTGATTTCTTCTTTTTTATACTAAATTTATAACCTAAGCCGTAATCAAAATGTGCGGCAACTGCCCAATGCGACTTCATCGTGAAATTAAACATCAAACCGTTTTTACAAAAATACCTAATACCTATGCGATGAAAAATTGGGCCATCTTCTTTAGGTTTAGACACCGCATAATACCCCATCTCAATAGGAAAACTAATTTGTCCAACATTATAAGCGTAACAAGCTTTAATACCTAATTGCAAAATATCTGTCCAACTATTTGCTGGATTTCCTGAGGTTTCTAAATGATAGGAGTTTTGAGTGTCGTAACTTACATCAAAACCTCCACCCCATTTATGCGTATTTCTAACATTATAATAATAATTCGCCCCAAAAGTATTAGAAAAATATTTTGGCCCGCCTGGAGGTTCGTGCTCATTAAATCCAGCAGCGTCCCATACTAAAATTTCATGTTTACTTTTCCATACCGAAGCGGAATCAATTAAATCAGATTTAGCAACTTCTCCATTAATTTTATAAGTAAGTCCTAAATTAAAAGAAACAACATTTAATCCTAAATTAGGCACTTGTGAGCGACCGTTAGATGCATGAGCAAATGATAAACCTGGTTCTACTCTAAATTTGTTACTTAAATTTATATGCCATAGCATTTTCCACTGCACAAACGTATTCCAATTACTACCAATGGCTATATTTTTAGGATTTTCATTAATATCAAATTTTTTGGTTAAATAAGAAACGCCCCAACAAATTCGCAAAACGGGTCTTGTAGCTCTTACTTTTTTATTGAGAGGAATTTCGATATAAGGAGATAAAGCATAGCAATAACCTAATTGTTTAGAATTAGCAAAATCAATAAAATTAAAGGATAATCCTACTTCGGGAAAATTGTTTTCACGGTGCCAACGTTTACTTCCTGTTGTTGGCTTTACAAAATCTACTTCAACACCTGGAATGTAGCCTTTTACAAGATTGCCTATAGTACTGCGGTGCTCGAACACAAAACCATAGGTAGGAGCAACTTTAATATAAAAATCTTTAGTACCTGTCATTGTTTTTTGAGAAAAACTAATGAATGGAATTAAGACAAATAGGTATTTAGCAAATTTCAACAAAATAATTGTCGAATTTAATGATAGTTTTTAATACTACTATATAATCAAAAAAAATATTTTCTATATAAATAAATCCTAAATTAGCGCCGAAATTTAAACACTCCTTGTTATGGAAGTAAAAAATATAAACGACTCGAGCTTGGCTCAAAATCCAGTAATTGGTCAAATGTTAGTGAATAATCACGAACAGATTTTATTTTGTAATGATAACGCTACTGGCCTTAAAGCAATTATAGCTATTCATAATACTGTTTTAGGTCCATCATTAGGTGGGACGCGGATGTGGAATTACAATAATGAAATGGAGGCTTTAACGGATGTGTTACGTTTATCTCGCGGAATGACATATAAATCATCAGTTGCTGGTTTAAATTTAGGTGGTGGTAAAGCGGTCATTATGGGCGATGCTAGCAAAATTAAATCAGAAGCGTTATTACGTCGTTTTGGAAAATTTGTAAATAGTTTAGGTGGTAAATATATTACTGCCGAAGATGTGGCCATGAATAGCCGTGATATGGAAATGATTAAAATGGAAACTGACTATGTAAGCGGTTTACCTGAAAACATGGGTGGTAGTGGCGACCCATCTCCTGTAACTGCTTATGGTGTATACGTAAGTATGAAAGCTAGTGCTAAAGAAGTATACGGAACAGATAGTTTAGCAGGAAAAAAAGTATTAGTGCAAGGTATTGGAAACGTGGGAATGCATTTAGTAGAGCATATTTCTAAAGAAGGAGCTAAAGTTTATGTTTATGATATTAGTGAAGAGCGCATTAAAACAGCTGTAGATAAATACAAAGCTGAATTTGTAACTGCAGAAAAAATGTTTGATTTAGATATTGATATTTATGCGCCATGTGCTCTTGGAGCAACAGTTAATGATGATACTTTATCTAAATTAAAATGTAAAATTATTTGTGGAGCTGCTAATAATCAATTAGCTGATGAAAAAAAGCACGGCGAGCTAGTATTATCAAAAGGTATTTTATATGCTCCTGATTTTGTGGTTAATGCTGGCGGTATCATCAACGTATATTATGAATTAGAAGGATACAATAGAGAACGAGCTATGGCGCATGCTGAAAAAATTTACGGAACAACATGGAACATTATTCAAACGGCTAAATCTCAAAATATACCTACTTATGCAGCTGCTAATAAAATTGCTGAGCAACGTATTGAAAGTATTGCAAGAATTAATGCTGTTATGTAAAATTAATTTGAGCGGATTTAAAGTATAAATCATACCTTTGACCCCGTTAAGATTAACAGAAAAAATGTACTATAAATAAAACATCCTCAAAAACCGTTCTTTATGCTAAACAGACGCTACCTTCGAATAAAAACAATGCAAACCTTGTATTCTTACTTTCAGCAAGAAAAACCGGATATTGTATTTTACGAAAAAGAATTATTTAAAAGTTTAGATAAAATTTACGACTTATATGTTTATGTATTAGTCTTGTTTACCGACATGCACCATACTGCCTTGTTAGTTACTGAAGAAAACAAAAACAAGCGTTTACCCAGTAAAGAAGATTTAGAACCAAATATGCGTTTTATTGAAAACGTAGCCTTAGTTTCATTGGTGCGTAGCGAAGAATTAAAAAAAGAAGTCGCAAATCGTAAAATTTCTTGGCAAAGTGATTTTGATTTAGTCCGTAAATTGTATGCTGAATTAAGAGCTACTGATTTATATAAAAACTATATGGCATCTACAACGCCATCTGCTAAAGAAGATAAGCAGTTTTTAATTTCTGTAGCTACTGAATTTTTATATGAACATGATTTGTTAAATCATTTATTTGAAGAAAAAAACATTCACTGGGCTGATGACACTTTTGGTGCTTTTTCAATGGTTTCAAGAACTTTTGAAAATTTCACAGGAGTTTTAAAATTAGTTCCATTATATAAGGATAAAGAAGATGATACTCAATTTATATCTACTTTATTTCGTAAAACTATTGCAGGTGACAAAGAATATGATAAGCTTATCGACGAAAAAACCAAAAATTGGGAACTAGATCGTATTGCATCGATGGACATTTTATTAATGAAAATGGCCATAGCTGAATTTATGCATGTTAATAATGTTCCAGTTAAAGTATCATTAAACGAATATATTGATATTTCTAAAGAATATAGTACGCCTAACAGTAAAACATTTATTAATGGTGTATTAGATAAAATTATTGCTGATTTAAAACGTGATAATAAAATTCAAAAAACTGGAAGAGGTTTAATGGAAGGGAATTAATTTAAAAAATAATTACTGAAATTATTAGCACTTGATAACTCTGACAGTTTCATCTACAACATTAAATTGAAATGGTAAGTGATATTGAATTTAATGCTATTAGAAATGGTAAAACATCAATAATCTAAATAAATTATTAAGATAAAAATTGATTATCATCAGGACCTGCTTAAGAGTCACGAAATATAACTAAATTATCACACGCTATGCATCATCTAAAAGCATTTCAAAAATCTGTTTAGGGATACAAACTATTGGAGAAACTTACCAGACTTCTCTTCAAAATTCAGAAATTGTTGTTCGATGATTTAAGAAGTGTATATATAATCTCGATTGTATTTAGTCAAAATACGGAGAAATAATTATTAAAAAATAAATCAAGAGCTAATTCATAAACAAATAAAACTTCATTTTTTGATAATATAAAAAAACATAATTTTATAGCAAAAACGGTATAAAATCCTAAATTTGCTATCAATTAAATAAAAAATGAAAACAATTTATATTATATCAGCGTCAATCTTATTTTTTTTAAGTTCGTGTAAAGAACATAGTACAGAAGTTTCAACTAATGATGTGATGAATACTAAATCAGCAGATGGAAATACTAATGCCGATTTACCCGAAATTAAATTTGAAGAAGAAACTCACGATTTTGGAAGAATTACGCAGGGCGAAAAAGTAACCTATGCGTTTAAATTTAAAAATACTGGTGGAGCAAATTTAATTATTTCGGCGGCTAATGGCAGCTGTGGCTGCACGATTCCGGCCTACCCTAAAAAGCCTATCTTACCAGGCGAAGAAGCTGTAGTGGATGTGGTTTTTGCAAGTGAAGGAAAATCTGGTTTGGTTGAAAAATCTGTTACCCTTGTTACTAACTGCGAACCAAGTACTAGAATTATTTATATAAAGGCTAATATCATTGTTCCTACAAGCGCAAATCCTAGCGAATTACCTACAGCACACTAAAAATAAATCAATAACCAATCAAATAAACACAAAACAAACATGAACAATTTAGTAATTTTAATGGGCGGAGGAGCCGCAGGAGGAAATCCAATAACACAAATAGTTCCTTTGGTTTTAATCGTAGTCGTTTTTTATTTCTTTATGATTCGTCCTCAAATGAAAAAAGCAAAAGAAACTAAAAAATACATTGAGGCATTAAAAGTAAATGACAAAATCTTAACTATTGGTGGTATTTATGGAACTATTAGTAAAATGAATGAAGATGGAACAATCATCATTGCAGTTGAAGACGGATCAAAAATGAAAATTTCTAAAAACGCCGTTTCTCAAGATGCAACTTCAACTTTAAACCAAACAGTATAACCAAATGAATTCGTCAAATGCCATCACTCGCATTAGGCGATTACTGCTAGGTAAAAAAGTTGGTACTTTTTTAATTTGTTTAAGCATCGCATCACTTCTTTGGGTGGTGCGTGCTTTAAACAGAAATTACGTTTACACAATTCATGTTCCTGTCTCTTTTTTAAACCTTCCTCACAACAAATTAATTGTTGGTGAGCTACCCGAAACATTAGATGTAGAAATTAAAGCAAGTGGACTAAAACTCATTTTTATTTCTCTTAAAAAAAACATCAATCCTGTTATTGTAGATTTTAACTTACTTAAAAACAATGCTAAGTCTCAAGCCTACTCTATTAAAAATAGCAATTTTGATTTAATAAGCGCTATTAATTTTGATGTTGATATAGTTAAAATACGACCCGACACGCTATTTTTCTCTGTAAATAAAGGCAATTCAAAACTACTTCCAGTAAAAGCAAATTTAAAAGTTAAATGCCAACCTGGGTATTCAATAGTTTCAAAAATAAACATTACCCCAGCTTATGTTACTGTAACTGGTGATAGTTTAGATTTATGCAAAATGGATACCGTTTACACCTACTTTTTAAATTTAAAAGATGTACATCAAAATTTCACATCACCCGTGCAATTAAAAAAACCTTTTTCTTCTATTAACTATAGTGTTAAAGACGTGCAATTAAGTTTTAGTGTAGATAAGTTAACTGAGGCAACTATTAAAATTCCTATTCAGATAATGAATAATCCTGGACGTGAAACCATAAAATTATTACCAAACTTTATTTCCATTAAATATTTAGTTGCAATGAATGATTATGAAAATGTAAATACCAATTCATTTAAAGCCATAGTAAACTATGAGCAAATAAAAGAAAAACAACAATATTTACTCGTGGAAATTGTTCGCTCTCCATCAGAAGTAAAAATTATAAATACAGAACCAACAAGTATTTCCTATTTAATATATAAATAATGATTATTGGTTTAACAGGCGGCATAGGTAGCGGTAAATCAACTGTTGCAAAATTATTTGAAACAATGGGTTGTGCTATATATAATTCTGATGATAGAGCAAAAGAATTATATTTTAAGCCTATTATTAAACAAGCAGTTATTCAATTGTTAGGCAATGAATCCTACTTAAATGAAATGGTGATTGATAAAAATTATATTTCTAAAAAAGTTTTTTCTGATACTAAAATATTACATCAACTTAACAATATAATTCACCCAGCAGTTAAGGAAGATTTTATTCAATTTAAATCTAAATTCCCTTTAAATACTATCATCGTCAAAGAGAGTGCTTTATTATTTGAAACTGGTATTTACAAGGATTTAAATTATAACATATTAGTAACCGCCCCTGTTAATATAAAAATTGAGCGAGTTATGAAACGAAATTCAGTTTCAAAATCAGATATTGAAAAACGCATGCAAGCACAATGGACAGATGAGTTAAAAACACCATTGGCAAATGCTATAATCGTCAATGATAATAATACTGCATTAATTCCACAAGTCATTTCAATTATTGAAAAAATAAAAAATGCTTAAACGAGATTATTTAGTAAAGCAATTTGAAGAATTTGGCAAAGTAATGGCCATTTTATTAGGTTTGAAAAAAGAAGGTTTATTTCCGGAATTATCTGATGCCATTGATGAATCACTAAAAAAATATACTGCCTTAGAAATTAAATATGTTGAATCTATTGCTAATGAAACCCTCCTGGAAACATTAACGCAAGAAAAAAAATTAAATGACGAACAACTTAAAATGTTGGCCGATTTAGTGTATGAAAAAGGAGAATATTATGCGTCTATGAATTCAACTGAAGAAACATCTAATAATTGTTACAAAAAAGCTCATCTTATTTACTTATTTTTAAAAGAAAATGCAACGCTTAATTATTCGTTAGACATGCATTATAAATTAGAAATCCTCAGTAAAATAAAATTATAAACCCATTAATTTTTCTAAATGATGAAATCCTATGCCAAAAAATTGTTTTGAGGCTTTTATCTTTTTAAGAATCTCTTCTTTTTGAATATCAGTTTTAGCTTTTCTCTCTGCAACTATCATCACATTTTTAGGTGTATGCGCATCTGAAATAAATTGAAATACTTTAGTTGAATAGCCACAATATTCTAAAATCATCGAACGAAGTCCGTCCGTTACCATTTCTGCCTGGCGTTCTAAAAAGATACCATGTTTGATTAAAAAATCTAAGTCATTTTTTGCTTTGTATTTTTCAATTTCTCTGCGTATTTGCTTATGGCAGCATGGAGCCACAACAATTAAATCGGCATTTGCTTTTATCCCTTTGTAAATAGCGTCATCTGTAGCTGTATCGCAAGCATGCAAAGCAATTAAAACATTAGCATGACTAGCATCATAATCCATAATTGTTCCTTCAGCAAAATGCAAATCATTAAAATTCGATTTCATTGCAATATCATTACATAAAGCAACTAAATCCTTTCGATACTCAACTCCCGTAACTTTTGTTTTTAAACTTAAAACAGAAGTTAAATAATCATACAGCGCAAACGTTAAATATCCCTTGCCTGCGCCCATATCCAAAATATTTAAAACATCATGTTTCGGTAAATTTTTAATCAAAGGACTTAATAATTCAACATAATGATTAATTTGTTTGTATTTATCTTGAGAACTAGGAATGACTTTTCCTTTTTCATCTGTAATTTTTAATTGTTGTAAATACGACTTACCTTGCACTGTAACCAATCTGTTTTTTTGCATATCATGTTCCAAAGAAGGAAGTTCATGATGAGTTGGTTTGTTTATCTTAAAGCTAGTTTTACCATTATTAGCCAATTCAAAAACAACATCATTATCCAATGTAAATAAAGAAGCTTGTCTAAAATCTCCACTATCAATAAATTCATTAACTAAATCAATTCCATCTTCAATAGAGAAATTTTTAACGATATCTTTTGTTTGATAACGATACGTAAAACTCAATTTATCTTCTTGCTTTATTATTGCTTTTTTAGCATAACATTTTTTCAATGCCTCAATAGGGCCTTTATAATTAGCTAAAGAAAGCTTTACAAACGTATTATCATTCAATGATTTTTGTAGTGATGAAATAAATTGTTCTTGGTGAATCATAATAATAACAAATATGAATTGATAATAGCACACGAATATACATTAATCGTTATTAAAAAATAAGTAAAAAATCATCGATCAATTAATCATCTAATAAAAATAGTTTGTATATTCGTTAATACCCGATATGCATAAATTCATTTTCATATTTTTATTTCTCTCTCAAATATATAGAGCTCAACAAAATGAGTTTGAAAAATACGGCCCTTTTGGTTCGCAAGTATTTACCGACTTAAAAGTAGCTTTAGAAATAGAAAAAAATGTTTATAAAATGGATTTGAGTTATAAAAAACTAGAACCAAAATTATATGCAAAATTAGGGAAGTTAAAAGATTTGCAAGCTCTTAAATTAAGTGGAAATGAAATCAACACCTATCCTCCAGGATTTGGAGAATTATATAATTTATTATATTTTGCTAGTTACAACAATGAGTTCACATCGTTTCCTCCCGACTTAAAAAAACTAGGGAATTTAAATTATATAGAATATTTCGGAAGTAAAATCGACAGTATTCCATCAGACATTGCTTATTTAAGTCGATTAAAAACTTTAAAGATATCATCTACTAATGATACATTAAAACTCCCCTCAACTTTAAAATATTTAAAAAATTTAAAAGAGGTAACAATTGAAAATTGTGTATTAGATAGCTTCCCAAAAGAAATCTTTAAAATTCCTAATCTTGTATTTTTGAATCTAACAAATACTAATACCTTTAATATTACCAAACATTTTGAACGATTTGTGAATTTAGAAGTATTAGTGTTAGATGCAAATCAATTACAGTCTTTACCTTATGAAATTTATAAGGCAAAAAAATTACGTTTCTTATCGGTAAAAAACAATCATCTTCAAAAATTACCAGACACCATTTCTCAGTTAGAAAACTTAACAGTATTAGACGTGAGAGGAAATGGTTTTTCAAAACAATACATCGAAGAATTAAAAGCCATGCTTCCTGGCTGCGAAATTAGATTTTAGGTTTAACCGCAGAGAGGCAGAGTGTTTTCGAAGAGCACGCTAAAAATTATTTTAGATATACAGAATCTTCACTTTTTTTCTTTGCGCCAAAACTCAGCGACCTTTGCGGTTAGACAATAAATTTTTTCATAAAACCTTCCATAAACCAAGCGGGCGGTTGCATCGGTTTATTTTTCAATTTATCAATAAATACTAAAGTAACAGAACCTGTGTTTAACAACTCATTATGCTGATTAAAACATTCATAATGAAAAGTAATTCTCACTCCTGGCATTTCAGTAACTGAGGTAACAATGCGTACTTCATCATCATACTTAGCTGGCTTTTTGTAATTAACCGTTAAATTAATAACAGGCATTAAAACTCCACTTTCTTCCATCTCACGATAACTAAACCCAAGACTACGCATCGCTTCTACCCTGCCTACTTCATAGTACTGAGCATAAACTCCATAATATACAAAACCCATTTGGTCAGTTTCTCCATAACGCACTCTTAACGTTGTTTCTGTTTTAATCATACAAATAATCCCTTATATTTAAAACATCAAATTTAGTTTTCTATTTCATGAATCTTCTCTATAAAATACTCTTTTTTTCAGCACTTATTAGTTTATATGCATGTTCAAAAAAAACATCCGTTACAAATATTTCCGAATCACATATCATTATTAATAATCCAAACATTGATAGCGCTATATACAAAGTAATGTCGCCTTACAAAAAAACACATGATGAACAAATGTATGCGGTCATTGCAAAAAGCGAAGACGCCTTAGTAAAAGATGATATAGAGAGCACTTTAGGCAACTTTTTTTGCGACGCTGTTATTTATGAAACAAAAAAACTATTAGGAAAAGATTCTACCATGTTAGATGTAGCAATTTTTAATAAAGGAGGTTTGCGAAATTCATTACCAAAAGGAAATATTACCATTGGAAACATTTTTGAATTGATGCCATTTGAAAATGAAGTGGTATTATTAAAACTAAGTGGTACTCAGTTTAAAGATATGTGTTATAAAATTGCAGAAAAAGGTGGAATTCCTATTGGTGGCATGCGATTAACGATGAAAGGTACAACGCCAACTGACATTACAATTAATGGAAAAGCATTTGATGAAACAAAAGATTATTGGGTGGTAACTTCTGATTACCTCGCAAATGGAGGTGACAGCTATAATTTTTTTAAAAATGCAAAAGAAAGAAAAATCATGAATGTACTTTTAAGAACTATGATTATTAATTACTGCGAGGATATTACCAAATTAGATCAAACGATTAAACCTAAATTAGATGGCAGAATTCAACTATCAAAATAGACGAGAATTTTTAAAATATTTTGTTGGCACTTCGGCTGTATTAGCTGGATTTCCTGCTTTATCCAACGAAGTATTAAAAAGCAAAGATTTATCTCGCTTAACTATTTTATACACAAATGATATTCATAGCCGAATAGAGCCGTTTCCTGAAAACGACCCGAAATTTGCAGGGAAAGGTGGTTTTGCGAGGCGAGCAGCCGTCATTGATGAATTAAAAAAAGAAAATGATAATGTTTTATTATTAGATGCTGGAGATATATTTCAAGGAACACCTTACTTTAATTTATATAGTGGTGAGTTAGAATATAAATTGATGAGTATTATGAAATATGATGCAACAACATTAGGTAATCATGATTTTGATTTAGGAATTGACAACATTACTAAACAAATGCCACATGCTAATTTTGCGTTTATTAATTGTAATTACGATTTTTCAAACACTAGTCTAAATAACAAAATAGTTCCATACAAAATCTTTGAAAAACAAGGGATTAAAATTGGCGTTTTAGGTTATGGAATTGAATTGGAAGGATTAGTAGATAAAAGAATGTACAAAGACACTATTTACCAGAATCCGCTTCCAATTGCCAACGCTACAGCTAAATTATTAAAACAAGATTTAGGCTGCGATTATGTGATTGCTTTATCTCATTTAGGTTTTTCTTACAATGATAAAAAACTAAGTGATATGAGTATGGCTCCACAAACCGAAAATATTGATTTAATTATTGGCGGACACTCACATACGTTCCTTGAACATCCCGTTAAATTAGCTAATAGAATAGGCAAAGAAGTATACGTAACTCAAGTTGGTTGGGCAGGAATTTGGTTAGGTAAAATTGATGTGTATTTTTCTTATAATACGAAAAAAATTTCACATAATTCAAATAATAGAAAAATTTAAAAAAACAAGCCCGAAACGAAAATTTTCTGAAATTATTTATCGATTTTTTCCTTGCGAGATTAAATAATCAGTATATATTTACAAACTCGAACTTGTTAATAATACTAAACACTACATATTTAATAACTTATTTAATACTATGAAGGAAAAGACAGCTGAAACAGTGTGGAAGAATTGCCTAAGAGTAATTCAGGATAATGTAAGCCCTCAAAATTTTGCAACTTGGTTTGAACCTATCAAAGCCATAAAAATTCAAGACAACGTATTAAACATTCAAGTACCCTCTCAATTTTTTTACGAATGGTTAGAAGAACACTACATCACAATTATTAAAAAAGTAATTAGAAAAGAATTAGGAGCTGAAGGAAAAATTGAGTACAGCATTGTTATGGATAACGGAACTGGTAAATCTGAAAAAGCCGTTATGTTGAAAGTTCCAAACATTAATACTAACTTAAGAAATAATCCAGTGTCAATGCCAATTGATAGTGGATCAATTAGAAACCCATTTATTATTCCAGGTCTTAAAAAAGTATCTGTTGAATCTCAATTAAACCCTAACTACTGTTTTGATAATTTTGTAGAAGGTGATTGTAACCGTTTAGCTCGTTCTGCTGGTTATGCTGTTTCTCAAAAACCAGGTGGAACCGCTTTTAACCCATTATTATTATATGGTGGTGTTGGTTTAGGAAAAACTCACTTAGCTCAAGCTATCGGTATTGACATTAAAAAGAACTTCCCGAACAAAACAGTTCTTTACGTTCAATCAGAAAAATTTATTGCTCAATTTATTGATTCAATCAAAAACAATAACCAAAACGATTTCGTTCATTTTTACCAAATGATTGACACGTTAATCATTGATGATATTCAGTACTTAGCAGGAAAAGAAAAAACTCAAGATGTATTCTTCCATATTTTCAATCACTTGCATCAATTAGGAAAACAAATCATCTTAACGGCTGATAGAGCGCCTGTTGAAATGCAAGGAATTGAGCAACGTTTATTATCTCGTTTCAAATGGGGATTAAGCGCAGATTTACAAACTCCAGGCTTAGAAACTCGTATTGCTATCTTAGAGAAAAAAGTTTATAACGAAGGTATTCAATTGCCAAAAGAAGTTTGCGAATATTTAGCATACAGCATCACTTCTAACGTACGTGAATTAGAAGGAGCATTAATTTCATTATTAGCTCAATCTTCTTTAAACAAGAAAACAATTACATTAGAATTAGCTAAGCAAATGATTGACAAATTTGTTAAATCTACTGCTCGTGAGGTTTCTATTGATTATATCCAAAAAGTAGTTTGCGATTACTTCGACTTAAACATCGATTTAATGAAATCAAAAACTCGTAAACGTGAAGTAGTTCAAGCTCGTCAAATCGCAATGTATTTTGCTAAGTGTATGACTAAATCTTCTTTAGCTACTATTGGTATGCACTGCGGTGGAAAAGATCACGCTACTGTATTACATGCTTGCCGTACAGTAAATAACTTAATGGATACAGACAAACGTTTTAAAGCATACATTGAAGAATTAGATAAAAAAATCAGCATCAACAACTAATTCAATATTGATACATTTAAAATCCCTTAGCTTATGCTGAGGGATTTTTTTTTAACTAAATATGTTCAATCAAGATCAACTCGACTTAATATTTCCAATAGTTGGCGCCGTTTGCGGAGCTATGTTATGGCTGGGATATTTTAAACGAATAGACCTCTTAGAACATGAAAAAATTACAGACACTATTATTGCATTTATCATAGGGTTTCTAACACCTACCCTAGCATTATGGATATATTATGGCTTAGAAATTTTAGGATTTAATTTCAATGGAGAGTTAATTAACGACTTCTTTTATTCCATATTTGGAGTTGGGTTAACCGAAGAAATTTCTAAATTAATTGGTGTGCTCATTGCCTTTAAAATTATCAAAAAACGTATTAATGAACCAATTGATTATTTAGTTTTTGCAGGCGTTGTCGCATTAGGATTTTCGGTAAGAGAGAACTTTATTTATTACAATAATTATGGGGCTCAAATAGCATCAGGAAGAACGTTTATTTCATGTTTAGTGCATATTATCAATACCAGCATTTGTGTGTATGGTATTTATCGTTTTCAATTATTTAATAAAGGAAATACATACATCAATACGCTTGTTGGAATAAGCACTGCCGTTTTTTCTCATGGCTTATTTGACTTCTTTTTAGTACAACCATTTTTGGGCGACTTTACCTCCATCTTAGCTACAATTGTGTATTTAATTGGTATTAATTTTTGGATTCAAATGATTAATAATGCAATAAATTTTTCTCCTTTTTTCAATTACCAAAAAATAGCTTCTACAACAAAATTATATAAAGCCATCTTTATATGGTACTTTATAATTTTAAGTTTTGAATTTATCTATGGAAGTATTTATTTCGATCAAAAAACTGCTATCAAACAAGTATTAGCGAGCGTACTAAGAGAAGGTTTTATTTTAATTATTGTGGCATTAAGAGCCAGTAGGTTAAAAATAAATAAACGAAAATACTTTCCTATTAAAATTCAAATGCCAATACATTATACCAAAAATGATGATGAAGATTTTAGACTTTTGGGAATACCTTTAAAAATAAGAGGAGAAAACGAAAAAGAATTTCAATTTATAAAATATATGGGAAAAGACTTTTTTATTTATGATGTCAACACGAACGAGTCAATCTCAAATCAAGGAAAAAGAGCAAGATTATTAAAAAAATACTTTCTGAAAAATGACGTCGTTACCTATTTAATTGAAGTATATAACGAAGATAATCCAAGTGATATCTATTTATTAAAGCCTAAAACACGTGCATTAACATACATTAATAATAAATACCCAATTGCTAGTTTAATGAATTATGAAAATCCAGCAGTCTTCCAAAAAGAGCACGCAACTTTATCTTACAAAGAATTAAAACATATAAAATACGTTTATATAAAATAAAAAAATACGTGTTATTGGGATTATACTTATACTCATAAAAAAACCATCAGCTGTTAACTGATGGTTTATATTATAATCAAATAATTTATTAGTATTGAGAGAATCCTTGTCTGTCTGTAACTTTATGTTCAATTAACAAACCAACGCAAGCTGCTTCCATTGGCTTATGTTTATCTTGAGGCGTTGCTCCTAAAGGAACACTCACTTCAATAATTAACTGACGACTAGCAGTACTCTGAAATTCAAATAATGGTTCGCTTTGTGCTGTTGCATTATCATATAGTAATTCATTAGTACGAGCATCGAATATTTTATAATTCAATTTTTCTCCTATAGCTGCATCACAACAAACATTAATACGGTAATCCATACCTTTGTAGATTACACAACGAATTTTTGAAGTGGAACCTTGATTAAATAATCCGCTTTTAGATTGTGCATTGTACAACCATTCTCCTTTACCACCTCTTTTACTGTCTACTGTGCAATATTTACGATGAAACTGCCCACATACGCTAGCTTGTGAAAATGCCATCACCGTGCTTAATATGAATAATGTTAAAAATATTTTCTTCATAGTATTATAAATTATTTAGTTAACGTATATGAGTTTCTAATTACTTTTATTTTCTCAACAATCGATTTATATTGATCTGCAGAAATAACTAATTCTTTTCCTCCTCCTAAAACATTTTTTGTTTTATCAGTTGATGCAGCAGCATCTTTTTCCCCAATTTTATTAAATTCTGCTTGTAACTCTGTGTATTGAGCTAATACAGCAGCAACGTTAGAATCACTTTCATACTTTTTTAGAAATTCAATTAAGTTATCCAACGTATATTTTTGATCTGCTAAGCGTTCAACAACTAAACTTTTAGCATCATATTTTGCTAAACTAGTAGCAATATATAAACTTTCAATCCATCCGCCAGCAACTACTAATGAAAGGGTTGGCCCTTGTTTACTAGCTTCTAAAGATTCGAAAGATGAAAAATATACATCATCTGTAATGACTGATAAAGAATCAGGATTTCCGATATTTCCTTCTAGGCGCTTTAATACTTCAGGTGAAATAGCAGAAGATACACCAATTTGATCTCCTAACTGTTTTACAACTTTAAAATATTTTAATGCTTCAGAACCAATTTCAAAAATACTACAGTAACTTAAATCACAGCTATAAATACCAAAGTTTAATGCTTTAGATTTATTATCCGTGTAATTTTTTTGATTATCAGGACTATTTAAGAAAGATACATTTTTATTGTTCTTGCCACCAACCATTTTAATAAAAGTCAACATCTCACCTGGAGAAGGTACTTGAAAAAATGTTTCGGTAATTTGTTCAGTTTGAGTTTCTGTCTTTAAAGTATCTACTCCAGACATTTCATCTCCACCTTCCGTTTTATCACCTCCACAAGAAACAAGCATTAAACTTGCAGCTAAAGGGGCAATTAAAAAATGTTTACGTTGAATCATGATCTTTATATATTTCTATTTAATTATTTACCAATTAATTTAGCTACTAAATCAGCTGCTTCTTGTAATTCAATTGCCGAATATACTTTTAAACCTGATTCATCAATTAATTTTTTAGCTTCCACGGCATTTGTTCCTTGTAAACGAACGATAATTGGAACATTAATAGTACCCATATTTTTGTATGCATCAATTACACCTTGTGCCACACGGTCGCAACGAACGATACCACCAAAAATATTTACTAAAATTGCTTTTACGTTTTTATCACCTAAAATAATATGGAATGCTTTTTCAACACGCTCAGCGTTAGCAGTACCACCCACATCTAAGAAGTTAGCTGGCTCACCACCAGATAATTTAATGATGTCCATTGTAGCCATTGCTAAACCAGCGCCGTTAACCATACAACCAACGTTACCGTCTAATTTTACATAGTTTAATTCTGCTTTACGCGCTTGCACATCCACTGGATTTTCTTCCATTTCATCACGCATTGCTTCGATATCTTTATGGCGATATAATGCGTTATCATCTATAGATACCTTAGCATCTACTGCAATAATTTTATCATCAGATGTTTTTAATACTGGATTAATTTCAAACATTGAAGAATCGATTGAATCGTAAGCCTTGTATAAAGCTGCTACGAATTTTGTCATTTCTTTAAAAGCATTACCGCTTAAACCTAAGTTAAAAGCAACCTTACGGCATTGGAAATCACGCAATCCAACTTTAGGATCAATTTCTTCTTTCCAAATTAAATGAGGCGTTTTTTCTGCAACTTCTTCAATATCCATACCGCCTTCAGTACTGTACATAATGATATTACGGCCAGTTGAACGATTTAATAAGATACTCATATAAAATTCTTTTGTAGGAGTTGCTCCTGGATAGTATACATCCTGAGCTACTAATACTTTACTTACTAATTTACCTTCTGCACTCGTTTGAGGAGTGATTAAGTGCATACCAATAATATTAGTAGCTACTTCTTTCACTTTATCTAAATTTGGAGCAAATTTCACGCCGCCACCTTTACCACGTCCACCTGCGTGAATTTGAGCTTTAACAACAACGCCATCGCATTTGTATGTTTCCATTACTTGTTTGGCAGCTGCAACAGCTTGCTCTGGGGTTTCTGCAACAATTCCTTCTTGAATAGCTACACCAAAACTTTTTAAAATACTTTTTCCTTGATACTCGTGAATGTTCATATGATAGTGTTTATAGTTCTAAATTTGCTTTCAAAAATAGGGTTTTTATTGTAAAAGCAAACATTTTTTTACAAATTATTTACCTCAGCAAAAAGCCTACAATTCCTGTAAAAATTGCTCCATGACTCCGTAAACTTGTTTTAACTCCGTTTCGGTAATACAATAAGGTGGAATTATGTACAAAATATTGCCCAAAGGTCTCACAATAATGCCTCTTTTAAGGAAATAGGAACCAATGCTCTCTGAGGCATGATTGAGATAATGAGTATGTTCTTCCGTATTAATTTCAAGGGCTAAAATAGTACCTTTACTCCTCACATCTTTTAATTTGAGATGATTGCGATGGGTACTTACAAAAGCTGTGTTTAAGTCCGAAATCATTTTGATTTGACTCCAAGTTTCTTCTTTTTCCATTAAATCTAAACTCGCTAAAGCAGCCGAACAAGCTGTTGGATTAGCGGTGTAGCTATGACCATGAAAAAAGGTTTTTGTTTTATCATCACTCACACACGAATTGTAAATAAACTCTGCGCAACTAGTCACTCCCAATGGCATATAACCGCCCGTTAAACCCTTAGATAAACAAATAATATCGGGCTTATTGGTTAAATAATTGGAAGCGAAAAACTCCCCTGTTCTACCAAAACCAGTCATCACTTCATCAGCAATACAAAGCACTTTATTTTCTCTGCATAAGGCAATTAATTCATCTAAATGTTTTGCTTCATACATCAACATACCTGCGGCTCCTTGAACCAAAGGCTCAAAAATAAATCCAGCAATGTCGTTGTGATTGGTAAACCAAGCTTGTAAAACCTCTTTAATTTGCTTTATATTTTCAGCATCTGGCAAGGGAATATGAATCACGTCAAATAATAAATTTTCAAAGGCATTATTAAATACGTTTCGCGCGCCAACACTCATTCCGCCAAAGGTATCGCCATGATAGGCATTTTCAAATGCTATAAATTTTTTCTTGCTGATTCCCTGATTGTGCCAATATTGCAACACCATTTTCAACCCTACCTCTACTGCCGTAGAACCATTATCTGAATAAAATATTTTGGATTGATTTTCGGGTAAATGTCCTATGAGTCTTTCTGCTAACAATACAGCTGGTTCATGTGTAAAGGAGCTAAAAATAGCATGCTCCAAGGTATGCAACTGCACACTTACTTTTTGAGAAATATAAGGATGGCAATGTCCATGCAAATTAACCCACCAAGATGAAATCCCATCTAGTAATTTATTACCCTCTGCGTCATAAAAAAAAGCGCCTTCACCTCTTACAATTTGAACAGGCATTTCGACATATTTTAAATGTGTAAACGGATGCCAAACAAATTCCTTATCTTTTTGTTGTATATCTGAATGCTTCAAGAATAATTAATTTTGATTCGAATGTATTAAAATAATTTAATTCATTTGCTATATTTATGCTCTTTTAAATAACATACCATGGACTTAGAATTTAACAAGAATGATGATAAAATGCGTTTGCTAATTTCGCAAATGGAGCAACGCTTAAATAAAATATACGATGGCGGTGGTAAAAAACGCATTGAAAAATTACACGAACAAGGTAAAATGAGTGCGCGTGAGCGTATTGATTTTTTATTAGATAAAAACACACCTCGTTTTGAAATGGGTGCTTTTGCTGGCTACGAGATGTATCCAGAACACGGTGGATGCCCAGGTGGTGGCGTTGTGATTGTGATTGGATATGTGAGTGGTAAACAATGTATTGTGGTAGCCAATGATGCCACTGTAAAGGCAGGTGCATGGTTCCCAATTACGGGTAAAAAGAATTTACGTGCACAAGAAATTGCCATGGAAAACAGATTACCTATTATTTATTTAGTGGATAGCGCTGGTGTTTATTTGCCAATGCAAGATGAAATTTTCCCTGATAAAGAGCACTTTGGTCGTATCTTTCGTAACAATGCCATCATGAGTGGAATGGGAATTTTACAAGTATCTGCTGTAATGGGAAGTTGTGTAGCAGGCGGAGCTTATTTACCAATTATGAGTGATGAAGCCATGATTGTAGATAAAACTGGGTCTATCTTTTTAGCTGGTTCTTACTTAGTAAAAGCTGCTGTTGGAGAAAATATTGATAACGAAACATTAGGTGGCGCTACAACACATTGCGAAATTAGTGGTGTAACAGATTATAAATGTAAAGATGATGCCGATTGCTTAACACGCATTCGCAACATTATGAGTAAGGTTGGCGATTATGATAAAGCTGGCTTTAACAGAGAAACTCCTGTGCTTCCTAAAAAAGATCAAAAGGAAATGTATGGTATTTTAAATGATAAGCAATACGAAATTAGAGATATTATTGAGCGTATCGTTGATAACGGTGAGCATGATGAATACAAGGAATTATACGGACAATCAATCGTTTGTACATACGCTCGTATTGATGGTTGGGCTGTAGGTATTGTTGCTAATCAACGTAAAGTAGTGAAAAGTAAAAAAGGTGAAATGCAATTTGGTGGTGTTATCTATAGCGATAGTGCAGATAAAGCAGCTCGTTTTATTATGAATTGTAACCAGAAGAAAATCCCATTAGTATTCTTACAAGATGCTACTGGTTTTATGGTAGGTTCTCGCAGTGAGCATGGAGGTATTATTAAAGATGGTGCTAAATTAGTAAACGCGATGGCAAATTCAGTCGTACCAAAATTTACTATTATATTAGGTAACTCTTATGGTGCAGCAAACTATGCTATGTGTGGTAAAGCATACGACCCACGTTTAATTGTAGGTTGGCCAACGGCACAAATAGCTGTAATGGGAGGAGCGCAAGCCGCCAAAGTGTTAGTTCAAATTGAAGTAGCAAGTTTAAAAGCAAAAGGCGAAGAAATTACTCCAGAGAAAGAAGCAGAATTATATAACAAAACAAAAGACCGTTACGATACACAAACAACTCCATATTATGCGGCCTCTCGTTTATGGATAGATGCCATCATCGATCCTACTGATACTCGTAAAGTAATTAGTATGGGAATTGAAGCCGCTAATCATGCTCCTATCACAAAACAATATAATGTAGGGGTTTTACAAACCTAAAATTAATGACACAATCTAAAGAAAATATTTACACGTTAAAGGAATTAGATTATCCTGAAGTCAATCTTAGGTTAATGTCTAACAATTTAGTTTATGTATTACTAAAGGACAACTGTAATTTTGATATTCCATTACAAATGCGATTATTAGATTATTATCGAGAAATAACAAATAATACATTAATGCCCTTTTTATTTTTGGTTGGAGAAAATGTGTCAATTACTAAAGAAGCTAGAGATAATGCTGTAAAAATTGAAGATCAATCGATGTTGGCAGCCTCAGCAGTTGTAGTTGATAGTTTGCCTTATAAATTAATAGCTAATTTTTACTTAAAATTTAATAAACCTAAACGTCCCTATAAAGTATTTAGTAAACAAGAGGAAGCTATTAATTGGCTACTATCTTTAAAATTATAAAATGAAAAAAGCGATTCTTTTTCTAATTCATTTTTTCATTTACTCATTACAAGCTCAAGAAAAAACTCCTGCCATATTTAAATGGCAGGATCACTATGCGAAAAAAAACATCCATAAATATGTAAAAGGAGATACGCTTATTAAGACAAGTGATGCAATCATTCATATTCATTATAGCAATCTACCATCAAAGCCCTATTTACTAATGCTGCATGGCATGGGAGCTAATGCTAGGACTAATTGGAGCAGTCAAATTAAAGACTTATCAAAAGACTTCAATTTAATATTACCTGACTTAATTTATTTTGGAGAAAGCACCTCTTCTTCAAAAAATTATTCTGTAGAATTTCAAGTAGAACAAATACGTGAAGCAATATTGAAATTAGACATCTCCTCTAAATTAAATGTGATGGGATTTAGCTATGGCGGACTAACAGCAGCGATGTACAATCAATTACATCCATCAGATGTAAATAAGCTAATAATTATTGATGGGCCAGTAAAATTTTATTCTGGACAAATGGCTGACAGTTTAGCAAATATAGTAGGTGTGGAAACTATCAAGAATGTTATCGTTCCTACTAGCATAAAAGAATTTGACGGAATGAAAAAAGCAGTGATGTCGAGAGGATTTCCTGCAACAAAAAAATTTAAATGTAAAATGCTAAAATATTTCTTTTTACCAACTAAAGAAATTAGAGATAAACAAATGAGTTACTTATTTGACAGGCAAAACATTTATCAAAACTATAATTACAATTTAGATAAAACTCAAACACTTTTAATATGGGGAGGGAAAGATGGTGCCATTCCTATTTCGGTAGGTTACAACTTACATAAAGCATTTCCAAACACCACAAAATTATTAATATACCCAAAAGCAAAACATGACGCTCACTTTAGAGAAAGTAAAAAAGTAAATAAAGCGGTTGTTGAGTTTTTGAAATAAATAAATATATCTAGTTCTCGACTACCGCTTCGTACCGATAGCTATCGGTACCGCTCAGCGTAACAGCTCGAACTGACATATTAATTTATTGTCCATTCCACTTAGGTATTCTACCTGGTGTTGAAGGTAGTTTCAATTCTTCTAATTTATTTTCAAGTGCTGTTAGCTTTGCATTTAAATCTAAAACAGAATCATAAACCGCTTTAAACTTTGGTTTAATCTCCAATAACTTTTCTTCAAAAGTTCCAGTCATTCCTAAAGATTGATTCCAGGTCCCACCCACAATCGTTTCTACTGAACCTACAATGCCAGATAAGGTTTCGAATTCTCTTTTCTCCAAACTTCTATCTCCATGCATGGCTATGTCATTTTCTTTTAATTGTTTTTCAATGGATTTTAACTCTGCCATGTATATCATGCTTGAAGATGGTCCTTTCTGAATGCCTGCTTTTAAAAATCTAATACGCTCATTCATACTTCCAATAAATTGATTAGTACCTAACACTACTCTTCTAAATTCTCCTAGTGATTTATTAGAAGCTAATACTTTTACTTTATCTACTTCTGGTAAAGTTGAATTAGACAATGTTGTTAAGTTAAAAATCATCTTATCAGATAAATTTTCTAAAACACCATTTTCTACTTTTACCAATTGTGCATTATACTTTCCAGATAAAGCCACAGGACCTTGCTCATCACTCTGGTAAGGATTATTAGGATCTGGTGTATAAAACGAAACAGGAGATGTTAATTCTAATCGTCCATCCCATACTACTTGTTTCATGCCTTTGGTAGCAGATTGTTTTATCTTTCTAATTTCATTTCCCTGTTCATCTGTAATCACAAGCAATGTGTAAGGTGCTTCTTCGTTATCTTCCATACGAATACTGTCTTTTGAAGGATAAGCTACTGCTTGATTGCTTTTAATATTCTCTTTCTCTAATTCCTTACGTTTATCTTTTAAAGATTTATAATCATCCTTTACATAATAACGAATCGTTGCGCCAATAGGAGGATTCTCAGCTACAAAAAAAGATTCACCTTGAAATGATTTTCCTTTATGTCCATATGGTTGAGATGGATTAAAAACTAAACCATCCATCATTGGGAAAATGATTGCTTTCTTCTCTAAATCTTCTTTTTTAATTGTTTGTAAAACCGTGTAATCATCAATAATATAGAATCCTCTACCAAAAGTAGCAATCACAATATCATTATCCTGTTCTTGAACAGCAATGTCTCTCACGCATATAGATTGAGGTAAGCCGCCCGAAATTTCTATCCAATTTTTTCCTGCATCAATACTAAAATAAAAACCAAACTCCGTTCCGCAGAATAATAAATTTTTGTTTTTATAATCTTCCGTCACACAATATACTGAGCCACGAGCTGGTAAATTACTACTGATGTTTGTCCACGTTTTTCCTTTATCAGCACTCTTCATTAAATAAGGTTTAAAATCGCCATTACGATGATTGTTAAAACACGCATACATCACACTTTCATCATAACGAGACGCTAAAACGTTTTGCAATAACACTTGATTTGGGACACCTTCAAACGTTGATACTTTCGTCCAACTATCGCCACCATTTTCTGTCACTTGAATTAAACCATCATCAGTACCAACTAGTAATAATTTTTCGTTTAACGATGATTCTGATAAAGCAGTAATGTTTCCATAAATAGAAGTTGATTGATTTTTAGCCACAGCATCCATGCTCCACACTTTACCCATCACTGGTAATTTATTTCTATCAATTCCAGCAGTTAAATCAGGGCTAATCACTTTCCAAGAGTTACCTCTGTTATCACTTCTAAATAATTTATTAGCAGCAAAATATATACGCTTGTTATCAAATTTACTGATGATTAAAGGCGCATCCCAATTAAAACGATAAGCAGGTTCTCCGCTTTTCTCCATTGGTTTAATATCAATGGCTTCTCCGTTTTTCCTATCGTAACGCACAAGGCCGCCATATTGCCATTGACTATATACAATGTTTGGTTCTGTTGGATCCACACGCGATTGAAAACCATCACCTCCAACGGTTACAAACCAATCGGCATTTGTAATTCCACTAGCGCTAATCGTTCTGTTTGGTCCACCAAGCGTATTATTATCCTGGGTACCACCGTACACATAATAAAATGGCTTACTATTATCAACACATACTCTATAAAATTGAGTGATAGGTAAGTTCGAGCAAAAACGCCAAGTTTTAGCACCATCAAAACTTTCATATAAACCACCATCACATCCCATAATTAGATGGTCGGTATTTTCTGGTTCTACGAACAAGGCATGATTATCCACATGTTTATTTTTTTCGCCAACGGCTTTAAAGGTTTTACCGCCGTCGGTAGTTACTTGCGCCCAAGTGTCTAAACTATATACTTTGTTTTCGTCTTTTGGGTCGGCAACAATTTCTTGATAGTAATTACCTGCCGTTGACCAATCGTTTTGTTTTTCCCAGCTTGCACCACGGTTAGTACTTTTATAAAAACCTTTTCCTTCAGCCGCTTCAATAATAGCATAAATAAAATCTGAATTTGCAGGAGAAATAGCTAAACCAATTCTTCCTACATCACTTGTTGGCAAACCATTGGTTAATTTATTCCATGTTACACCATAATCTGTACTTTTATAAATAGCACTTTCTGGTCCACCACTTATATAAGTGTACTCATGACGGCGACGTTGATGTGCTGCTGCATACACAATATTTGGATGTTTTGCATCTACTAATACATCGTTGCATCCTGTATTTTCACTAATCGTTAAGGTTTGTTTCCAGGTTTTTCCTCCATCAGTCGTTTTATAAATACCACGTTCGCCACCGGCATTCCATAATGGACCGTAAGCTGCTACGTAAACAATATCAGAGTTTGTTTGATCAACTGAAATTCTTCCAATATGTTCAGATTTCTCTAAACCCATATTTTTCCATGTTTTTCCACCATCCTCACTTTTATAAACACCATCGCCATAACCTACAGCACGTTGATTATTATTTTCGCCAGTACCTATCCATAATACGTTTGAGTTACTAGGATCGATGGTAATACAGCCAATTGAATAAGAATTTTGATTATCAAAAATGGGATAAAAAGAAACCCCTGCGTTATCTGTTTTAAAAACACCACCAGCAGCAGCTACCACATACCATTGGTTTTTATTGTTGGGGTTAACAGCAATATCTCCTACCCTTCCTGAAGTCACTGCTGGACCTAAAGAACGAAATGATAAAGCAGTATAGGTTTCTGATTTAAACAATGGATCTTTTTGTTCGGGTTTAGAATCTTTAGCACTTAATGATTTTTGTGCGTTTATAGAAACAAAGCTAGTTAAAGCAAAGGCTAAAACTAAATGAGGAGATAACTTCATTGGTTTGATATTTAAGATATACAAATCTATTATTTTTCAACTAAGAACATAATCCATTTGTCAATTAATTTATATTTTAAACATATTAATGGAATAAATTTCAACAGTGGTGTAGAATAAATGAAAATCAATTAGATTTGTATATGGAAAAAACGAAGATTTTAGACGCTGTTCAAATCAACCAAAAATTAAATCGTATGGCCTATCAGGTTTACGAAAATAATTTTAAAGAAAAAGAATTATTAATTGTTGGTATTGAAGGTAATGGATATAAAGTAGCAGAAAAAATAGCAGTTATTTTAAATTCTATTTCTAGTATCAAAACCAAACTTGGTAAAATTAAAATTGACAAAGAAAATCCATGGAGTTTTGAACCTAAAATAGATTTTACTGAAAAAGATTTTGAAAACAAATCGGTTATTTTAGTAGATGATGTTTTAAATAGTGGAAAAACTTTAATTTATGCTGTTAAGTTATTTTTAAATAAACCAGTCAAGCAATTAAATACTTTAGTGCTTGTGGATAGAAGCCACACTCGTTTTCCAGTAAAAGCTGATTTTGTAGGTCTTTCACTATCAACTACCCTTCAGGAACGAATTGACACTGATTTCTCTAAAAAAGGAAAAGAAGCCGTTTATTTAGTTTAAGATTATTTAAATAATTATCAAAAAAAATCCCCGAATTAAATTCGGGGATTTTTTTTATTTAAGTAAAGTAACATGGACTATGTATTGACGATTTTTTCCTAATACATCCCTTAGTTTAACTTTCCAAGTATATACATCTTGTTTACCTTCAGCGGTTTTGCCTTGAACTCTTCCGTCCCATCCTTTTTTAATATCATCAGTATAATAAATCATAGCTCCCCATCTATCAAAAATCCACATTTCGTATTTATCAATCCCAATACCAACACCTGTAAAATAATCATTAATTCCATCATTGTTAGTTGGCGTAAATGCATTTGGTATATAAAATGCAAATTCTGGTCTAATTTCAATTGGTACATAAGCCGTGTCCGCACAACCATATTGATTTTGCACAATTAAATTACTGAAATAAACTTGAGAAGTTGGATCATCATAAAAATGGGTAGGATTAACATTTACTGAATCCACTTTAAATGGCCCAGTTCCAACAAATGTCCAATACCATTTTGTGTAATCTTGTGACAGATTCGTGAAATAAACTAAAGGTTCAGTAATAACGCCCGGATTTGGATTTACAACATAATTAGCAATTGGTGTTGGATAAACACTGATGTAGGCTAATTTAGTATTAATAGGACTTACACAACCACTATCACTCACAACTTGAAGACTTATATCAAAAGTTGCTACTTGACTACTGCTATTGTTTACATAACAATGGCTAACTGGAATATTTGATGAATTTGTAACAGGGTTTGAGCCATCACCAAACGACCATTGCCATTGAGCAATTTGTGAAGGACCAGGCATAACTGGTGATAAATCTGTAAAATTAACACAATGTTTTGGTTGCGGACAACCAGATAATGAGTCTCCAACAAAATTAGCTACAGGAACATGATTTACATAAGGGAATCTTGTAATTGTATCTGTACAACCATTATTTGTTATAGCAATTAAATTAACTGTTTGTTGGCCAGCTCCTAAAAAAGTTGTGCTAATCGTCTGTCCTGTTGCCTCTATAGAAGTGATAGAATTATTTAAATCCCAATTCCAATTACTAACAGTTCCACTATTTGGTAGTACTACAGCTGTAAAAGTCATGACCTGTTGGTCACAAGCTGGTGAACGATCAATATCAAAAATAGGTTTAGCAAAAACTTCTACTTGCTTTACAGTATTCTTTTGACAGCCTTTATCAGAGGTAATTGTTAATGTAACACTATAAACACCTGGAGAAGCATAAGTAAATGAAGATGTTGATGCGGGAGAAGGCGCAGATACTGAACCATTTCCATAAGCCCAAACATAAGCTGTATTTGTTCCTATAGCAATTGTACTAGGAGATCCATTAAATGTATTAGGCTGTGCATTAATACAACTGTTTACAAAAGTAAAGTCAGGAACAGGATTTGGATTTACCCAAACAGTAATTGTATTTGTAGTGTTTTTACAAACTAAACCAACAACTGGTGATGTTGACACCGTATAAGAAACAGGATTATTACCAAAATTTGGGAATGTAAAATTTGGATTTGGAACTCCTGTTATATCAACCGTTCCATCATTTAAAAAATCCCATTCATACGTATTCACAATATTACCTGCTCCATTGCCATTACTTGCATCTGTTAAAGCTGTAGCATTGCCTAAACATACTTCATTTGATGTAAATGATGCTGTAGGAATAGCAAACACACTAACTGTTTTAACAATATTATCAACGCAATTATGTAAAGAGGTTGCCGTTAATGTTACATTATAAGTAGCATTTCCATTTCCACCTAATACATAAGTATGAGATGGAGAAAATAATGTCGACGCATTACCATCTGCAAAATCCCAAGAATAAGTAGTACCCAACCCAACATTAGGATTTGAAGTTTCATCTGTTAAATTGGTGAATACACTAGAGGTACCAAAACACACTTTATCAGGAGTGAAATTTGGAATGGTGTGCCCCCAAACCTCAATAGGTAATTTTATAGTATCCTTACAAGAATGATTATCTGTAACAATTAAAGAAGTGGTAAATGTTCCTGATGTTACAAAAATATTTGTTGGAGCATTTGTTGAATTATCTGCAACACCATTATTTGTAAAATCCCACGACCAAGCTGTAATAGAACCTGTAGGAGAAGATAAATCTGTATAAGCAGTTGCAATACCTTGACAAACCGCCGTTGCACTAAAATTAGCAACCGGCTGCGCATAAACTTCTACCGTTTGAGTGATAGTAGCAGTACAAGTTGTATTAGCAGTAATAAATAAAGTAATAGATTTTATACCGCTACTATTATAAAACAATGTTGGTGGATTTTGAACAGTGGAAGTTGCAGGAGCTGATCCAGCGCCAAAGGTCCATGCATAGTTTGCAATATTATCTGGCAATGCTATACTTGATGTATTATTAAGTGCCACATTCGCATTTATACAAGCATTAACCGGTGTAAATGTTGCTGTTGGTAAAGGATTAACAGTAACAGTTTTTACAACATTATCAACACAACCATTTGTTGTTGTGGCAGTTAAAGTAACATTGTAAGAAGAGGTAACAGGTGAAGTATATGTATTAGTAGGGTCTTGAGCAGATGATGTATTACCATCTCCAAAGTTCCAACCCCAAATTGGTGCGCCACCGATATTTGAATTTGTTGTGGTGTTAGTTGTATTACTAAAAGTACTTACCGAACCAAAACAAACAGTATTAGGAATAAAGTTAGGAATAGTATGCCCCCAAACATCTATTGGTAATACAATCGTATCTTTACAACCATTACTAGAGGTAGCAATTAAAGACACCGAATAAGTGCCAGAAACTGGGTATAAATTAGTTGGAGCATTAGTTGTATTATCTGTTGAATTGTTATTTGTAAAATCCCAAGCCCAATTAGTAATTGAACCTGTTGGCGTTGATAAATCTGTAAATGCCGTAGCTGTTCCCTGGCAAACAGAAGTAGCGCTAAAATTAGCCACTGGCTGAGGAAACACATTAACCGTTTGCGTGATAGATGCTGTACAAGTGGTATTAGCGGTAATATTTAAAATAATAGTTTTAACCCCACTTGTGCTATATATTAAAGGTGTTGGATTACTTGAGGTTGAAGTAGCTGGATTTGCACCTGCTCCAAAATTCCAACCATAAGATGTAATATTATCTGATGACGGAGCAAAAGATGTATTATTTAATTGCACATTAGCATTTACACAGGCTGCTATAGGTGTAAATGTGGCGGTTGGCAAAGCGTTTACTTTTACTGCTACAGTGTTTGAATTTACACAACCATTGTTGGTAGTTGCAGTTAATACAGCTGTATAATCTCCTGCTATTGGATACGTATTAGTTGGTGCTTGATTTGCATTATCGGAAGTTCCATTATTATCAAAATCCCATGACCAACCAGTAATATTATCAGGCGCCGTTACATTACTTGTATTTGCAAATGTAGTTGGAAGACCAACGCATACCGTATTAGCAGCAATTGAAACAACAGGATTAGGAAACACATTTAATGTTTTGGTAAAAACACTTTGGCAGCCACTAGTAGTAGTTACAGTATAAGAAACCGTTTTTGTTCCTGGGGAAGTATAAGTATGAGTTGTATTTAATCCATTTCCAAATGGAGAACTATCTCCATAATCCCAAACATGAGATGCTATGCCCGCTGTAGGAGTGGATGTTGCTGTAAAATTAGTCACACTATTTAAACAACCACTTGAGTTATTAAATCCTGAAGTAACAGAGGGGATTATTGTCACTAGTTTGGTAATGCTATCAGTACAGCCTCCATTAGAGATTTTTAGTTTCACATTATAACTCCCCGAATTAGGAAACACATTTGAAGGATTTTGATTATTATTATCAACAGAACCGTTACTCTCAAAATCCCAAAACCAATTGGTAATGGCTGGCCCTCCATTTAATGAGGAAGCATCAGCAAAAGGGACATTAAATGTAGTTTGGCAGGCAGTTGTAGTAAAATTAAAATTAGCAACAGGCTTTGGTACTAAATTAAAATTTGAATATAAGACCGGCGAACTACAACTGGAGCCAGCCATTCCTAAGGTAACCGAATAGGTGCCAGGAGAAGAAGCTGTTACACTTTGGGTAGTGGCTCCGGTAACACCCGGCCCATTCCATGTATATGATGTAAAACCTGGAGGAGCTGTTAATGTATTTGTTCCAACATTACAAAAATTAGTTGTTGTTTGCCCAACAGGTATATCAGTTCCATTCAAATTTAAAGTCATAGCTTGACAAGATGCATCCACATAAGCCCAACCAGCATGACCTGTCGGAACACAATCACCAGCCGTAAATTCAACAGTTACATTTTGACCAATATATCCTGTCAAGTCAAAAGAGCGAGTAGTCCAATTTTTGTATGAATATATTCCGGAAATTATAAAAGAAGGATCTGCGCCTGCCGTACAACCACCACCCGACTGTATGATATTATAATCACCACAAGGAATAGGGTTATTACTTCCATCAACAAAAGATATATTAAAGTAAGGTTGATCTGAACAAGTATGCGTACCGTCCTCCAAGACAACAGCAAACCTATAAATAAAAACAGAATTTGCTGGTGTTACTGAAAAAGTTTGACGTGCTCTTACAGCATAACCCCCAACGGCAGCTCCATCTCCAATTCTTAATGTATTATTCCCCGCACCTGGAGGTACCCTTTGTAGTGCCGGAACAGAAGGATCTGTACCTGGACCGACAACTGCAAAACGAGTACTTGCTGTAGGACAACACCCTCCTTGCGTTAGTGAGTTAGAATTTAACCCTTCTGTAATAGTCCATCCAGCAGCAGTACCAGTTTCAAAGTCAACATTTGTACAAGGCGCTTGCGGCGTTGGATCTCCTGGCTTTTGAAAATAGTTACCAATACCATACTTTGTATTTATAAATCGTCTTTTTGAAAATGAAACTTGTAGTTTTTGTTCCCATAAAGGTGCGCCTGCAATACTAGCTTGCTGCCAAGCAGCTTCTTCATTATAACCTTTCAAAGAATCTACATCAAACTCTAATTGAATCGATTTAAGTTTTTCCTCAATTAAAGCTGAGTGTTCATTCTCAGCATGACTATGAGTTTGAGAGAATCCGATATTTTGAAACACTATTAAACAGAAAGCAGCAAGTAATAGTTTTGTAAAGTTTTTCATTCGTGTGTGTTTTGTTAAACAATAATATAAAAAATATATTCCAAATTATAGGGGGGCGACCCCTCATTTATTAAAAGCAATAATGCAATGAGTAAATTTAATTAGCATTACAATAGTATATACTTTTTTGTTAAACATCAAACTTTACACTAAAAAGAAGTGCCTATTAACTAACTGAAAATCAGATTTCACCCAGTTGAATTCTGTAAGCATTCTGAAGTCGTAAAATTGGCGCTAAATAAATTAATTTACCCGCTAAAACAGCATTTTTGTGCTACAAAAAATAATCAAATCATCTTGATTTCAAAAATGTTTTTTTATATGTCTGAATACGTTTTTTTCCAAATTGCTAAAGAATATAACCTTACTATAAAATTTGGTTTAAATTTAAGCAGCTCTTCAAAATTAGAAACAAGATGTTTCATATTTAAAACATCCAATTGAGAACCCAATACGTCTAAAATTTGACTTTTATGAGGTGAAAACCATTTTTGAACAGGGGTTTCAAAACCAATTTTATCTCTACGAGCATAAATTTGTTTGGGAATGTAGTTTTTAGAAGCTTCCCTTAATAAATATTTAGAAACGCCTTGCTTAATTTTTTCACTCCCTTGAATTGAAAATAAATAATCTACTAAATCAACGTCATCTGCAAATGGTACACGACTTTCTATTCCAAAAGCCATACTGCATCTATCTTCGCATTTCAAATAAGATTTTAACCTTCCCTGATAATCTGCGGCCAATTGAGCATTTAATGTAGATTTTAATTTTTCGTTTTTACTCGTACCAAATTGTTTTTTATCAGAATTAAAATATTTAGAATAATCAACGCTCAATCCAAAAGCATCTTTTAATAGTACTTTTCCAAATAATTTATAAGCATTTGGAATGGTTTGTTTTGAATCATTGATATTCTTAAAGCTAAACTCCTCTTTCCATAAAGCCATGTAGTGATGAGAATACCCGCCAAACAATTCATCCGCACCTTGTCCGTCTAAAACCACCTTAATATCATTCTCCGAAGCTAATTTCATGACTCTATGTTGTGAATACGTACTCGTACTCCAAACAGGCAAATCTTGATAATAATTTAATTCTTCAATATCCCTAAAAAATTCATCAGCTGTTGGACAAACTGTTTTCCAATTACCTCCAACAAAATCTGAAACTTGTTTAGCGTAATTAGTTTCATCAAATAATTCATTAGGAAAAACGGCTGTAAACAATTTCATTTGTTTGTTTGGTTGCAAATGTTTTGAAACGCCAGCTATAATAGAACTATCCAATCCGCCGCTTAAACAGGAACCTACTTCCACATCACTTCTTAATCTTAAGTTAATCGCCTTCAGTAATTTTTCTTCAACGGCATCAATAATTTCAGATTCACTTTTAACACTTATTTCCTTATTGGGAAGTGAATAATAATTAATTGTCTTAAAAGCATGAGAATTTAAATCATATACAATGTAATGCGAAGGTTTTAATTCATAAATTCCTCTAAATAAACTTTGTTCAGTATTTTCTAAATTTCCATTGACAATAAAATCAAACTGTTGAACTTCATTAATTTCAAATGGAATTAATTTAGATTTAATAAAAGCTTTATATTCACTCGCAAAAGCAAAAGTGTCATTCGTATTAGTATAATAAAATGGCTTTACTCCTACTCTATCTCTTGCGCAAAAAACATGATTATTTTTTTTATCTAACAACGAAAAAGCAAACATGCCATTAAATTTTTGCAAGCATTTGAATCCCCATTCTTTATATGCCTCTAAAACAACTTCGGTATCTGTTTGTGTTACAAAAACATGTCCTTTGTTTTTTAATTCTTCTCGTAATTCAATATAATTGTATACTTCGCCATTAAATGTAATCCAATAATCGCCTTGTGTATCGCACATTGGCTGGTGACCAGATTCTGATAAATCAATAATAGATAAACGACGATGCGCAAATGCGATCTCATAATTTGATTCTATATTTTGTATCGATGTATTAGGATTAAATAAAAATGAATGACTCTTTTTATTTATTTGAGGCGTTTCACTTGAATAAACTGGAACTAAATTTGTTTTTGAAAAAAAAGCAAAACCTTCGCCATCTGGTCCACGGTGTTTAATAGCTTGACTCATAGCAAAAACAATATCTTTGAGAGATAAAGAATTATTTTTAGAAATGATGCCCGCTATACCACACATGATTTGAGTTATAAATTATGAGATTTGAGTTATAAGTTTTTGGAATTTTGAAGTAAATCTTTATATATATTAATCCAGTCTTCTTGTTTAGGAACAAAGCTATCATTATGCCACACCGAAACAAATTCTCCTCCTTGTTTTTTCACTTCGTTTAATAAATGATTGATCGTTGAATTAGCATGTTCTGATGTGTAACCATTGTAATCTCTTAATGTTCCTTCCATAATTGTACTAGGATGAATAATTAATGAAGTGATTTCATTTTTCTCTAAATCAAACCAAGGATAAGGCGTACATAAACCCGTTCTAAATCCTGATTGTGAAGCATAAATCATGGTATAATCTTCCGTGATGCCTGCATTTATAAAAGCTCTATAAGTTTCAGGGAATTTTATTCTTAAAAAGTGGCAACGAGCAGAGGTGACTTTTTTTTCAATAATATTTTCTAAGCGTTTTTTTTCGATTTCTATTTTCTCAAGTTGATTAAATGATTCATAGGACGGATGTAAACCCATTTCATACTGACTTGATAAACCTTTCAATAATTTTCTAAAACCAACTTTATTATAATGAGGATTTTTATCGTACTTAGTATAATCTCCAATTAAAACAAAATACTGCAAAGCTGTTTGAGTTTCATTACTTAAAGAATTGACAAGCTTAAATGTATTATAAGGGTCTTTTTTGTCGTTTAAATTACTGATCATCCGCTGAGTAACTTGATTTAATCTTAAATTAAAAACATCTTTTACTAAGCCTCCAAGATTACGTTTCAAGCCTTTATGAGCAAAGGCAAAAGCATTATCTATATCAATCGTAGAAACGAAATTAAATGCTCGTTGATGAAATTTTAAAGATGGAAATTGTTTTTTCAATTTATCTCCAAACTGTTGTATAGCCAAATTTAAAAATGGAATTTGCAAACAGTTGTTTTGAAAAGAAAGGCTTTTTTCTGCCTGAAATCGTTGATGTTCATCCAAATCAGATTCCAAATATTCTTCATATCGTGTGGCAAAATAAAACACCATGGCAAAGATATCATAACCTAAAAAATCCTGAGTATTTGATTTAAAGAATTTAGGAAAATCAAGATATTCTTTCGCAGCTTCAACTTGTTTTGTTTTTAAATCAGTTTCAAATAATAATTCATCACTTTTTATAAATACCGAAAAGTCTTCTTTAATTTTTGTATAAGCAATTTTAGATTTATCGTAACTTATAAATTCTTCTTTAATATCTGTTAATTTATACTCAGTTTGTAATACCGTTTTAAACACTACATCCATAGCATACAAAACACGAGTAGTGATATGAGATGTGTAAATTAAAATCACGATTTATTGATAGCTAATTGAATGATTTCTTCGTACACATTTTTCCAGTCGAGCCACTCAACGGCTGTACCCATGGTATCGTTATGAAATATAGTGATTAATTCGCCATTATATTTTTTAACTTCATCTATAATGGGTTTTGCAAACTCAGCAAAAGTTTGCGGAGTAGCTTGATCTTTATACCTCAACGTGGTTTCGCTTAAACAAAATGGATGTATTTTCAACCCTGTTTCTAATTCATCATCCAAATCATACCAATAAAATGGCATACAAAAACTCGCTCTAAACCCATTAAATTGAGAGTAACCCATGGAGTAATCATTAGTAATACCAAGCTCTAAAAGAGTAGCATAAGTATCTGGAAATTTTAACATCGAAAAATGTTGCCGTGAATTAAAGATATCTCGATGAGTAATTTTTGCTAACCGATTAATTTCAATTTTCACTTGGTTCATATTTCCATTTGAACCAAATGACGGATGAACTCCCGGAGATGCATAATCAGATAAATGCTTTATTAATTGTTGAAATCCATAGTTATTAGACGGATGATTTTTATCATTCATACCATAATCACCCAACAAAAAGAAATAAATCACTTTCAATTTATACTTTTTTTGAATTTCTAATTGATAAGCATAAGAATCAAATGGATCTTTTTCTTTATTTAATAAAACAGCAGTTCTTTGTTTTAAATCGGACTTATCAATTTTAAAAATTGATTTTAAATAACCTCCTATGGAGCGCATGACGCCTTTCTCTTGATATTTATAAGCTGTATCAATATCTATTGTAGAAACAAAAGCATATGACTTGTGTGTTATTATTAAATTGGAGAATTTCTTTAAAAGCAATTTTTCAAACTCTACAATCCATAAATTAACTAATGGAATATTTAAAAAATCATATTGATATGCTAAACTATTTTCTGCTTCAAAACGATTAAAATCATCAGGTATAAAAGGTAAATATTCTTCATATCTGCTTACTAAATAAAACGAAGCGGCAAATAGATCAAAGGGCAATTCACTATGATACGTTTTGAAAAAATATTTGATATAAGCGTCATGATTTTGCATTTGAATCGTTTGCTCTTTAATTCCTGATTCAAACAATAAATTGTGCCCTACAATATGAAAATCGCTTTCAATTTCCTGATTTGTATATGAAAATTTATACCCTTCATATGATTTATAATCATCAATATTATTTACCAGAGTGAACTCTAAACCCAAACAATCTTTTAAAATCAAATTGAATGTGTATTTTACCCTTGGAGTAATTTTATGGGTATAAATAAAAATATGTGCGTTTGGATTCAGATTAATTATTTTGATTTAATAAATTTTGATCTTGGATTCTGACGAGTATCCCAAAAAGACAATAACTCAACTCTTTTTTCAGACTCATTAATTTGATAAATAAGCAAATTTTGTTTCCCAATTAAAACTTCAAAAATTTTAGCTTTATCTGAACCCCTAAATAAAAATGGATTCTTTTTAAGAATTGAAACAATTTTGGACGTTTCGGAAACAAATTTTTTAATCTCTTTTTCTGTCCATTTAATTTCTAAATAAGAAATAATTTCTTCAAATGTATCTTCCGCCTCTTTTGACCAAACTATTTTGAAAGCCATTTTTTATGTTTTTTCATAACCTCGCTATGTGATTTAAACTCGCCTTTTTCAATTTGCTTTTGAGCTTTTTTTACAGATTGCTTTTGCGCATCTGATAATTCGTCCCATAAATCAGTATTATAACTATTTAAAACAGCTTTTATTTGTTGTAAAAGCGCCTCGCTGTTTGAATTTAAGAGGTCTTTTGCCAATTGAACTTTAGTAACAGAAATATTCATAAGCAGGTATTTAATAATTTTTCAATCGTATTGTGATATGCCTTTTTATCATCATCAATTTGATGATGATAAAAATATAGACATTCATAACATCAAATTTACCAAAATGAATGCATTATAAAAACGAAAATCAATAATTTATATTGTTTTTATGTATAATCAATTGTTAATTAAAATTCATATTGATTTTCATTAAAACAATGGTCATCTCTTTAATTTTTCTACTTTTAAAGCACATAAATTTTTATTCAAATAAATCTTAATTACTTATGCAACAAATCATCGAATGTGTTCCTAATTTTTCTGAAGGACTAGATTTATCTATCATTAAACAAATAACTGACCAAGTAGAATCTGTTGAAGGAGTGAGATTACTAAATGTTGATCCAGGCAAAGCTACCAATAGAACAGTAGTTACTTTTGTTGGAAACCCTCAAGCGGTTATTGATGCTGCATTTTTAGCCATTAAAAAGGCAGGCGAATTAATTGATATGAGTAAACATAAGGGAGAACATCCTCGTATGGGCGCAACTGATGTTTGTCCGTTAATTCCCATTGCTAATATTAGCATGGAAGAAACGGCTAAATGGGCTCAAAAATTAGGAGAACGTGTAGGGAAAGAATTACAAATACCTATTTATCTATATGAGGCTGCTCAATCTAATAAAGAAAGAAGTAATCTTTCTGTTATTAGAGGTGGCGAATACGAAGGTTTTTTCAAAAAAATTAAATTACCTGAGTGGAAACCAGATTTTGGTCCAGCTGAGTTTGACGCTAAACGTGGCGCAACGGTTATTGGCGCTCGCGATTTTTTAGTAGCATACAACGTTAACTTAAATACAACCTCAACACGTCGTGCAAACTCTATTGCATTTGACGTGCGTGAAGCAGGACGAGTAAAACGTGAAGGCGATCCAATTAATGGTAAAGTCGTAAATGATGCGAATGGAAACCCTATATCGATTCCTGGCTCATTAAAATCAGTAAAGGCTATTGGTTGGTTTATTGAAGAATATGGAGTGGCTCAAATCTCTATGAACTTAACCAATATAAATATAACTCCTTTACACATTGCATTTGATGAAGTTTGTAAAAAAGCAACAGAGCGTGGTATTAGAATAACGGGATCTGAATTAGTAGGCTTAGTTCCTTTAAAATCATTATTAGATGCTGGGAAATATTTCTTACAAAAACAACAACGCTCAACTGGAGTTTCTGAAAAAGAATTAATCAAGATTGCTATTAAAACAATGGGCTTAGACGAATTAGGTCCGTTTAAACCAGAAGAACGCATTATTGAATATTTACTAAAAGATAAAGCTGATAGTAAGTTAGTCAATATGACTTTAACTGATTTTGCTGACGAAACAGCTAGCGAAAGTCCCGCTCCAGGCGGCGGTTCCATTTCTGCTTATGTTGGTTCATTAGGCATTTCGTTAGCAACAATGGTAGCTAATTTATCGTCGCACAAAAAAGGATGGGATGCTCGTTGGGAAGAATTTAGTGTGTGGGCAGAAAAAGGTCAAAAAATAAAAGACGAGTTAACTAAATTAGTAGATTTAGATACAGCTGCCTTTAATAAAATTATGTCAGCTTTTAGTTTGCCTAAAGGAACCGACGAAGAAAAAAATGCTCGTAAACAAGCTATTCAAGATGCTACAAAATTTGCTATTGAAGTACCATTTAAAGTGATGCAATTATCTTACGATAGTTTAACTATTATTAAAGCGATGGCAGAAGTTGGAAATCCAAATTCGGTTTCAGATGCTGGAGTTGGCGCTTTATGTGCTCGCAGTGCCGTAATGGGAGCTTTTATGAATGTTCGTATTAATGCAAGCGGCTATGATGATAAAGCTTTTGTCACTGACATTATTGTTAAAGGAAAAGATATAGAAAACAAAACCATTGCTTTAGAAACTGAAATTTTAAATATTGTGAATGAGAAAATTGGAATGTAACACCCTATTTTTCTTATCTTTGCACCCTTAAAAAAGAAATACCATGTTTGATAATTTATCCGATAAGCTCGAAAGAGCCCTTAAAACCCTAAAAGGTCAAGGTAAAATAACTGAAATTAACGTTGCCGAAACGTTGAAAGAAGTTCGTAAAGCCTTATTAGATGCCGATGTTAACTATAAAGTTGCAAAAACATTTACGGATACTATTAAAGAAAAGGCTTTAGGACAAAACGTTTTAACAGCAGTTTCTCCAAGTCAGTTACTTGTGAAAATTACCCATGATGAGTTAACTCAATTAATGGGCGGACAAATGGAAGAGATTTTCCTTGGTGGAAACCCAACCATTATTTTAATGAGTGGTTTACAAGGTTCGGGTAAAACAACCTTTACTGGTAAATTAGCTAACTTCTTAAAGACTAAAAAAGGTAAAAAACCATTATTAGTTGCATGTGACGTTTATCGTCCTGCAGCTATTGACCAATTGCATGTTTTAGGTGAACAAATTGGTGTTGACGTTTTTTCAAACAGAGACGAAAAAAATCCTATTAAAATTGCTGAAGCTGCTATTAAACAAGCTAAAGAAAACGGAAACAGTATTGTATTAATAGATACAGCTGGTCGTTTAGCGGTTGATGAGCAAATGATGAACGAGATTGCTGATTTAAAAGCAGCAATTAAGCCAAACGAAATTTTATTCGTTGTAGACTCTATGACGGGTCAGGATGCTGTGAATACGGCAAAAGCCTTTAACGACCGTTTAGATTTTGATGGTGTTGTATTAACTAAATTAGATGGTGATACTCGCGGTGGAGCTGCTTTATCTATTAAATCAGTTGTTAATAAACCTATTAAATTTATTGGTACTGGAGAAAAAATGGAGGCTTTGGATATTTTTTATCCTGAGCGTATGGCTGATCGTATTTTGGGAATGGGTGACGTTGTTTCATTAGTAGAACGTGCTCAAGAACAATTTAACGAAGAAGAGGCCAGAAAATTATCAAAGAAAATTGCTAAAAATCAATTTGATTTTAATGACTTCTTAGGCCAATTACAACAAATCAAAAAAATGGGTAACATTAAAGATTTAGTTGGGATGATTCCAGGAGTTGGAAAAGCCATGAAAGATGCAGAAATCAATGATGACGCTTTTAAAGGTATTGAAGCCATAATTGGATCAATGACTCCTAAAGAACGTTCTAACCCAGATTTAATTAATGGATCTCGCCGCCAACGTATTGCCAAAGGGAGCGGACAAACTATTCAAGAAGTAAATAAACTATTGAAACAATTTGAAGATACACGGAAAATGATGCGCATGATGGGTGATAAAAACCAAATGGCCAAATTAATGCGGAATATGCCAGGCGGAATGCCTAAAATGTAAGTACGAATGACGATTTAAGAAGTGCGATTTGATATGAATTCGTAAATCATAAATCGTAAATCTAAAAATTGAATTATGATTTTAATCGACGGAAAAAAAATATCACTTGAATTGCAATCTGAAATTGCTCAAGAAGTAAAAGATTTAATTGCTAAAGGTAAAAAGCAACCTCACTTGGCGGCAATTTTGGTGGGTGATGATCCTGCTTCTCAAACCTATGTGGGAAGTAAAGTAAAAGCTTGCGAAAACGTTGGATTCAAATCTACATTAGTAACTTTTGAAGCTTACGTTTCTGAACAAAAATTATTAGCTAAAATTGAAGAATTAAACAACGATGATGATATTGACGGTTACATCGTTCAACTTCCATTACCTCGTCATATTTCAGAACAAAAAATAATTGAAGCTATAAAACCTAGTAAAGATGTTGATGGTTTTCATCCCATTAATGTTGGTCGTTTAGTTTTAAATTTACCTACTTATGTAAGTGCCACTCCTTTTGGAATTGTTCAGTTATTGGAACGTTACAATATTCCAACGGATGGTAAACATTGTGTGGTTATTGGACGAAGCCACATTGTTGGCTCACCGATGAGTATTTTAATGGCTAAAAACACTAATTTAGGTAATTGTACTGTTACCCTTTGTCACAGTCACACCCAAAATTTAAAAGAACATACTTTAAATGCAGATATTATTATTGCTGCGATTGGTAAACCTAATTTTGTGACGGCCGATATGGTAAAAGAAGGTGCCGTGATTATTGACGTGGGCATTAACCGTGTGGATGATGTTACTAAAAAAAGCGGATTTAAATTAGTTGGTGATGTACAATTTGAGGAAGTATCTAAAAAAGCTGGTTTTATAACACCAGTTCCAGGTGGAGTTGGTCCAATGACTATTGCATCTTTGTTAAAAAACACCTTAATTGCTGCAAAAAGAGAGTTTTAATTTTTTGAGGGATAGAAAATGTAGATTTGAGTTTTTACAAAAAATAAAACCTGCAATATCAACTCGTATAAACACAAGCGCCCAAAATCTCACGCTTTCATCAGACTTAAAAATAATTTAAATAATACCATTAAAAAAACTCATCTTGTATTTTTAGATGAAATTTTAATTTATTCATTTACTTTTTTGGCGGCAAAGCAAAGGCATCTGCTTGATGCTCAAAATTTCCATTATGTGAACCATCACAAAACGGTTTATTTTTTGATAAACCACAACGACATAAACCAACAATCTCTCGTCCACCTAAATCATAAGTATTTCCTGCTTTATCAACTATTTCAAAATCTCCTTCTACTTTAATTGAACCATTTGTATTAATTGTAATTTTTGTTTTTGACATATTTTTTAGTTTGATGTGATAAAAATAGACATTTAATTTAGTCTTTTTGTAAATAAACTCATTTTATCCCCAAGTATATGAAGATACGTAGAATAAAATATTCACAAAAAAGCCCTATCTTTGTGCTATGTCATTTGAAGGAAAAACCGTATCATTTCATACACTTGGTTGTAAACTGAATTTTTCAGAAACATCCACTATTGCTCGATTGATGCAAGAAAAAGGTTTTCAAAAAATGCCATTTGATTCGGGGGCTGATGTATGTGTGATTAATACCTGCTCGGTGACCGAAAATGCGGATAAAGAATGTAAGCAAATTGTTAAATCAGCTTTAGCAAAAAACCCAGATACATTTATTGCTGTTGTTGGTTGTTACGCTCAATTAAAACCCGATGAAATATCCAATATCGAAGGTGTTGATGTGGTTTTGGGAGCTTCCGAAAAATTCAAATTATTAAATTACATTAACTTTTCAGGTAAAAACGTACATACCGAAATACACAATTGCGAGATTTCTGATGTACACACTTTTGTAGATTCTTTTTCGGTTGGAGACAGAACGCGTTCTTTCTTAAAAGTGCAAGATGGATGCGATTACAGTTGTACGTTTTGCACTATTCCTTTAGCTCGTGGCAAAAGCCGCAGCGATACTATTGAAAATGCTATAGCTAATGCAAAAAAAATTGCGGCGAGTGGTGTTAAGGAAATTGTATTAACTGGTGTAAACTTGGGCGACTTTGGATATGGAGTTGCCATAGATACCGAAACGAAAAAGCGAAAAGAATATAATTTCTTAGATTTAATTAAAGAATTAGACAAAGTAGAAGGTATCGAACGTATTCGTATTTCTTCTATTGAACCAAATTTATTGACCAATGAAGTGATTGAATTTGTGGCAAATTCACAACGTTTTATGCCTCATTTTCATATTCCATTACAAAGTGGAAATAATGATATTTTAGCTAAAATGAAACGTCGATATAAGCGTGAATTGTATCAAGATCGTGTAGCAAAAATCAAAGAATTAATGCCATATTGTTGTATTGGTGTAGATGTAATTGTTGGTTTCCCTGGAGAAACAATCGAGCATTTTACAGATACTTATAATTTCATCAATTCATTAGATGTTTCTTATTTGCATGTATTCACATACAGTGAGCGTGATAACACCGAAGCCATTGAGATGAAAGGTGTAGTTGATTATGCGGAGCGTAAACGTCGTAACAAAATGCTGCGCATCTTATCTGCTAAAAAATTGCGTCAGTTTTATGAGCAAAATCTCAATAAAGAATACACCGTTTTGTTTGAACATGAGAATAAAAACGGTATTATGAATGGCTTTACCGAAAATTACATCAAAATCGTGTATCCTTTTGATGAAAAACTGGTAAATCAATCCCTTTCTATTTCTACAAAAACCATTACCGAAGATGGTTTTGTGAGTGGAGAATTAGTTTCTGTTACTGTTTAATACCATTCGCATCAAATTTCAGTGTTCTTGGCGCTAAATCGTTGCCTCTTTGCTGTTAAATTTGCTCTAACTTATTAAAATCCCGAAGTTTAAAACATTTTAAGTATTACTCTCAATTTTGCCCTCTTGCCCTTATTTTTAATACCTATAAGCCATGGCAACAAAAAACAAATTCAGAGAAAAACCAGTTGATGATACAGTCGTTCAACAACCTTCGATCGATAAAAACGATATAGAAGAAACTGTATCAACTTCTTCAAAAAATAAAGCGAAATCTAATAAAACAGATTCAGCAAAAACAACAAAAACTAAAGTTGAGAGTAAGTCTTCTGTTAACGAAACCAAAGCCTCTTTATTAGAGCGCTGGAATAAAACGGTTACTATTTATAAAAACGAGCGCACACAAAAATTAGTTGGCTTACTATTAATGCTAGCGGGAGTTTATTTATTCATTGCCCTGCTCTCTTATATTTTTACTTGGGAAAAAGATCAAGATAAGGTTCTTGGTCCTTTATCAGAATTGTTTGCAATTGACACCAAAGTAGTTAATTGGCTGGGGAAATTTGGAGCTTTAGTTTCTCATACTTTCATGTACAAATGGTTTGGCGTAGCATCGTTTATTTTAGTTCCTGTATTCATCATTTATGGTTTACAAAAAGTGTTGAATAAACAAATTACTAAACCATCAGCGTTTACAGCTAAATGGTTATTTTTTATGGTATGGACAAGCTTAGTGTTAGCATTCTTTTTTCATGATAAATTATTTTTTCTTGGTGGCGGATATGGTTACGTATTAAATATTCAATTATCTAATTACGTCGGCAGCATTGGTACACTAGCGGTACTAGCGTTTAGTATGTTGGCATTTTTAGTATTAAGTTTTAATATGAATTTTAATATTAAAAAAGATGTGATTCCAAGTTTAGAAAATGAAAATATTATTGAGGAAGAATTAAAAGAAGAATCTAACACGATTAATCCTCACTCCAATACTGTTTTTGAAAAAGAACCAACTTTAAGCAAAGAGGAAGAAGAAGCACTTTTAAATTTTGAAGTTATTTCAACTAACGAAGAAATAAAAGAAGAACCAATTACTGAACCTATTGAAGAAAATATTCCTTTAGATTTAGAAGTTACTCCGAAACCAGAAGAACCAAAAAAAGATTTAGCTTTCGAAATAAATAATCCTAGTGCGGATGAAATAATTCCTGAACCCGTATTCGTAAAAGAAGAACCAAAAGAAAATTCGATTACATTAGATGACGAATTAAAAGCGTCTCAATTAGTTGAAAAATTTGGCCAATACGACCCGACGTTAGATTTAGGTCATTACCAATTCCCAAGTACTGATTTATTGATTGATTATGGCACTGGTAATGCCAAAGTTAGTAACGAAGAATTAACTGCCAACAAAGACCGTATTGTTAGTACTTTAAAAAATTACGGAATTGAAATTGACAAAATATCCGCAACCGTTGGACCAACTGTCACCTTATACGAAATTGTTCCTGCTGCCGGTGTTCGTATTTCTAAAATTAAAAATCTAGAAGATGATATTGCTTTGAGCTTAGCTGCTTTAGGTATCCGTATCATTGCTCCTATACCAGGTCGTGGAACGATTGGTATTGAAGTACCAAATCAAAATCCAGAGATGGTTCCTATGCGTAATATTATCGCTTCCGAAAAATTTCAAAACACCACACACGATTTACCAATTGCATTAGGTAAAACAATTAACAACGAAATTTTTATTGCCGATTTAGCTAAGATGCCTCACTTATTAATGGCCGGTGCAACAGGTCAAGGTAAGTCCGTTGGATTAAACGCTGTATTAGTTTCCTTACTTTATAAAAAACATCCAGCACAAATTAAGTTTGTGTTAGTAGATCCAAAAAAAGTAGAGTTAACTTTATTCAATAAAATTGAGCGTCACTTTTTAGCAAAACTTCCAAACTCTGAAGATGCCATTATTACTGATAATACGAAGGTTGTTCATACATTAAATAGTTTATGTATTGAAATGGATAACCGTTATGCTTTATTGCAAGACGCACAAGTAAGAAACATTAAAGAGTATAATGTCAAATTTATCAACCGTAAATTAAATCCAAACGAAGGACATAAATACCTACCATACATTGTATTGGTAGTGGATGAGTTTGCCGATTTAATTATGACCGCTGGTAAAGAAGTAGAAACTCCCATTGCTCGTTTAGCTCAGTTAGCACGTGCCATTGGTATTCACTTAATTATTGCTACTCAACGTCCATCCGTAAACATTATTACTGGTACAATTAAAGCCAACTTCCCTGCCCGTATTGCTTTTCGTGTTACTAGTAAAATTGATAGCCGTACTATTTTAGATGCAGGTGGTGCTGAACAATTAATTGGTAGAGGTGATATGTTATTAAGTACAGGAAATGATTTAATTCGTATTCAATGTGCATTTGTTGATACACCAGAAGCCGAAAAAATCACAGAGTTTATTGGTTCACAACGTGCCTACCCTAGCGCCTTTTTATTACCAGAATATGTTGGTGAAGATGGCAGTGATGGCAAAGAAGAAATTGATTTAAGTGAACGCGATAAAATGTTTGATGAAGCCGCTAAATTGGTTGTACAATTCCAGCAAGGATCTGCATCATTTTTACAGCGTAAATTAAAACTAGGATACAACCGTGCAGGACGTATTGTTGATCAACTAGAAGCCGCAGGTATTATCGGGCAATTTGAGGGTTCTAAAGCGCGTGAAGTGAAATGTAAAGACATGGCGCAATTAGATGAGATAATCAGGAGTATTAAGGGGTAATTTTTTTGCATTATACCAAAATAGTATTATCTTAGATATAATATTAACCCTTAAAAACATAAACCTATGATTATTGGAATTGTTATTATGATTGGCCTTTGGCTATCTATTATTGTATTTGCTATTTTATCGCAGTGGAAGGTATTTGAAAAAGCAGGTCAGCCAGGTTGGGCATGCTTAATCCCTTTCTACAACATCATTATCTTGCTTAAAATTGCAAACAAACCTACATGGTGGCTTTTCATGTTCTTTATTCCTATTGCTAACATCGTTTTTCTAATCATGATGCTAAATCGAATTTCTTTGTCATTTGGTAAAAGTTCTGGATTTACAGTTGGTTTAATCTTCTTATCTATTGTTTTTTGGGGGATTTTAGCTTTCGATAAATCTGAATACAAAATGCTACCAAACGACTAACTTATTTTTATTCAAAAAAAGTCCCAATTGCGTCGCAATCGGGGCTTTTTTTAAAATATTGTTTTATAGTTAATCTTCGTCTTCATATTCTAATTCCGCATCTTTTTCCCAAATTTCCATTTCGCAAGGTTTGCAATTAAATTTTAATTTGTAGGCATTTTCGCCGTGAGTTAAAGTCAGTGGTTCAACTACTTTTGCGCCCATTGTCTCTCTTTGAAAACGCGCACATTTTCCTAACTCATACTTTACACAGTATTTAGTAACCATCACGCGTGATTTGCCTGGATCCCACTGTAACTCAAATGCTTTTTCAATTTCAGTTACACCATGTCTTTTATAAAATGTTCTTGCAAGATGGTTAGATACATTATATGTAAAATCTAATTGAGAAACAGGATAAGGATGATCCGTTTTTTGAATTTGAAATTCTTCTCGGTGATATTCTTTTACTCTAATATCAATCAATTGCTCAAGCACTACTCTTCTCACTTCATTTACTTTTGAGATTGGTAAAAACCAATTTTGCGAAAACTCAACCTTAACATCATCTACTATAAAAGGTGTGCCACCTGTTTTAGACAAATTTTTAATAATGTTAGGAGTGGTTGATTCTTCGTTCTTTGCTAATTCTTTTACTGATTCAAATGAAGATATACTTTGGTGTCCATCTTCATCAATAGCAACTAACATAAAGCCATCATTTGTTTCCGTAAAAGTTAAGTTAACACCAATTTTACGAACCGTACTATCTTCTCTTTCAACTAATCTATTAAACTCTGCATCCGAATTTCGGTAAATAACAGTTCCTGTTGGAATGTTTTTAAATGTATTAGGAACAACAATATTATTCACAATGATATTAATTTGCATCCCATCTGGTTCATTATTTTCATTTAAAAAATACAAGCCATCACCATTATTTAGTTTATCGTAATTTTCGATAATGTAACCATTAGCTTTAGTCTCTATCAACTTCCCTATATATTGCCCTTGAGATTTTGGACTATCCCATGACCCAATTTTTTCGGTACGTTTATTTACAAAATAATCCGTGTAACCTCTATTAAAACTTCTATCCATTTCAGGATCGAAATTGAAAATGGTTCTTCCAGAAGATGCTTTAATATATTTATCGTTATTTTCTAAAAAAGCGTCTAGTTTTTTACGTAAGTAAGATGTATTATTTTTAACATACACCATATCCTTTAGACGGCCTTCAATTTTAAAGGAAGTAACTCCAGCCTCAATTAAATTTGGCAATTGGTCGCTTAAATCTAAATCTTTAATTGACAATAAATGACTGTTAGCAATCAACGTTTTTCCAGTACCATCAACTAAATTATATGGTAATCGACAATTTTGAGCGCAAGAACCTCTATTAGCACTTCGTTCGCCATTGGCAATACTCATATAACAATTTCCACTAAAGGATACACACAGTGCACCCGAAACAAAAAATTCCAATTCAACATCGGTTGCGTTACTAATATCTTTAATTTGATCTAAATTTAATTCTCTAGCTAATACAACTCTCTTCATCCCTGCATCTGCTAAAAACTTAACGTGTTTAGGATCGCGATTATTTGCTTGTGTACTAGCATGAATCACTATTGGTGGCAAATCCATTTCCAATACGGCCATATCTTGCACAATTAATGCGTCAACACCAATCGCATAAAGTTCATGAATTAATTTTTTACAATCTTCTAATTCATGATCATATAAAATGGTATTTACTACTACAAATACTTGTGCTTTAAAAAGATGGGCATATTGCACCAATTCTTCAATATCTTCTAAAGAGTTGGTTGCATTTGAACGAGCGCCAAATTGAGGTGCACCAATATATACTGCATCAGCTCCTGCATTAATAGCTGCCATGCCTTGCACCAAATTTTTAGCAGGCGATAAAATTTCAACTTTCTTTTTCATGCGTTATGCTGCGTTATTAACATGTAATTTAATGGCATTTAACTGCGCTTTCTTTTCATTCGACTCTTCTTCAATATCAAAATCATCTTGAATACCTAGCCAAAATTTAGCACTATTACCAAAGTACTTAGAAAGCCTAAGAGCTGTATCGGCTGTAATTCTTCTATTACCCTTTATAATTTCGGAGATACGAGTTTGCGGAATATTAATATCTTTAGACAGCCTGTAAGCACTAATTTCAAGAGGAATAAGAAACTCTTCTAAAAGAATTTCACCAGGATGTATATTTTTTATTTTTTTCATTTTATTATATTTTAGTGATAATCTATAATTTCTACCTCTTGTGCATTTCCACTATTCCATTTAAAAATAATTCGCCATTGACTATTAATTCCAATCGAGTAAAAATCTTTTAAATTTCCTTTCAATTTTTCAAGTTTATTGGAGGGCGGAATCATTAAGTCATTAATATCTTGTGAGTTATTAAGCATTCTCAATTTCCTACGCGCCATTTCTTGAATTTCGTTTGAAACCCCTTTAACCCTTTCTCCTTCCCATATTTTTTTTGTTTCTTTATTCCCAAACGAAACTAACATACTATCGAATTGCGTTACTTACGTCAAAAGTAAGTGTTTTTTTTGCCTTTACAAACTTTTACTCCAATAAAAAACCCCTATCTGCATAACAAATAGGAGTTCTTTATTATAATTATAAAATATTAGTATCTGTATGCGTCTCCTTTAAATGGACCTTCTACTTTCACACCAATATAATCTGCTTGATCTTTATTTAATGTATCTAATTCAACACCAATTTTTGCTAAGTGTAAACGAGCTACTTTTTCATCTAAAATTTTTGGTAACACATATACTTTTTTCTCATAAGCAGCAGTGTTTGTCCATAATTCTAATTGAGCTAATGTTTGGTTTGTAAATGAGTTACTCATTACAAAACTTGGATGACCTGTAGCACAACCTAAGTTTACTAAACGGCCTTCAGCTAAAACAATAATGTTTCTTCCGTTGATTGTATATTGATCAACTTGTGGTTTAATGGTGTCTTTAGTTGAACCGTAAGTTTTGTTTAACCAAGCCATGTCAATTTCAGTATCAAAGTGACCAATGTTACAAACGATAGCACCATGTTTCATCATTTCAAAATGACGACCAACAATAATATCTTTATTACCAGTTGTAGTTACTAAAATATCTGCGATTTTTGCAGCGTTATCCATTTTCATTACTTGGTAACCATCCATAGCTGCTTGTAAAGCACAAATTGGGTCAATCTCCGTAACAATTACACGAACACCTTGAGACGATAATGATTGCGCAGAACCTTTACCTACATCACCGTAACCAGCAACAACAGCAATTTTACCTGCCATCATCACGTCAGTAGCACGACGAATCGCATCTACTAATGATTCACGACAACCGTATTTGTTATCAAATTTAGATTTAGTAACTGAATCATTAACGTTAATAGCTGGTAACAATAAAGTTCCTTTAGCCATACGCTCATATAAACGGTGAACACCAGTTGTTGTTTCTTCTGATAATCCTTTGATTCCAGCAGCTAATTCAGGATAAACATCAAACACTAAGTTTGTTAAATCACCACCGTCATCTAAAATCATATTTAAAGGTTTGCGATCTTCGCCAAACCATAATGTTTGCTCAATACACCAGTCAAACTCTTCAGCTGTCATGCCTTTCCAAGCATAAACTTGAATACCTGCTGCTGCAATAGCTGCTGCTGCATGATCTTGAGTTGAGAAAATATTACAAGAACTCCAAGTAACCTCTGCACCTAAAGCTGTTAATGTTTCAATTAATACAGCCGTTTGGATAGTCATATGTAAACAACCTGCAATGCGAGCACCTGCTAATGGCTTAGAAGCACCATATTCAGCACGAAGCGCCATTAATCCTGGCATTTCTTCTTCTGCTAATTTAATTTCTTTACGACCCCATTCTGCTAATGAGATGTCTTTTACTTTGTACGCTAAGTACTTTCCTGTTGCTACTGATGACATGTTTATTTGTTATTTTATTTGTTTATTTTTCGTAATTATGCAAAGATAAGATATAAGTTTGTAACACTCAAACTATTGAAAGGTTTATTAATTAAGATTTGATACAGGTTTTTAACATAAAAGAGGGGCTTTTTTTCGGATTATTGGATTTGAAAGCCTTTGCTATGCATGAAAACCTGAGTGTGAAACGAGAGATTGAGACAAAAGGGAAGGAATACCTAGCCAAACATCTCTTAGGCAATAACATTACAATAGCATATGATAATAAAGGAAAGCCTTATTTAGCTGGTGACACACGTCATATTTCAATTTCTCACTCACACGATAAATTGGCTATTATTATTAACGAAAATGAATCTACGGGCATTGATATTGAGTTAATTAGAGATAAAGTACTAAAGATTAAGCATAAATTTTTAACAAATTTAGAGCTTTTAGAAGCCGAAGATGATGTGGAGAAATTATTGATTTATTGGGCTGCTAAAGAAACTCTATATAAAATTTATGGATTAAAAGAAGTGGATTTTATTGAACATTTGTTTGTAAAAACATTTACAAAACATAATTTAGGCACAATTATAGGTGAGATTAATTTAATAAACTTTAAAGCATCATTTCATTTAAATTATCAAATTTTAGATGATTATGTTTTGGTTTATGCTTTAAACAAAATAACACATTGCTAAAAAAAACAACACATACTCAACTCATTATTTTAATTGACCCTGATAAATACAATCCTGAGTTAATTAAAATGGCGAATCAATGTCAAGTAAATTACATTTTTGTTGGTGGGAGTTCGTTGCAAAAAAATAATTTCGAAAAGACGATTAAATCTGTCAAATCATTAACTAAAATTCCAGTCATTATTTTCCCAGGAGATGAAACGCAAATTTCTAGATTAGCTGATGGGATTTTAATACTATCTCTATTATCAGGAAGAAATGCGGAATATTTAGTTGGAAAACATGTTAAAGCGGCCTCTAAAATAAAAGCTTCAAAATTAACACCTATTCCTACTGGTTATATCTTAGTAGATGGAGATAAAACTTCTACTACACAAAAAATAACTAAAACAAAGCCTCTACAAAGCAAAAAAGAGATTATTGAAACAGCTATTGCTGGACAGCTATTGGGTAAACAATTAATATACTTAGAAGCTGGAAGTGGGGCTAAAAAAACATTAAATACATCTATCATCAAAGAAGTTAAAAAGCATATTTCTATTCCATTGATTATTGGTGGTGGAATTAATTCTATAACTAAAGCAAAAAACATATTAGACGCAAAGCCTGATTATATGGTTATTGGGAATGCACTTGAAACCAATCCAGATTTATTAATCAAAATCAATAAATTATTCTAATGCATTATTCATGTTGCTACAAATCAACTAAAACAAAAAACATGAATAAACTATGTTCCATTAAAAACAATAAAAGATAAACATGAAACTAGTAGTAATTACCCAATCGCAAAAAAGCGACAACGAAATTGCCCATATTATTCAAATGTTTGAAGCTGGATTAGGCACTTTACATGTGCGTAAAAACAGATTTTCCACAAAAGAATTAGATGCTTATCTTAAAGAAATACCCTCGCATTTTCACGATAGAATTATTATTCACTCACACCATAAATTAGCACTTAAATACAACTTAAAAGGTTTTCATTTTACATCTACCCATCTCAAACACAATATTAAGCTATGGTGGAATACAAGAATGATTTATATTAGAAAACCTCATTTGATAAAATCTATTTCGCATAAAAAAATTGCTGAATTATACGAAGCTCAAAAAGTAAAAACAGATTATTGCTTTTTAGGCACTATGTTTCATAATGTATCAGGCGAATTGTATAGTGGTTTTTATCCAGAAACAATTAAAGCTGCGATAGACAAATCGGGGCGAAAAATTATTGCAAGAGGTGGTGTTAGTGAAAAAAGTATTGAACTAGCTCATCAATTAGGATTTTATGGTATTGCTTTATATGGTCATTTATGGAAAAGCACTTCTCCATTTGAAAAATACATTGAATTTCTTCGTTTTTGTAAAGAGAAAAATATTCCTATCGACTAATGACTTTTTGGGACTGGATAGCATTAATTACTGGAGTATTAGGCGTTTTACTTACTATTTTTGAAAGCATTTGGTGTTGGCCCATGGCACTGATTTCAGTCATTATATCAGGATATACTTTTTTTAACCAACGATTATTTGGAGATTTCGGTTTACAAATTTTTTATTTCATTAGCGGAATATATGGTTGGCTGTATTGGAATAAAAAGAAGGGTAAAGTATTTACAGTAACCCAAATGCCAATAAAATGGTTTTTGCCAATTGTTATGTCGATACTAGTTCAAAGCATTATATATTATTACCTTTTATGTTATTTCAAATCCGACCAAATTTTATTTGATGCCATATTGACTTCCTTTAGTTTTACATGTACCTTTATGATGGCTAAAAAGTGGCTAGAGAATTGGATATTGTGGGTAGTGATTGATGCTGCATATATCTTTTTATATCTCATTAAAGATTTACCGACCTATGCCCTGCTCTATGGTTTTTTTAGTTTAATGGCTTTATACGGATTTTACTCATGGAAAAAGCAATTAATAATAAAATAAAAAGAATAGTTTTGATTGGACCTGAAAGCACCGGTAAAACTATTTTATGCGAACAACTTTCTAAACATTACAATACAGTGTTCGTTCCTGAATACGCTCGTACCTATTTTGAAGAACATGATATAGACCATTATAACACCACTGATTTAGAAATTATTGCTAAAAAACAATTAGAATTAGAAAAAGCCTACCTACCCAAAGCAAACCGTTTTTTATTTTGTGACACTTCCTTGATAACTATTAAAATATGGAGTACTCATATATTTAATAAGGTTCCTGATTTTATTACAAAGTCAATTAAAGACAATGATTATGATTTAACCTTCATTACAAATAACGATGTACCATGGGTTGCAGATCCACAAAGGAGAAGTGAAGATTTAAGAGAACATTTATTTAAGCAAAATAAACACGAGTTACAAAAACTAAATATTGATTATAAAATCATTAAAGGTATTGGTGAGCTAAGATTAAAAAATGCAATTGCAATCATCGACGAAATGTTTAAGCTATAAATTCCATCACACAATTAAAAAATGCTTCTGGTTGTTCAGCATGTACCCAATGACCACTATTAGCAATTGTTTTTAATTGATAATTTGAAAAACGAGTCGCAATGTCTTTTTCATCTTCGTCTGAAATATAATTTGAATTCTCTCCTCTGATAAACAAAGTATTTGTATCACTATTAAAATCTGGGACTCTCACTCCAATATTATTATATTCAGAGGTTATTACTTTTAAATTAAAGCGCCAAGCCATTTGTTTGGTTTCGTCTTCTTTCCAATAAATATTTTTCAGTAAAAACTGTTTAGTTCCAAAATCTGAAATGTACTGCCCTAAAATATGTTCAGCTTCTTTACGAGTATTTATCTCTGTAAAATCTACAGCGTTTAATGCTTTTAAAACTGAATCGTGATGAGGCTCATAAGCTCTTGGTGCAATATCCGCTACAATTATTTTTTGCGCTAACTGAGGATACATTTGTTCAAAGAATAAAACTGTTTTACCACCCATACTATGTCCTAAAAGAACAACATTTTCTAGTTGATGTGTTTCTATAAATTCTTTTAAATCCATCGCCATCACTTTATAATCCCATTCATTATCATGATGAGACAATCCATGGTTTCGTTGATCAACCGTAAAAACTCTAAATCCATTTTCGCCAAAACGTTTGGCTAATGTGTTCCAATTATCACTTTGACCAAATAAGCCATGTAAAATAATTAAAGGTTGTCCCGAACCAAATTCTCTATATGCTAGTTTCATTCTTTTTATTTTATTGAACGTGGATAACTCTGATTGTTTATAATTTAAAGCAAGTCCGTTTTATATAATCTAACTTAAAAAAATCATAAACATCTTAACTATCTTCGTCATCTGCGTTCCATTAATTATAATCAATCCTCAATATTTAAAATCAATTTTCGTAACATATTCATAGCGGCATTAGCCGTCATGTGAATATTACGTAATCTATTATCTCCAAAAATAAAGTGTTTAGCAATTATTTCATGATCATGCGCTACAGCAATCCAAACTGTTCCCACTGGTTTATCAGGCGTTCCACCTCCAGGGCCAGCAATTCCAGAAACCGCAATAGCAACATCTGAGTTAAATACATGTAACGTTTCTTTCACCATTGCCTCCACACACTCTTTACTTACCGCTCCATGTTTTTCAAAAATTGCATTATCTACATTTAATAAATGATGCTTAAACTCATTATGATATGGCACAATACAACCATTATAATAATTAGAACTTCCTGCTATACTCGTTATTAAATGAGAAATATAACCACCAGTGCAACTTTCTGCTAGCCCCAGCTTTAACCCTTTTTCTAACAATAATTGCCCAAGTATTTCCTCTAATTTTGGTTGATCTTTACCATACACCTCATAACCATAAATATATTTATCAATTAATGGTTTTACTTTTTCAACTTCGGCTTCAATTCTGTTTTTTAACTCTAGTTCATCAAAACCTTTGCTACTTAAACGTAATCTCACCATTCCTGGCGAAGGTAAATAAGCTAATCCTATTTCTTTATCAATTAAACCATCTTCCCAATCACTAATTAATTCAGCTAAAAAGCTTTCGCCAATACCTTGTGTTAAGATGGTTTTATGAAAAATAAATGGCAATTTAAATCTCTTTTTTATTTCAGGAATCACATCTTCTGTTACCATAGCTTGCATCTCAAAAGGAACTCCTGGCATCGACACAAAAATGGTGTTGTTTTTTTCCATCCACATACCTGGTGCAGTTCCATTTTTATTTCTAATCACCATACAGCCTTTTGGAACTTCTGCTTGTTTTCTATTTAACTCCGTTAACTCTCTATTTCGTTTAGCAAAAAAACCTGTAACATCTTTTAACACATTGTCGTCCATTACTAATTCTGTTTCAAAATAGTCGCAAAATGTTTTTTTAGTAATGTCATCTTTCGTTGGACCTAGTCCCCCAGTAATTAAAACAATGTCCGCACGCTTACTCGCATCATCAAAAGCGGATAATATAGCTTCTCTTTTATCTGCTACGGAGCTCATATGAATAATGCTTACACCAATCATATTTAGTTGTTGAGCCATCCAAACAGCATTAGTGTTAGTAATTTGTCCGATTAATATTTCGTCTCCAATAGTTAATAGTTCTGCGTTCATAGTATATTTGGCAATATATTTGTAAAACTAAGCGTAAAATTATAATTATGAAAATAAAGACTATACTATTAACAACTATTATTTCAAGTAGTTTATTATCTAAAGCACAAAACTGGGGTGATGTTTTAAATACAGCCAAAGATGCAGTGATTACCAATTCAACAACAATTATAGATGCAGCCAAAACAAATTCGGCAGCAGTAATTGATAAGGCTACAAGTATTGTAACTGGTTCATCTAAAGAACCTGCATTAAGCAATGATGAAGTGATTAAAGGTTTAAAAGAAGCATTAACTGTAGGAACTAATAATTCATCTGGAATGGTTGCAAAGGCTGATGGATATTTAAAAAACCCTAAAGTATTTATTCCTTGGCCATCTGAAGCAAAGGATATGAGAGCTAAATTAATTAAAATGGGGATGCAAAAAAAAGTAACCGAATTTGAAACCTCATTAAATAGAGCTGCTGAAGAAGCAGCTAAAAAAGCCGCACCTGTTTTTGTAGATGCTATTACAAATATGAGCGTGAGTGATGGTTTTGCTATTTTAAACGGAAATGATACAGCGGCAACACATTATTTAAGAGAAAAAACATATGCTCCATTAAAAGAAAAATTTATGCCTACCATTAAAGAAGCTGTTACTAAAGCAAAAGTAGCAAGTTATTGGAAACCTCTAGCTACAGCGTACAATAAACTGCCAGGTGTAAAAAAACAAAATCCAAATTTGGATGATTATGTTTGTACAAAAGCTATCAATGGATTAATGACCTTAATTTCAGAAGAAGAAACAAAAATCAGAAAAGACCCAATGGCTCGAGTGACAGATCTTTTGAAAAAAGTATTTGGAGCTAAGAAATAATAACAAAATAGAACTTTTTATAAAAGGGATTTCTTGTTAAGAAATCCCTTTTATTTTTGAAGGTATTTTAGAATATCAATTCCAGTATTAACAACACCTGTTGCAGAATTACTAAGAACAATAACTCCACATTTTTTTTCTTTAACAAATCCACAAAAACTTGTAAAACCATAAGTTCCACCATTATGCCATAATAGTGTACTTCCATTTTTAGTTTGCTGAATAAACCAAGAAAAAGCAATTTTTTCATTTTGTTTTGCAAACTGAATTTCATGTGAATTTTTGATTATCATCGATGTTTCATTTATATTTTCTTTTAAATATAATGCCATATCTTCAATAGTAGATTTTATGCCACCTGCCCCTACTTGGTCGCCTAAATCCCAATGAGGTGTTTCATTTCCTTGTTCATTGTAGCCAATAGCAAAACTTTCTAATTGATTTATAGGAACATTTACAAAAGTACTTTTCATTGCAAATGAAGATGTTATGAATTTTTTCAATAATTCTTCATAAGATTGATGGTACACATTTTCTAAAATAATACCCAATAAAGCCATTCCAGTATTAGAATAATCCATCTTAATACCAGGTAGTGTATCTAATTTAAATGTACTTAAATACTCATAAACCATTTTTTATCATAATTTTTATAAGGATTTAACTCATCAAAATTTAGTTGTTTATCTAAATTTTCAGGAATACGAGGTATTCGGGAAGTATGAGTGACTAAGTGTTTAATTTTAATTGGATTGCCTTTATATTCTAATTTTGAACACTGAGAAGGTAAAAAATTTCTTATATCGTCTTCTAAATTTACTTTTTTATCTGCGATAGCATTTGACAATAGAAGTCCTGTAAATGTTTTTGAAACAGAACCTATTTCGTAAATAGTATTATTGTTAGGCAATTGTTTAGACGCCTTCTTTATTTCGCCATAATGATAGTAATAAACTTGTCCATTGTTAATAATACCAATAGACAATCCAGCATTAATAGGATTCGACATAAATTCAGCAACTATTGAATCTACTTTTAAATCAAGTTTACTTTGTTTTTTGTTGTCAGATAAATACTGTTTTTTATCATTTCTGTTTTTTTCCTTATAAGGTAAAAATGTAAATCCTGCAATTTCATTATTTTGATTACAAGCTAATAACATTTCTAAAACCCCTTTTTCGCATGATGTCTTATAATGTTTAAAACCATCTTCATCATCTTTTAAAAACGAAACTAATGATATATTCCCATAATAGGCCTTAACATTATCTTTCAAAAATAATTCAATGTCTTTTTCAGACTGTTGAGCTTTAAAATCAGCTGATAATAAATTATAAAACCCCTTATAATCATTCGCATTATAAGTTGATTTTATTTTTTCTATGATGCTATTATATGAAGTTGTTGTTTGCGAAAAAGCGACTTGTGTAAAAAGCATAGTTAAAATAAAGCCTATCTGTTTTTTCATTTTTAATAAAATTATTTGGTTAATCTTCTTTTTCTAATTCAAATATATCATGTACACTCACTTTAAAATATCGTGCAATTTTTAAGGCTAGTATCGTAGAAGGAACGAACTTGCATGTTTCGATAGCATTAATAGATTGACGAGAAACACCAAGCTTTTGCGCTAAGTCTTCCTGGGTCATATTCTTTTTAGCACGCTCTACTTTAATTGTATTTTTCATTTATCACCTTCTTTATTAAATATTTTTAGCATAAACTCTTTTACATACAATTGATAATAAAAAAACAGTAAGTAAATCAAAAGCATCGAATTTACTTGCCAATGAGGAGCCCAACTTACATCATTTGAAGCCCAAGCCATCGTTTTGTAAAACAATCTTAATAAAATAAATACAACTACTGCCCATTGCAAAGAGGTTAAACGATAGTATTTAATAAATTCATCTTCATGCTTCTCTTTTGAACAGCATACAAATAATAAACCAAATAGTATAAAAACCTGCACCAACAATCCTTTGCCATTTGTAGCATCATCTAAATTTGGAGTCAACGTAAAAAATAAAATAAACCCAATTACGTAAAATAAAACACCTATCAATTTAAAATATCTCGGTAATAAAATATATGGAATCATAAATTATTTTTTCGTAAATATAAGCATGTTTTACAATATGTAAACTACACTTTACATAAAATACAGTTTAGACGACATAAAGGGTTATTTTTAATGATTAACAAAGCTGAATTATAAAAATTATATTTACCAGATTTAATAAATTTATCCAATGACTATAAAAGAACGTTATAACGGCGTTATTAATTACTTTAAAACCAATGTTCCAATTGCCGAAACAGAATTGCAGTACAGTAATCCTTTTGAATTAATTGTAGCTGTTATACTTTCGGCTCAATGCACTGATAAACGAATTAACCAAGTAACGCCAAAGTTATTTAAAGATTATCCAACTGCCGAAGCCTTAGCCTCTGCTAGTTCTGATACTATTTTTAATTATATCAGAAGCGTTAGTTATCCTAATAATAAAGCTAAGCATTTAGTAAATATGGCTAATATGCTATTAAAAGACTTTAAAGGAGTGATCCCTAGCGATATTGATCAATTAGTAAAATTGCCCGGTGTTGGAAGAAAAACAGCAAATGTAGTTGCTTCTGTTATTTATGATAAACCGGCTATGGCAGTTGACACTCATGTATTTAGAGTTTCAAATAGATTAGGCTTAACAAAAGCTAAAACACCATTACAAAGTGAACAACAATTAATTAAACATATTCCTGAGCAATATATTGCAACAGCGCATCATTGGCTCATATTACATGGCAGATATATTTGTTTAGCTAGAACTCCTAAATGTGAGGATTGTAAGTTAACTCAATGGTGTCAATTTTTTAAAACAAAAACCATAAACAAAAACTATCCTCATTCGTTATCTCACAAGAAACCTAACTCAATCAAACTAGAAATAACAAAAGATACCATGGCAAAAACCATTTCAACAAAAAAAACTGTAAAGACTGAGACGCCTTCTACAACAAAAAAAGTAGCAACAAAAAAAGTGGCTATAAAAAAAGCTGTCCCAACTAAGGCAACAAAAGTAGCTCCTACAAAAACAGCTTCAAAAGAACCTAAATTTATAGCTCATTCAACATCTTTAAAAGTTGGAGATAAAGCGCCTGCATTTTCTGCTAAAAATCAAAACGGTGAAACCATTTCGTTAAAAGATTTTAAAGGAAAAAACATTGTTCTTTATTTTTATCCAAAAGACAATACTCCTGGTTGCACCATGGAAGCTTGCAGTTTAAGAGACGAACATCAATTTTTAAGCAAAAAGAATTTTGTGATTTTAGGAGTGAGTGCAGATGACGAGAAAATGCATAAAAAATTTGCTACAAAATATGATTTACCTTTCTCTTTGTTAGCCGACACAGATATGGCAATTATAAAAGCCTATGATATTTGGGGAACTAAACAATTTATGGGAAAAATTTATGATGGTATTATTAGAACTACCATTATCATCAATGAACAAGGAATTATATCACATGTTATCAAAGATGTCAACACAAAAGAACACGGAAAGCAAATAATAGGACTGTAATCAAAAAACAAAAAGAATAAAAAGAGACTGTTTCTAAAGTGAAATGGTCTCTTTTTTTTATGTCTTGTCCTAAAAATAGCTTACAAAATAAAAAGCCTCTGAAGATAAATCTTCAGAGGCTTTTTTAGGTTATTAAATTTTATGGACTTTATTAAATAAATAGCAAACTGCCAATTATTACTTTACAATTTTATATGTAGCAGATAATTTATCGCTTTTTACATTTATTAAATAAATTCCTTGAGTTAATTCTAATGTATTTATAGTAATCGAATTAGAGTTTGATTTTTCAGAAGAAATAATTTTTCCTGTGACATCTAAAATAGTAATGTCTAGGTTTATATTAGCTTCATTATTAATATTTATTTGATCATTAAATGGATTAGGAAACACAGATATTGCATTTGATAAAGCATTTTTTTCTTCTAATGAAGTAACTATAAACTGTGATAGAGGAATTAAATTACCACCTGTAGGTAAAGCAACCCATAAACCAAATGCAGGCCCAGTGCTATTATTTGCAGGAGCAAAAAAACCACTAGCTAAAACGGTAATAGCTTTACCAGTTAAACTTAAAGTATTTAATGACGCTAAGTAACTTACTACAGTTGAAGTTCCAGCAGCATTAGTGATGTGAAGTGTATAATCTCCTGCAGCTGTATTTGATGGTAATTGTAAATAACCAGCAGAGTTGTATGTGCCATATGCCATATCATTTACAACCGTTCCTGCACCTTGCGCTTGAACATCTACTGTTGGCGCATCTGTAGATCCGTGGAATACTAATACATCTGTGTTTGTAGAAACTAAAGATCGTTCTCTAACACTAGCATTTGCAACTAAATTAAATGGAGCAACTATATTATTTGGAGTGTATCCAGAACCACTAACTATACCAGATGCAATTAATTGGTATTTGTTAGCCGCTGATAAATTGTATGTAAAAGTTGCTAAAGCACCAACGGCACTTGTACTTGTTGGAAGAGCGACAGATAAAGTAATTGTTTCTCCAACTGGAACATCAATAAAAGAAGACGCTGTTCTGAAAGCAAAATCATCAATTAATTTGATAGCGCTAGGTCCTGAAGTTGGTGATTGAACATACACATCCACTTGAGTAGCTGCTAAATCAGCAGAATTGTGAATCGCTTGTAAACGAGTAGAAGAAATTGTTGAAGTTGGTAATGGAATTAAAGCTCCACCTGCTGGCAATGCAACATATAAACCAAAAGCAGGACCGCCACTATTGTTTGCTGGGTTTAAAAAACCACTTGCTAATACAGTTAAGGCAGCTCCGTTAAGATTTAAAGTTTGCAAAGGAGCGCTGTATTCAGCTACAACATTTTCAGAAAATTCATCACGCACTTGAAGTTTGTAATCAGCAGTTGGTAAATTTAAATAACCTGCAAAAGCACCATAACTAGCATTATTTACGATAGCATTTGGGATAAATGGATTAGTTCCAGAAAAAGGAACTACGACATCAACTGTTGGAGCATCTGTAGAACCATGATAAACTAACACTTCAGTATTAGATGAAGCACGCTCTTTTGCTGTAGCAAATACTGCAAGATTAAACGGTACAGTTGCAGAAGAAGGAGAATATCCTGAACCACTTACTAATCCACTAGCAACTAATTGATATTTGTTTGAAGCAGATAAATTATAGGTAAAATTAGCAATAGCGCCTACAGCAGATGTACTAGTTGGAGCAGCAATGGATAAGGTAACAACCTGACCCGTTGGAACATCAATAAAAGGAGATGCTGTTCTAAAAGCAAAATCATCAATTATTTTGATGGCTGCAGTTCCAGTGGCAGCTGATTGTAAGTATACATCAACCGAAGTTGCAGCCGCATCAGGTGAATTATGAATTGCTTGTAAACGTGTTGAAGATGTCGTTGTGCTTGGTAAAGCTAATAATGGGCCACCTATTGGATTAGCTACATATAAACCAAAAGCAGGTCCACCACTATTATTTGCTGGATTTAAGAAACCACTAGCTACTACTGTTAAAGCAGCACCGCCTAAGCTTAAAGTTTGAAGAGGTGCACTATATTCAGCCACTACATTTTCAGAAAATTGATCACGAATTTGGATTTTGTAGTCTGTTGTAGGTAAATTTAAATAACCTGCAAAAGCGCCATAACTGGCGTTGTTAACCAATACATTTGGTAAAAATGGATTTGCGCCAGTAAATGGAGCAACGATATCAACCGTTGGCGCATCAGTACTACCGTGGTGAACTAAAACACTGGTTGTTGTTCCGTTAGGAGCAGCGCTTAATGCTGTGCTATAAGTATTTAGTGTAAAACCAGCTGTCGTATTTCCAGGGTTGTATCCATTAGCACTAACAATACCATCAGCGACTACAATATTTCTCGATCCATTTGCAAAGTTTACAGTAAACGTTGCTATAGATTGAGCAGATGAGGTAGAAGTTCCTGGAGCAACTCCAACAACAATTGGTACGCCTGCAGGTATATTGGTAAATGTTTGTGATGCAGAACGGAATTGTAAATCATTAATTAATAAGGTACTTCCTGCATAAATATCAACAGTACTTGCTGCTGCATCTGCACAATTGTGAATAACTTGCAAAGACGCGGTTTGTGCTTTTAATGAAGTTGCTATAGAGCCTAGTAGTATAGCACTTCCAATGGTTAATAATTGTTTTTTCATGTTTTTTTTAGATTAGGTTATGGTAGAAAAACACAATTACTTTACTTTTGTTTAACGAATAATAAAAAAAATTAAACAATATATCTGATTTTATTTTAAAAGTGAGCAAAAAAAAGACCGAATAAATCGGTCTTTTTCAATTATGGTAATTTACTTTTTATTAAGCATTAACTCCTTTTAAAACAGCAGCCATTGTTTTACCAATTGCCGCAGGACTATCTACCACATGAATACCACACTCACGCATAATTTCCATTTTAGCTTGAGCAGTATCATCATGTCCGCCAACAATAGCACCAGCATGACCCATTGTACGACCTTTTGGAGCTGTTTGTCCAGCAATAAAACCAACTACTGGTTTTTTGTTTCCATTAGCTTTAATCCAACGAGCAGCATCTGCTTCGTAGCTTCCACCAATTTCACCAATCATTACGATTGCGTCAGTTTCTGGATCATTCATTAATAATTCAACTGCATCGCGAGTTGGTGTTCCAATAATTGGGTCTCCACCAATACCAATTGCTGTACTTACTCCTAAACCAGCTTTAGCCACTTGGTCAGCCGCTTCGTATGTTAAAGTACCTGATTTAGATACGATACCGATACGTCCTTTTTTGAATACAAATCCTGGCATAATACCAACTTTTGCTTCACCAGCTGTAATTACACCTGGACAGTTAGGGCCAATTAAACGTACATTTTTTCCTTTAATATATTCTTTAGTAGCAATCATATCTTTTACAGGAATTCCTTCTGTAATACAAATCACTACTTTAATACCTGCGTCTGCAGCTTCCATAATAGCATCAGCAGCAAAAGCAGCTGGTACAAAAATAATAGAAACATCAGCCCCTGCTTTTTCAACAGCATCTTTTACTGTATTAAAAACTGGTCTGTCTAAGTGAGTTGTACCACCTTTACCTGGAGTTACACCGCCTACTACATTAGTTCCGTATTCAATCATTTGTGTAGCATGAAAAGTTCCCTCTCCACCTGTAAAACCTTGAACTATTACTTTTGAATTTTTTCCGACTAAAACGCCCATATTATTTTTATTTAGAGATTATATATTAGTTGTTTGTGTTTAAAATTGATGCGCTAATTTAAGCATAAATCTTTATTTTTTGCAAGTATTTCCACTTTTATTAGACTAATTACTGTTTTCTTTTGGATTTTGAAGTTTAATCGTTTAACTATTTGGGCACATCCGCCAGCTGGCGGATGTGCCCAAATCTTTATTCCCTAAATGACTAATGTTTTGAACAGGAATTTGCAGAAGCCACAATTATTAATAAATTTGTTAATATGGCAAACTATACTTTAAACAACGATACCATTGCTGCTTTAGCAACACCTCACGGACCAGGAGCTATTGCGGTTATTCGCTTAAGCGGACCAGAAGCTATTGCTATAGTTGAGAAAGTGTTTTATACTAAATCTTTAAAACGTAAATCACTAGCCAATAAAGCGAGTCATACTGCTCATTTTGGACTGATAGTAGAAAATGAAGTGATTATTGATGAAGTATTAGCAACTATTTTTAAAGCACCTAATACATACACTGGCGAAGAAATTGTTGAGGTATCTTGTCATGGTTCGCAATTTATACAACAGCAATTATTACAAGTGTTTTTTAAACATGGAGCTCGACCGGCACAAGCAGGTGAGTATACGTTGAGGGCATTTTTAAATGGGAAGTTAGATTTGAGTCAGGCTGAAGCTGTAGCTGATTTAATTGCTAGTAATTCGGCAACCTCGCATCAAGTAGCCATGCAGCATATGCGAGGTGGTTTTAGTAGTAAAATTGCGGTGTTGCGTGAAAACTTATTAAACTTTGCATCCTTGATTGAGTTGGAATTAGATTTTAGTGAAGAGGATGTTGAGTTTGCAGATAGAACCGATTTAAAAAAATTAATCAATACCATTTTAGGAATTATTGAAAAACTGATTTCGAGTTTTGAAGTAGGAAATGTCATTAAAAACGGAATTCCCGTAGCCATTGTTGGAAAACCAAACGCAGGCAAATCTACTTTACTAAATGTATTACTAGAAGACGATAGAGCCATTGTGAGCGAAATTGCAGGTACGACAAGAGATACCATTGAAGAAGAATTAATTATTGATGGTGTGTTGTTTAGATTTATTGATACAGCAGGTATTAGAACCACAACAGATATTATAGAGCAGATTGGCGTAAATAAAGCATTTGAAGTCATTAAAAAATCTGCTATTATTATTTACTTGTTTGACACACATGAGTTAAGTAGAGGAGATTTGGAATTGGAAATGAATGTGGTAAAAGAACATATTGGTTCATCGCAATTATTAGTTGTTGGTAATAAAATTGATTTCGAAGATTTAGAAGAGCTTAAAAAAGAGTTTGCTGATGTGCCAAACATATTATTTATTTCTGCTAAAGAACATAGCAACATACAACAATTAAAAGAGACCTTAGTTGGTTTATTTGATACACGTACCGTTAATACGACTGATACTATTGTTACTAATTCTCGACACGTGAGTTCATTGAATAATGCGCAAAGTGCTTTATTAAAAGTAAATGAAGGTTTAAGCACCAATATTCAAAGTGATTTTTTAGCACTAGATATACGTTATGCTTTAGAGGCCTTGGGCGAAATTACAGGCCAAGTGACCAATGATGACTTGCTTGGGAATATTTTCTCAAAGTTTTGTATCGGAAAGTAACTATCTTATTTTACAAGCTACAGGTATTTTAGCCCAATACAAAAATATTGGAAACAAATCTAAAACATGACAGATTCCTGATTTATTAGGTGTTTTTTATTGTAAAAACATAGAAAAACAATATATCTTTTGTGGCTTTTAACGATATCTGCATTATATCAAAAGCCAATAAACTAAATTACTTGTATGAAAAAAATAACTTCTACTATTTTAAGTCTGTTCATTTCCATAACAACCTTCTGTCAAAACAAAGCAACCGTTTCAATTTTAAATTACGATTTCGAATATATTGAAAAGGGTATCCCTAAAGGATGGAGCAATTTTGGAAGCTCCAACTATAACCTTTCAATAGATTCAACTCATGTAAAACACGGAAAATATTCAGCTTCCATTGAATTTAACCAATCTGGTACAACCGATTTTAAAGCTTGGGCCTATACTATTCCAAACAATTACACTGGAAAAAAAATTACACTGTCGGGATATATTAAAACCGAAAATGTAAGCGACGGTTATGCAGGTTTATGGATGAGAATTGATCCTTCCATTGCATTTGATAACATGAATAAAAATGGGGTAAAAGGCACAAGTGATTGGACAAAATATGAAATAACCCTTGAGATGAATCCCGAAAAAACAAAACAAATTGTAATTGGTGGTTTATTGGTAGGAAAAGGTAAAATGTACCTCGATGATTTTAAAGTTACTATTGACGGCAAAGATATAACTGACCTAAAACCATTTGAACGAAAAACAACTCTTGCCGAAAAAGATCAAGAATTTGACAAGGGATCGAACATAACAAGCATCGCGATTAACAAAAACCAAACAGACAATTTAAAATGTCTAGGCTTAATTTGGGGTTTTGTTAAATACTATCATCCTAATGTTGCCAAAGGGAATTACAATATGGATTACGAGCTATTCAGAATTTTACCAAAAGTATTAAGTTCTGACAGCAAAAAAACAAGAGATGAGCATTTAGTAGCATGGATTAAAGGCTTGGATATATTTACAGAAGGGAAAAAGCCAGAACTGGATCCAAAAGACATTAAATTAATGCCTGATGTAGATTGGATAACAAATTCAGATTTTTCAAATGAACTCAGTACTATACTTTTAAAAATAAAAACGGCAAAAAAACCGAAAGAACATTATTACATTGATTTTTATCCTGGTGTTGGTAATCCAGAATTTAAAAACGAAAACTCTTATTCATCAATGAAATATCCAGATGCTGGATTTAGATTATTGGCAGTTTATAGATATTGGAACATGATACAATATTATTTTCCTTACAAAAATTTGATTGAAGAAAATTGGAAAAATGTATTAGAAGAATTTATACCTAAGTTCATAAATGCAACCAACGAAACCGAATATACATTAGCTGCTTTAGAAATTATTGGAAGAATTCATGATACTCATGCCAATATTTGGGGAAATAATGAAATTTTAAATAATTATTTAGGACAAAAATATGCGGCATTAGACCTTACATTTATTGAAGACAAAGCCGTGGTTACAGGATATTATAATGACGTATTTGGAAAAGCAACTGGTTTAGAAATAGGTGATGTTATTACAAGTATTAATAACAAAGCAATAGATGACATAATAAAAGAAAAATTAAAATATACTCCAGCTTCCAATTACCCAACACAGTTAAGAGATATTGCTAGAAATTTATTAAGAACGAATGATTCAATCATACGTATTGAATACATTCGAAATGAGAAAAAAGAAAATCAAATAATAAAAACATTTTCAAAAAATGAAATCAACCTATTTTCCAAATATCAAAGCACTGATACTTGTTTCAAACTCATAAATAAGGACATTGCATATATTAACAATGGCTCCCTTAAAACAAAATACCTTTCAAAAATTAGCAAAGAAATGAAAAATACTAAAGGATTAATTATCGATGATAGAAATTACCCTTCCGATTTTCCTATTTACGAATTAAGTAATTATTTAATGCCTGAAATAACACCCTTTGTAAAATTCACAAGTGGTAGTTTAGAGTCTCCTGGTCTTTTTACCTATGGTAAATCAATTAGTGTTGGGAAGAAAAACAAAAACTATTATAAAGGCAAAGTGATTATTTTAGTAAATGAAATTTCGCAAAGCTCTGCAGAGTTCCACTCCATGGCATACAAAACAAATCCTAATGCCACAGTAATTGGGTCAACAACAGCAGGCGCTGATGGTAATGTATCAAAATTAACTTTGCCAGGAGGAATTACTTCAATGATTAGTGGCATTGGTGTTTATTATCCAGATGGACAAGAAACTCAAAGAATAGGTATTGTACCAAACATTGAAATGAAGCCAACAATTAAAGGGATAAAAAAAGGTAGGGATGAATTGATGGAAAAAGCAATAGAGCAAATTAATAAACCATAATTTACAAAAGTAATAGTGACATTTATCAAAAATAAAATTCCGCAAATCATATATCTTTGATATCAAAATCAATGATACATGAAAACAAAAGTTTTAAATGGTCTATTAATTTTAACATCACTGCTTGGATATTTAGAGTGGGCAGGCAACAATCATCTCTTCTTATTTCAGGCAGAGGCAGATATACTTACAAAATCAATCACTGATCCAAAATCAGTTTTGCATCCTTTTGTATTACTCCCAATTATTGGGCAAATATTATTATTGATTAGCCTTTTTCAAAAAACACCTCATAAAGCATTAACGTTTATTGGTATTGGAACACTAGGAATTTTATTAGCCTTTATGTTCTTTATAGGAGTCATTAGTTTAAACTTTAAGATCTTCTTTTCAACCATTCCGTTTTTGGCAATGGCTATTTACAGTATAATATATCATAAAAAAACAAAGCCTGTATAATAATTTGCATAATTGCCTTTAGCCGTTATCTTTGTTAAAACACACCTTCATCTAAAAAAGAGATTTAACAATGAAAACAGAAAAGACTTTTATCATTTTATTTTTAATCGGGCTTGTAACTATGATTTTTGATATTCCAGGTCATGTTATATTATTAATTATATCATCTGCACTCATTTCCATATTATATTTCCCGACTGCCTTTTATTTTTATGCTGACAAAACTTTAAAAAATCAAAATATTGCTTTGTCAATTGTTGGTGGAATGATATTAGCTATGGCACCAATAGGCTGTTTATTTAAATTATTGCATTGGCCAGGAGCTCAGGTGCAACTGCTAGGAGCAATAGTGTTAAGCGCCATATTATTAGCTATTACATACATTTTAAGTAAAAAAAGTAAGGATGAATTAAAAACCTATTACCAAAGTTACATCATCCGAATTATTTTTTGGTTAGTATTAAGCTTACTATTGTATACAGTTCCAAAAAATACTATTATTAAAATTCAACATCATAATGATCCTGAACTTGCAAGATTAAAAATTCAAGCCTTTGAAAATCCAGATAATCTTGAATATGACAATGCCTTACAAAATCATTACCGTCAGCGAGATTCGCTTTATATGATTGAGAATCCATAGAATATACATCAAATTGAAAAAATCCTCCATAGCTTCATCTGATATTTTAATTGCCAATGAGCAATTATACATGCTATGTGGATTGGAAATGACAGATTTAAAAGTTGAAGATGAAAGTACTGAATACGGAGCTTGCAGATTTAAATTGAATGGGATTTCAATAATATACAGAGCAGCAAAAATAACACCTACAAAGGTTGGTCAGTTTGTTACTATTTGGAAGAGAAACGAACAAGGAATCACTGAGCCATTTCATTCTGCGGATGATATGGATGCAGTAATCATAAGTGTTAGAAATGGTGAAAATTTTGGTCAATTTATTTTCCCTAAAACGGTCTTAGTTGAAAAAGGCATTATCTCAACAAATAACAAAGAAGGTAAACGCGGCATAAGAGTATATGCACCTTGGGATAAAGCAATCAATAAACAAGCTATTGAAACTCAAAGCTGGCAAACTAATTATTTCATAGCAATACATAACAATCAATTGAGTGATTTTGATTTAGTGAAAACGTTAATTTTTAATTCCAAAAAACAAAGCAAATAATTTCATAAACAGTAAAACTTGCAATATTTTTCTTCTAAAGCATAAAAGGAATTCATCTCTAAAGCGGTATTTTTATCTATAATAAATGATTTTTATCAGCTTCATATATGACATTGGCTTTTCAAACAAAATAGTTTCATAGTAAATTAGTACATAATATCGTTTATGATAAAAAACATCTTAATTGAAATAGGACTAATTGCTCGTTTTACTGGACGTTTTTTCATTGAAGTATTTAAACCACGCTTTGAGTTTAATGAGTTTTTACGCCAGTGTTTTTACATTGGCAATAAATCGTTGCCCCTTGTTGCTATTACTGCCTTTATTATGGGCTTAGTTATTACTATGCAGTCACGCCCTACCCTAGTTGAATTTGGTGCGCAAGCCTGGTTACCAAAAATGATTTCGGTTTCCTTAGTGCGCGAAATTGCACCCGTCATTACTGCCTTAATTTGTGCTGGTAAAATTGGTTCGGGAATTGGTGCCGAATTAGGCTCCATGAAAGTGACCGAACAAATTGATGCCATGGATGTATCTGGCACAAACCCTTATAAGTTTTTAGTGGTAACACGCGTGATGGCAACAACATTAATGATTCCAATTTTAGCAATACTAGCGGATGCCATTTCTTTATATGGAGGTTACTTAGGCTGCAATATACATGGCGTAGTGAGTTGGGATTTATTTTGGAACCAAGTTTTTGATACTTTAGTGTATGCAGATATTATTCCTTCTATTTTAAAAACATTTTTCTTTGGTTTTATTATTGGCATCATTGGATGCTATCAAGGATTTAACTCCAGCAAAGGCACTGAAGGGGTTGGTCAGTCGGCTAACTCAGCAGTGGTTATATCATCTTTATTAGTTTTTATTATTGATTTATTGGCCGTTCAAATTACAGATGCTTTAAACTTAAATTAAGAAATGGCAAACGTTAACGAACATACTTCAAATAGTGATACATCTGAAAATGTCATTACAATTACCAATTTACATAAAGCTTTTGGCGACAACAAAGTGATTAATGGATTTAACTTTAATTTAAAACGTGGTGAAAATGCTGTGGTACTTGGAAAATCTGGTTCTGGAAAATCAGTTTTAATAAAGTTAATCATCGGCTTAATGAAACCTGATCAAGGAAGCATTGAAGTATTAGGTGACAAAGTTGAAAAACTAAGCACGTCGGAGTTAGATAAAATGAGAGTAAAGGTTGGTTTCTTATTTCAAAGCAATGCCTTATATGATTCGATGACCGTTCGCGAAAATTTAGAATTTCCACTACGCAGACATTGGATAAAAAAAAGTAGCAATAAAGATGAAGTCAATAATTTAGTAATGGAAGCATTAACTAATGTAGGTTTACCGCATACCATTGATATGATGCCTTCCGAATTATCTGGTGGTATGCGTAAACGTATTGCTTTAGCAAGAACGTTAATTTTAAAACCAGAAATTATTTTATATGATGAACCTACAACTGGCCTCGACCCTATTACTGGAAAAGAAATAAGTCATTTAATGCTTGATCTCCAAAAAAAATACAATACCTCTTCTATTATTATTTCGCATGATATAAATTGTGTGGAAATTGTGGCTAATCGTATTATCATGTTGATTGATGGAATATGTTATGCCACTGGAACGTATAACGAATTAGAAAACTCAACCGACCCAAGGGTAAAACAATTTTTTGAATAAAAAACTATGTCACAAGAAACATCTAAAAATATACGAGTAGGAGCATTTGTTCTAATAGGAACTGTGTTACTAATTTTTACGCTTTACTTAATTGGCGCCAAACAAAATTTATTTGGTTCTACCTTCGAACTCAAATCACAATTTAAAAATGTGAATGGTTTAATGCCTGGTAATAATGTACGTTTTACTGGTATTGATGTAGGCACTGTTAAAACCGTTGAAATCATCAACGACTCTACCGTTGATGTGACGATGGTAATTGAAGATAAGGTACAAGCCTTTATTAAAAAAAATGCCACGGCAATGGTTGGTACAGATGGTTTAATGGGCAACAAATTAATAAACATCAGTTCTTCCAACGAAGCAGCCGAAAGTGTTGTAGATGGTGATTTTTTAGTATCTAAAAGCCCTTTGGGAACTGATGATATGATAAGGACTTTAAACATTACCAACGAAAATGTAAAAGACATTACCATTGATTTAAAAAACATTGTTCATCGTTTAAACAGTCCCAATACTTTATGGAGTATTTTAATGGATACGATTGTGGCAGATAATGTAAAACAAGCGATTGTGAATATTAAAGTAACTGGCGAGCGCACCGCTATTATTACGGGCGATTTAAGCAGAATTGTAAAACATATTAAAGATGGTAAAGGAACGATAGGTGCTTTAATTGCAGACACATCATTTGCAGTAAAACTAAATCAAAGCATCGTTAATATTAAACTCATTACCGATTCGTTAGCCTTAGTAACTGGCGATATGCATTATATTACCTCAAAAGTTAAAAAAGGTGAAGGAGGAATTGGAACCGTTTTAATGGATACAACGTTTGTCAACAATTTAAATGAAAGTATGAAAAACATTAAAAGCGGCACTAAAAATTTTGACGAAGATATGGAAGCTTTAAAACATAATATCTTGTTAAGAAATTATTTCAAGAAAAAAGAAAAAGCTACAAAAAAGAAATAATTAAAACTAAAGATGTCTTCAGATAATTTTAACCTAAGGGGATTAACTAGTGAGCAAGTATTGCAAGCCAGAGCGAAGCATGGAGACAATCAATTAAACTATAAAAAAGAAAATGGATTTTTGGATGCTGTAAAAAGCATTGCCAAAGAACCCATGGTACTTTTATTGCTGGTTGCTTCTATCATTTATTTTATCAGTGGCAAAACAGGAGATGGCATCTTCTTGTCTTCAGCTATTATTTTAGTATCTGCTATTTCTTTATATCAAGATTCGAGAAGTAGAAATGCCCTAGAAAAATTAAAAAACTTTACGCAAGCCAAAAGTAAAGTTATTCGCAATAACGAAACTATTGAAATCAACAGTGAAGATTTAGTGATTGGAGACTATTTAATAGTTGAAGAAGGCACCTTTATTGCAGCTGATGGAGACATTATTCAATCCAATGATTTTTCGGTAAACGAATCGATTTTAACAGGAGAATCATTATCAGTCGAAAAAGACAAAAGTAAAGAAGACCATTTTGTATACCGAGGCACAACCGTAGCTAGTGGTTTGGCTATCGCTGTCATTACTGCTATTGGCAACGAAACTAAATTAGGAAAGATTGGAAAAAGTTTAGAAAGCATTGTTGAAGAAAAAACACCCCTAGAATTACAAATCAGCAACTTCGTTACAAAAATGGTAATTGTTGGCGCCATTGTATTTGTAATTGTATGGGGTATTAATTTTATTCGTTCGCATGATGTATTAGATAGTTTAATCAAAGCTTTGACTTTAGCGATGAGTATTTTACCTGAAGAAATACCGGTAGCTTTTACCACCTTTATGGCACTAGGAGCTTGGCGATTAATGAAATTGGGCATTGCGGTAAAGCAAATGAAAACCGTTGAAACTTTAGGAAGCGCAACGGTTATTTGTACTGATAAAACAGGAACGATTACCGAAAACAAAATGAGTTTAGCGAAACTCTTTATTTTAAAAACTCAAAAGATTTCTAGTCCGGATGAAACACTAGGCGATGATGAAAAAGAATTAATTCGTTTAGCCATGTGGTCAAGTGAACCAATTCCATTCGACCCTATGGAAGTAGCCTTGCACAAAGCCTATGAAAAAGCTATTGAACAAGATGAACGAAAACTCTTCAAAATGATTCATGAATATCCTTTAGGCGGCAAGCCACCCATGATGACTCATTTATTTGAAAACTCAAAAGGCATCAGAATTATTGCTGCTAAAGGAGCGCCCGAAGCTATGATGAATGTATCTGATTTATCTTCTGAAGAAAAACAACAGATTGAAAAAGCCATCAAAGAATTAACTTCCGAAGGTTATAGAGTATTAGGTGTTGGAGAAGCATTATTTGAAGGCGCAAACTTTCCTAAAAACCAACAAGACTTTAAATTTCAATTTAAAGGTATAGTAGCTTTCTATGATCCGCCAAAACAAAACATTAAACAAGTATTAGAAAATTTTTATGAAGCAGGCATCACCGTTAAAATAGTCACAGGAGATAATGCCGAAACAACCACTTCTATTGCCAAGCAAATTGGTTTTAAAGGCTACGAAAAAAGCCTATCAGGAGATGAATTAATGAAGCTTAGCGATACTGAATTGCAAGAACGAGTGATGGATACCAATTTATTCACTCGTATGTTTCCAGAAGCGAAATTAAAAATTATTAATGCCTTAAAAGCACAACAACAAATTGTAGCCATGACTGGAGATGGAGTGAATGACGGACCCGCTCTTAAGGCAGCACATATTGGCATTGCTATGGGCAAAAAAGGAACGGAAATAGCCAAACAAGCTGCCTCTTTAATTTTATTAGAAGACGATTTATCAAAAATGGTAGATGCTGTGGCGATGGGACGAAAAATTTACACCAATCTAAAAAAAGCCATTCAATACATTATCTCTATTCATATTCCCATCATATTAACTGTCTTTATTCCTTTAGCCTTAGGATGGATTTTCCCAAACATATTTTCTCCTATTCATGTTATTTTCTTTGAATTAATTATGGGTCCCACCTGCTCTATCATTTACGAAAATGAGCCCATGGAAAAAAACACGATGATTCAAAAACCTCGCCCTTTTACCAGTACTTTTTTTAATTGGAAAGAATTAACCACCAGTATCATTCAAGGCTTAATGATTACAGTAGGAAACTTAGTTGCTTATCAATACGCCGTGCATAAAGGTTATAGCGAAGAAACAACCCGCTCAATGGTTTTTATAGTTCTAATTACGTCTAATATCATTTTGACCTTAGTCAATCGTTCGTTTTATTATTCTATCCTCACAACCTTAAAATATAAAAACAATTTGGTGCTACTTATTATCAGTATCACCATTTTAATTACTTCACTTTTAATGTATGTTAAACCGTTGGCTAATTTCTTTGAATTAGATTCTCTAAACTTATCTCAATTAGGAATTAGCGTGTTGATTGGTTTAGTATTTGTGATTTGGTTTGAGATTGTGAAGTGGAGGAATAGACGTTTCAAATAACAATCTACATCACCACTTTCAACTTCGCGTACTTCAACAACAAATTCTTTTCGCCTGCATTTCTAAAATTAATACAAGCTTTAGATTCAGGATAGGAACCTTCAATAGAAGTCACTTCACCTATTCCAAACTTTTCATGTTCCACTACGCTACCTACTCTTAAACTAGCATTGGCACTATTATCCGTTGGCGTATTTGTAGTTGCCATGCGTTTAGCTAATGGAATTAATTTTTTAGGTGGTGCAAAATTAATTGGCTTTGGTTCCTGTTTAGCAAATCCTGTTGTTTCTTTCGTTCTAAAATCTATTGATTCCATTGGTTTCTGAAACGGACGTGTTGGTCGCATAAAAGCATCATCGCTGAATTTTCGTTTCTCAGGTTCCTGAGGAAAGTCAACACAATTCTCATCCAACTCATCAATAAAACGACTAGGTTCGCAATAAATGATATTTCCAAAACGATAACGTGTGGTTGCAAAACTAATGGTTGCTTTTTTCTCGGCGCGCGTAATCGCTACATAAAACAAACGACGCTCTTCTTCTAATTCGCTGCGGCTATTTAAAGCCATTTGTGAAGGAAATAAATTCTCTTCTAAACCCACAATGTTAACATACGGAAACTCTAATCCCTTAGAAGCATGAATGGTCATCATAGATACCTTATCAGCATCTTTCTCATTTTCTTTTTCTTTGTCAACATCCGTTAGCAAAGAAATCTCTTGCATAAACTCATCTAATGTTTTTAATTCAGACGATTGCTCTGGCGAATCAAATAACTCTACTGGATTAACCTCAGTATTATTCGCAATCGCTTCTTTTAACTCTTCTTCTTGTGGTGTACGTTCTTGTTCCACAAAATCTTTAATACCATTTAATAACTCTTGTATGTTTTCATAACGACTCACCCCTTCTGGTGTTTTATCATGATATAAATCTTTCACTACTCCACTCGTTACAGCAATATGATTCGCACATTCAAAAGCATCTTTGTATGGAATCATCATCGAAAAGGTTTTAATCATCGTGGTAAATTCAGAAATTTTGGTTGCTGTTCCAGAATTAATACCCGTATTAAAATCTTTTAAATTATCTAACACCTGCCACATGCTAATATCATGCTCCATGGCAGCAATCATTATTTTGTCAATCGTCGTTTGTCCGATACCACGCGTTGGATAATTAATAATACGTTTCAATGATTCATCATCATTGTGATTAATCGATAATCTAAAATACGCTAACGCATCTTTAATTTCTTTACGTTGGTAAAATGATAAACCTCCATAAATTTTATAAGGAATATTTAATTTACGCAAAGCCTCCTCAAAAGCACGAGACTGTGCATTGGTGCGATATAAAATTGCAAAATCTTTAAAATGCGCTTGCTGAGTAAAATGGGTTTCGTAAATACTAGCCGCTACTTTTTGTCCTTCTTCGTTATCCGTATTTGCTTTAACAATTCTAATCTTTTCCCCTTCCTCATTATCTGTAAAAATATTTTTCTTGAATTGATCTTTATTAATAGCAATTACTGCACTAGCAGCTTTTACAATTGTTTGCGTACTGCGATAGTTTTGCTCTAACTTAAATGTTTTTAAATCTGGATAATCTTTTTCGAAATTTAAAATATTTTGAATGTTAGCTCCACGAAAAGAATAGATACTTTGAGCATCATCACCTACTACACAAATATTTTGAAAACGAGCCGCTAATTGTTTCACAATCACATACTGTGAAAAGTTAGTATCCTGGTACTCATCTACCAAAATATATTTAAACTTACTTTGATACTTAATTAACACATCTGGAAAATCACGTAATAATACATTGGTGTTGTATAACAAATCATCGAAGTCCATGGCTCCTGATTTGAAATTACGTTTTTGATACGCCAAATAAATTTGTCCAAGTAAAGGTTTATTAGAGGCTCTATCTTCAGCTTGGGTAATAGGATTATTAGCGTATTGTGCTGCTGATATTAAACTATTTTTAGCTGATGAGATACGATTTAAAACTAAGGAAGGCTTATAAACTTTGTCGTCTAAGTTCAATTGCTTTAAAATATCCTTAATCACACTTTTACTATCGTCCGTATCATAAATCGTAAAGTTTGCAGGATAACCTAACTTCTCCGCTTCGAAACGTAAAATCTTCGCGAAGATGGAGTGAAAAGTTCCCATCCAAATATTTTTGGCTTCTTTACTTCCTACAATTTTACCAATACGCTCTTTCATTTCTCGAGCTGCTTTATTAGTAAAGGTTAAGGATAATATATTAAAGGCATCAGCGCCTTTTTCCATAATATGGGCAATGCGATAAGTTAGCACACGTGTTTTACCAGAACCTGCACCTGCAATAATCATTACTGGTCCTTCGGTAGTTTCTGCAGCCATTCGCTGCACTGGATTTAGTTCATTTAAATAGTCACTCATTCCTACAAAAATACACATTATGCCAGTTAGAATGATAGGTTGTTTAAAATTTTATAAACCTTAAAAAACTGATTTATTCTTACAAAAAGCCCTTTTATATAGATGAATAGCATTGCAAAAACAAAAACTATTTACTTTGTTTGTTAAAGTAATAATTTGAACTAATTTTAATTGATATGGCAGGCGTTAACAAAGTTATTTTAGTAGGAAACTTAGGCAAAGATCCAGAGTTAAAGTATTTAGAAGGAAACATTGCACGTGCTAATTTTAGCATTGCAACTAGCGAATTTCATAAAGATAAAAACGGCAATAAAATAGAACAAACAGAATGGCATAATATTGTAGTTTGGAGAAGCATGGCCGAAAGTGCTGAAAAATTATTAAAAAAAGGGACTCAAATCTATTTAGAAGGAAAATTACAAACTCGTCAGTGGATCGACAAAGACGGAAACAAACGTAATATTACTGAAGTAGTTGGAGAATCGTTTTTAGTATTGCAACGTAAAGAAACCTCAACTGCCCCTAACCCAAATATTATGGATGATTCGAGTAATGTGAATTTTGATGATTTAGGCAAAAAAGACGGACTGCCATTTTAATTATATTCTTATTTCATCCAAATTAAACCATCTGCACTATATTAATGGTTGTGTTCTCTCATCTTAAATTGGCAAAAACTAAGCGAATACCTTTACTTTTGTTGATTGAAATTACGTAGAAAGCATTGGGCAATTTTACAGATTCACTGCAGCGTTACAGAGATTTTTGTTATAAATAACAATATATAGGTTTTATAAAATTTATCTTCTATTTTTGAGGTATTAATAGCCGCGTGAAAATAATTATGAAAACCAAAGTTCACATCATACTTTACCTTTGTTTAATCTTAAAACTACAAACTGTAGCTCAATCGGTTAAGGACTCTAGTTTTCGTATTTTAATGGCTGGGTTTCACATAAGCGGGCAGTTACCTCAAAAGGACTTAGCAACTCGTTTTGGTCCAAGTTTATCTGCTGGTGGAAATTTTACTTGGAAAACTAAACACAACATTTTAATAAATGTAGAGGGAAGTTATTTTTTTGGAAGAAATGTAAAAGAAGATGTTGTTGCATCAATTCGAAATTCTGATGGCTTTATAACTGATAATGAAGGATATCCTGCAGATTTGCGTTTAACAGAACGTGGCTGGAATATTTTTGGTAATGTTGGCTACCTGATTTCTAAATGGGGAAACAATCCTAACTCTGGTGTATTTTTTACAATTGGTGGTGGTTGGATGCAACATAAAGTAAAGCTATATGATGCAAATCAAAAAATTGCGGCTGTGAATGGCGATTTAAAAAAAGGATATGATCGTTTAACAGGAGGCATTGGCTTATCTCAATTTATTGGTTACAAATACATAAGTAATAATCGTTTAGCCAACTGTTATTTTGGTTTTGAATTTTATGAAGCTCAAACTCAAAGTTTAAGAGGCTTTAATTATGATACTGGTTTAGAAGATACTCAAAAACGCTTTGACGTGCTAATTGGCTTTAGATTTGGATGGATTCTGCCACTTTATAAACGCACTAAAGATTTTTATTATAACTAGTTTTTACTCTCAAATAATTTTTTCTTAAAATTAATATTGTAAATTATTTAATTAAAGTATTTAATGATAATTCAATTGATATTTATATATCAAAAATAAAAAACACGCAATAAGTTATATTGATAACCAATAGCCCATTTCGATTTTAAAATAATTTAAAAACTATTTGCTAGCAAAACAAAACAATCGTAAAGTAAAGGAAATCAAAATTGTACGATAGGTTTATATGTAAAATCGATAAAATATACTAAAGCTCTGATAAGTCAAAACTCTTATCCATTCTAATACCTCGCTCTGTTTGAGCAACTGTGCAGCATTCAATGATTGGGTCATGCTCAAAAAACAAAGTCCAATTATTTTCAACTGCTTGTTTTAAAATATATTCTTTTTCTTTTAAAGTATTTAGTGGCCTAACATCGTACCCCATCACATATGGTAATGGAATATGCCCAACAGATGGGATTAAATCGGCCATAAAGGCTACGGTTGTTCCTTTATAATCAAGCAAAGGTAACATCATGGCTTCTGTATGTCCGTTTGCTTCATACATTTTAAAACCATCCATGAAATCTTTTGTTGTATCTAAATAATTTAATTGCCCACTTTCTTTAATAGGCATGATATTATCTTTTAAGAAACTAGCTTTCTCTCTAGGATTAGGATTTACTGCCCATTCCCAATGTTTTTCGTTACACCAGTAAGTGGCATTTTTAAAGGCTGGTGTTAGTTTCGTTCTATCAGTGTTATAAGAAATACTTCCTCCGCAATGATCAAAATGTAAGTGCGTTAAAAACACATCCGTAATATCGTCTCTATGAAAACCATGTTTTGCTAAGGACAAATCTAATGTATCGTTACCATGTAAAAAATAGTATCCAAAAAATTTATCATCTTGTTTGTTTCCCATGCCATTATCTACTAGTATCAAACGTTTACCATCTTGTATTAACAAACAACGCATAGCCCAACTACACATATTGTTATCGTCGGCTGGGTTTGATTTTTGCCAAATTGATTTTGGAACAACGCCAAACATGGCACCACCATCTAATTTAAAATGTCCGGTATTTATAGAGTATAGTTGCATAGTACTTTTTTATAAAAATAGTAATTAAACTTTATAATAGAAAAACAGATGACACGGATTATCATAGATCTATTCTCCTGTATATTTTATCAGTGTAAATCAGCTAAATCTGTTTTATCCGTGTTCCAATTTAATAATAATTAAACTTAAATTTTCCTTCACTCACTTCTAAATTTGGAAAAGGAATTTTAATAACATTGATACATGTGAATACAGATTTCAAAAAACGAGATTTTGTTTTAATACGAGTAAAATCAACATCTAAAGAAAGGTATCCTTGACGATACCGATTAAAAGTACGAATAGTTCCATCTGAATCCTGAATTAAAAAATCATTGTTTCTTGCTCCAATCATTCCATTGGCACCATAACCAAAAGCTACATTTAACCACTTTGGAAATTTAGTATCCTTTTTCATAAACGTGGAAGGGTTGATACTTAACCAATAAATTTGTCCATTATAATCTTTTAAAATCTGACTTCCAAAAGATGCTCCTAATAGATCAGTTCTATATTTTGCATAGCTTGATTGATAAAAAGAAAATTTTAATTGAATCCGTTGTTCATTCCATAGCGCTTTTTGTGCAATTGCAAGGCCACTTCCCAATGCGTTTGCTCCCATGTCTCCCCAGCTAAATCCCCAGCCATCACTATAACCATCCATTACTTCAATGACACTCATATACGCAAAGCCACTTAACCCTCCTGTAATCAATTGGCTTTTTTTTGAGTAGCCTGCCCAATCCATGGCATTCATCATTAATTGTCCTGTTTGATAGGTTGTAAAAGCGTGTCCACATTTATCTAATTGAAACCATTCGTCATTATCATTAAATTCATGAAATTTAGAGGTATTATATTCTTGATACCAAGCTTGATTTAAATAAATAAGAGAACCAGATGTTAAGGCGATTGAAGAAATGCCTAATGCTAATTTTCTCTTTTTAAATAATGATAAAGAGTCAGATGCAAATCCAAACAGGTTTACAAATACTAAAAAAAGTATGATGAATTTTAAACGCAAAAAAGTATTCTTTAAAAAACTACTCTAATTTACTAATAAAATCAGAAATAGCTTTGTTCACTTTTTGTGAGTGAGTTTCCATGGGGCAATGACCTGCATCTTCAATGATAAATGATTGGGTATTGGATTTGTTTAAGTATGAGGTTGCGTTTGTAATTGGAATCCATTGGTCGTTTTTACCCCAAATAATTAGTTTTGGAATACTATTAATTACAGAATCATTAGTATTTGAATAACCTGAATGAGCCGCCATTCTAAAAATAGCAGAACCACTATTATTTACTTCAAAAGGTTTCATGTAACCGGTAGCACTTTCGATATCAGCATCTTTGCTATATGCAGAACTTAACAATTCTTGAAAAGATTTGATATTTAAAAATTTATGTTCCAAAATAACATCAGCCCATTTTAAGAGAGGTGGATATAATGCTAATGATTGAAATATTGAATGTGTTTGTGAAAATGGTAAGCCATCAATAAAAATTAGAGACTGTATTTGTTCAGAAAATTTGCTAGCATATTGTCCGATAACCGAACCTCCCATACTGTGCCCCACTAAATGCCATTTGATTGTATTAGATGATTGATCAATGTGGTTTAATAAAAAATGAATGGCATTTATTTTATTAGTATCCGTATAATTGGCGTGTGCAGATTTATCACTATAACCAAAGGCGGGCATATCCATTGCCACTACTAATGTGTTATTGTTTACTAATGTATCTATATTGTTTCTGAAAGAAAAAGTACTAGCGCTAAAACCATGTATTAATAAAGCTTTATGCTTAATGAGTTTTGGGACAAACAATCTAAAATGAAATTTGGTATGATTATAAGTAAAAAAATAGGAGTTATGAAAAGGCTTATTAGAAGATTCTTTTAATTGATTAGAAAAGAAATAAGGTATAATACTTAAAATAAAAAAAGTCAAGAACAAAAAAATAATAAGCCATTTAAAAAAACGTTGAATAAATATCATGATTACACTAAATCTTTCACTAACATATTTCCTTTAGTAGTATTTAATACTTCATCCATATCTTTCATTAACCGATTAACTATTGCTAATTCACGACTGTCATCAATCGGCAAATGATTTACACCTTTCTCATCTAATTTATCGATAATAAATTTTACGGTTAGTTTAGAATCTGAAATGCCAGGCTGATAACCTATCTCTTTGTCATTTGTCATTTTAACTTCATTAAAAACACCAGTTTCGGTAAATTCATTAATTACGACTCGAGCTAATCTTACTGGTAAATCTAATTTAGTTGCAATTTCGATAGATGTTAATGCCTTTTTACCTTCATTAAAATTTTTAATCACATAGTTAGCAATCATTAAGGCTATGACGCGTTTATATCTATCGCTAATATTATTGATTTCATTTTCTAATTCATAATGGTCTACATTTTGATGGGCAAAAGTTAACTCTGCTCCAAATAGCACTACAAACCAAGAGTATTGTACCCAAACCAAAAAAAGTGGTAAAGCTGCAAAACTTCCATAAATCTTGTTGTATTGAGCAACGCCAATTTGAGAAGATACATAAGCCCATTGTAATAATTCAAATAATAAAGCGGCAACTAATGATCCCATGGCTGCTCCTTTAAACGTTACTTTTGTATTAGGTAAGGCTACATATAAAAAAATAAACATCGCCCACATCAAAGTAAAAGCAAATAGTTTTAAAAATAAAGCTGTGGCAGGACTAATAATTGAAACATTAGAAGCAACAGTATCTAAACCAGTTTTTAACCAAACAGTTAGTCCCCCTGAAAGTATAATAAAAACAGGGCCAATTAACATGATAGACAAATAATCTGTTATTTTTCTTGTCCAAGTTCTTCCTCTTTTTATTTCCCAAATTTCATTAAAACTATTTTCAATACTATTTAATAGACTTATGATTGACCATAACAACAAAACAATTCCAACTCCCGCAATTAATCCACCTTTTGTGTTAGCTAACATTTTATCAGCATAAACAAATGCTTGCGTTAAAATATCTTTTTGATCTTGGAATTTTAATAATAAATCTTGCTGCAAGCTTTGCTCAAATCCAAAGCCTTTCGCAATAGCAAATGCTAGAGCAATAATTGGCACAATTGAAAACAACGAATAATATGTTAGAGCTGTAGCTTTTAACAAACATTTATCTTCATTAAATCCCTTTATTGCTAATGAAAAAACTCGTAACTGTCTCACAAAAAATCCTTGTTTTTTACTAAGCTTATCTAGTCTAACACGCCATAAATTATGAGTTAAAAAATGTGTGACGCGTTTAAATAATGTAAATACGTTTGCCATATGATGTAAATATAAGCAATCTACCGTTGATTTGAAATGGCTTATTTTGACTTTAATTCAGCCCGTAATTGACTAGATGTTTTTCGGCTACCGTCATGGCTCCATCCTGGAGGTCCAAATACGTACATAATTTTATTTTTGAGAGAAGTTTGTTTTTTTAAGTCTTGATAAATTGCTTTCCATTCATGAAACACCATCGTAATTGGGTTGTACGTTTCTATATTGGAGGTTAATCCATAAACAACTTCTTCCTCTTCTTTAGCAAAGGTGCCAAATACTCTATCCCAGATAATAAAAATCATTCCCATGTTTTTATCAAGATATTTAATATTGCTAGCGTGATGAACTCGGTGGTGAGAGGGCGTTGATAAAATCCATTCTAATGCACCTAATTTACCAACTGTTTTTGTGTGAATTAAGATGCCGTAAATTTGAGTAGCCGCATACATAAACATGACATCCAGTGGATCAAATCCTACTAGGGACAATGGAATAAAATACACAAAACGATATAATGGTTGGAAAACAGAAGAACGGAAACCAACCGTTAAATTAAATTCTTCAGAAGAATGATGCGTCACATGAACGGCCCAAAAGAAACGACAATAGTGATCGATACGATGCATCCAATAAAACATAAAATCTTCTGCAAACAATAAAGCCGTCCAATATAAAATTGGATGAATCGTTTTATCAATACTGGTGAGCTTAAATTGATAGAAATACCAAAGCACTGCTAAACAAATTCCTCTTACTAAAATATCTAAAGAGAAATTGAGAGAGGTTAAGTATAAGTTTGATAAAAGACCTTTGGTGGAATAATAATGTTTATGTTTAAAATAACTATATAAAATCTCAACACCTATTACAACGGTATATATAGGTATTGAGATTAAAATAAGAAGTTCTTCTCTAAATTCGTTCATAAAGGTTTCATTTAAAAACTAAGCAAAGATAATAAGCCTTTCAGCTGCTAAATTATCATTTATTTACTTTTTTATATTGATATTTATCATTTAAATAAATTCAAGTGGCCTTTTGCGGTTACAGATTTATCTTTTAAATCAGTATAATTAATGATATAAAAATAGGTGCCATCGGACGCGTTACCATTTTTAGTATTTCCATCCCAATAGCCATTAACACCATCCCATTCATACATTTTTAATCCCCAACGGTCGTAAATAATACAATTTAAACTTTTTAATCCAGTCGAAGCAATTTTAAAAATATCGTTTTTAGTATCTCCATTTGGAGTAAAAACATTTGGAATCACAACTACGGCTTCAGTAATAATAGTAACACATTTTATGACACTATCTTTACAAGTAGCATTTGTAGCCACTAATTTAATGCAACAGGATCCAGTATCAGCTAAAGGAACTGTAACAACTGAGTTAGTAGATAGGCCATTACAATAATCCCATAAGATAGAAGATGCACCTGTACTTGTATTAGTTAAGTTTAAAGTTTCTCCTACCGACATGATAGTAGAATTTAATCCACTAAAGCTTGCAGAAATAGAGTTAACATTAACTATCACTGTTCCTGATAATGCAGGGCAACCGCTTAATGATGTACCATTCACGACATAAGTTGTCGTATTTATTGGAGCTACAGTTTGCGAGAAGGTGTTTACCCCATTACTCCAAGTATAGGTTGTTGTAGCTGAGTTTGTTCCTGTTCCAAATAAAGCCACTGTTTCGGTTGGGCACGTTGATACAGCTAAAGTATAGGTTGATAAAATCGTATTATCAACAGTAACCGTTGCTGTAGCTAATGAAGTACAAGTTCCATTTGCGCCAATAACAGAAACCGTTGTACTAGATACTGGTGCAATTGTATAAGTTGCACCTACAAAATTAGTTGGTTGCCAGGTAAATGAATTTGCTCCGCCTGCAGTAAACGATACAGTTTGAGTTGGACAAATGGTAGTATTTGCAACACCAGTAATGGTTGGTGTTGCTGTAACACTAACGGTTGTTGCAATTGTATTTGTACATGTTCCATTTGAACCAGTAATGGTGTAGTTAGTTGTAGTATTAGGACTAACAGATACAGAATTTGTAAACACAGTACTTGGCGATAATGTATAACTAGCCGCACCACTTGCTGTTAATATTGCTGAGTTACCTGAACAAATTGCTGAGTTTGTAACAGATACAGAAGGTACAGAAACTACAGTTACAACAGCGGCGTTGCTTCCACTACAAGCGCCATTTGTTCCTAATATTGTATATGTAGTAGTTATTGTCGGAGATACACTTAAGGTATTTGTGTTTGGCGGCCCCGAGCTCCAAGTATAAGAGGTTGCTCCACCACCTGCTGTTAGTGTGGCAGTTTGCCCTGCACAAATAGTTGGACTATTAACTGTAATAGAAATTCCTGTTCCAATAGTAACGCTTGCTGTTGCTAATGAAGTACAAGTTCCATTTGAGCCAATAACAGAAACCGTTGTACTAGATACTGGTGAAATTGTATAAGTTGCACCTACAAAATTAGTTGGTTGCCAGGTAAATGAATTTGCTCCGCCTGCAGTAAACGATACAGTTTGAGTTGGACAAATGGTAGTATTTGCAACCCCTGTAATGGTTGGAGTTGCCGTAACACTAACAGTTGCGGCGATAGAATTAGTACACGCTCCATTACTTCCAGTTATAGTATAATTAGTAGTTGTAGTGGGATTAACAGATATTGTAGTTGTAAATACTGTACTTGGCGATAATGTATAACTAGCCGCACCACTTGCTGTTAAAATTGCAGAGTTACCTGAACAAATATTTGCATTTGCAACCGTAAGAGTTGGAACAGCACTAACTACCACAGCAGTAGTATTTGATCCTACACATGTACCCGACGTTGCATTAACGGTATAAATTGTAGTTGATGATGGCGAAACAGATAAAGTATTTGAATTAGGCGCACCTGTTACCCATGTATAAGTTGTAGCACCACTTGCTGTTAAGGTCACTGTTTGTGAAGGGCAAATAGTAGGGCTATTTACTGTAATATTTAAACCAGCATTTACAGTAATGATGATTGGTTGACGATAAGTTCCAGAACAAGCACCAGCAAATAATGTATACGTTCCGGCAGTTGTATAACCTGATGATGCATAAACTGTACCTGTTGCAATGGCGCTTCCACCAACAAGCGTATTATACCAATTAATTGAAACACCTGGTTCTGTAGATGTTGCAGTAACCGTAAATGCTTGATTGGTGCAAAGTGTTTGACTAGCAGATGGCGTTAAAGTATAGGCATTTATTGAGCCTGTACCACCAGAACCTCCTCTTGTTGCACCATTTGGAGGAAAATTATTTCCAATATTATTAGCATTACCTGTAACAGTTCCGTTATTTCCTCCTACAATCGTATTACTTGGTAAAGTTCCTGTAGAGGCTATGTAGCCGCCGCCGCCGCCAGCACCAGGGCCATAAGCTGTTGCATTAGAAAAAGCACAATTAAAATTGACATTTCCTCCATTACCACCATTAGCACTTAAGGCTGTGCCCGCTGTTAAATTGATAGTTCCGTTTACATCTAAAACAATAGCGCCGCCGCCGCCGCCGCCGCCAGCTCCATCATTTGAAGAACAGCCTGACCCTGTGTTATTTGCATTGGCACCATCTGCCAAAATTGTTCCTGAACCACTTACATTGCCATAACAAATTAAGTAAACTAAACCACCGCCATTTCCACCTGCACTAGCTCGATTGTCATTACCTTGTCCTGCTCCGCCGCCGCCGCCTAAAAATAATCTTCCATTTATATAATTGAGCGGCCTTCCTCCAAAACCACCAACAGCTCTTCGTTTATCTCCACCCCAAGCATTTGAGGGTGTGCTATATGTTCCAGGTGCAACCGTTGAAACATTTTGATTACTGTTTGAAAAAGAATAACCGCCTCGTCCGCCGCCAGAAGACGCATTTGTCGCCATCCCTGCAAACTCTAAATTCCAAATAGTATTAAAACCAGTTGTTGGATTTCCTAAACTATTAAATGGAATTCCACTGTGCCCATTGGATCCTCCTCCACCGCCAGCGTTGTGGGAGTTTCCGCCACCGCCACCATTAGCCATATTACCTCTACAAAAAACAGAAGCATAATTTCTATACATAGCCGAATCACCTGCAATGGATTCTCCTTTTGCGCCCCCTTCTTGCGATTTATTTGCACCGTATTTGTCACTACTAATAATCGCTGTTGGTGTGTAGTTAAAAACTGCCCCACCTCTAAATCCTCTTCCTGATACATTGAATGCACCAGCAGAGTTTAATACCACATTGTTTTCAACTTCAACAACAGCAATACCACCAGTACTTCCGTTCCATTGAGGACATGAAATTGTAGCAGCTCCACTTAACGTTAAAAAAGAATAACGAGGCACTCTAATAACTTGAACATTTCCTAATAGAACAATATTTTTTCCTGATGCAGTTGTATAGTTTTTAGTAACATCATATGTGTTTTTAAGCCCACAATCAATAACAATAGATGTGCTATTTGGGATTGAATTTATTTGAGCAAACTCATTCATTCCTGTATTATTGTAACTGGTTATTTTACCATAGGTTGTGTCGACAGGTAAAGCAGAATTAGGATCTCCAAAAAAATTGCCTCCATTATCAGACGCGTTTACATTTACACCTTGCATTTGAATAATATATACTAAATCGCCAACCGCAAATGCAGCCGAGCTACCAACGTTTAAAGTGGTTGAGCCAGAGATAACGTTAGCTGTTAATGGAGTATATGCATTAACTATTGTATTTGCAGCAGTAATAGTCGGGGTGCCATCCTTTCCTCTTTGAGAAAACAAGCTAAAGCTTAAAGTTAATAAAGTAAGGCTATATAAAAATTTCATTTTTCTTCATTTTTTAGAACTCTCCAAGGTAAGAAATTTTCTATCAAAAATGAAAAACTACAAAATTTCAACAGAATGGAATTGAGCTAAATACATTAAAATGAAGGTATTGTAAACTTAAAGGTTATTTTAAGGTGGTAATGTTAATTTTAATTGCAGATTTTAATGAGTCGACAATTTCACAGTTAAAATTTTTGAATATAAGATGTTTTAATGAATCATTAGAAACGATGATTGTAGAATTGATTTTGATACTTGCCACATCTGTTGTGATTTGAAAATCGGAGCCCTTAGTGTTTTGTTTGTATTTGTAAAAATATAACGCTCTATCATAATCTGTAGTAAAAAAAACAACATTATTTAGCGAAGCGTTTTTTGAATTTCGAAATGCATATTCTGTCAGTATCTCTAATTTTTTTTCGGATGGATTTATTTCACTTTTATAAGCATTTCTGAAAGAAAAATAGCAAGGAATTGAAAATGTAAACAGTAAAAATAAAACAGTAAATAATTTAGTTTGAAGGAATTCTGTTTTTAAATAAAGATTGTATAATGTGTATGCAGCACACACTGAAAGTATTGGAAATAAAGGTAAATCATACCATTCTAGTTTTGTTGTTGAAATGGAAATTACTGAAAAGTAGGAAATAAATAATAGTATGATAAAGATAGCCCAGTGTTTATGTTTTTTATTAATCCATAATAAAACTATGCCAGGAAGAACGAATAAAAACCATATAAAACGATAATTAAATAAATTATTGATATAAAAATCAAAAGGTTCTTCGTGAGATTCAATAACATTATTAATTCTATTAACATCATTATTTAAAATATAATCAATGTATCCTTTGTTTTGAGAGTTTCTTAAAAGTACAAAACCAATACAAAAACTTAAGCAAAAAACAAGTCCAATATAAAACCACTTATTGCCAAATAATATCTTTGGTTTTTTGAAGTAGAATATGAGTACTAAAATAGCTGGTAAAAATAGTAAGGCTACAATACTTTTAGTCAAAAACGCTAGTGTTAAAAAGATGAAAAAATAGAGAATTGATTTTTGATTGTTTTCAAATAACCATTTATAAAAAGCAATACAGTAACATAGCATAAAAAAAGATAATAATGCATCCGCATCTCCTGTTCTGCCAGCATGAAATGAAGATACACCTCCGGAACTTACAAAAACAAAAAAAACACACAGAGCTAATATGATAGATGTTCTTTTTTTGAAAAATAAAAACAATAATAATGCTGAACCTGAACTAGCTATGGCTGATGGTAAACGAATTGCTAATTCGTTATACCCAATTAATTTAATAAATAATACCTGAAACCATAATTGCAGTGGGGGCTTGGAGTTCCACATATCAGGTACGCTTTTATAAAAAGGCACAATAAAATTATTATTATTGTTCATTTCATAGGCGTTTACGGCAAACATTGATTCGTCCCAATTTCTGATATGAAAACTATCTAAATGCTGAAAAAAAATAAAGTATAGTGCTATAAATAATATACCGTATATGCCAAACGTATAATATTGTTTATGTACCATATTTTCTTAGAAATTATTTTGTTAAATTATCAGTTAAAACTTATTTCTCCAAATAAGTAATAATACCCCCGAAAAGGCAATAAAACAGGCAAAAACAGATTGGATGGTAATTTTTTCTTTATAAACAATAAGGCTTATTGGTAATACAAAAAGAGGTAAAAGGGCGAAAATGGTTTGTGCTACGGCCACTTCTAATTTTTGAATGGCAAATAAGGATAAAGTAACACCCATAACCGGGCCTAATAATGTACCTAAAAACATAAATGGTAAATTGTTTTTTTCGTTGGTAAAAATGGGCTTACTATTTGATTTTAATTTGCCAGCTAAAAGCGAGACAAAAAATGCAGCAGAAAAAGCAAATAATAATCGAATCCACACCGCATGCATGGTTGGTAATTTTTCAGAATAATAATCCATGCCATATTTAGAAAGTACTAAGCCCGTACCTTGACATAAAGCGCCAACTATTCCAAAGGCAATTCCTTTTTTATCTCTGGTGTATCCAATTTTTGAAGCCGCCGCTGAATCTTTTTTGGAAAGTGTTAACCAGATGACACCCGCTATGGTAATAAAAATGCCAATAATTCCAATCCAATTGATGCTTTCATTTAAAGCAATGTAGCCAATTACTAATGCGGCGCCAGGCGCAAAAGTGGTGTATAAACTTCCTAGTTTTGGTCCCAATAATTTAAAAGAAGTAAAGCTACAATAGTCGCCAATTGAAAAGCCAATAATACCGGATAAGCCTAAAAACACATAATGATAGGGTTGAGGTTTTATAAATAAGTCAATGATATTTAAATCATTCCAAAAAAACAAAATGACAGAAATAATAATCCAAGCCAATAATAATCGATACTGATTTAATGGAGCGGAACCAATTCGTTTGGCAGCTTCGGTAAATGGAAAAATACCTAAACTCCAACACAGTGTGGTGAGAATGGCAATTAATTCGCCGCTTAAATTCACGATTTAGATTCTTTATTTAATCCTACTAAACCTAAAAATACCCAGCCAGTTATAAAAAACAAACCTCCAATGGGAGTAATGGGGCCCAGTGCTTTTAACCACTCGGCACCAAATAAATGGCGAGTACATAAAAAATATAACGAACCAGAGAACATCACAATCCCAATTAAAAAACAATTAAAAGCCCAATTAATAAATTTATGAGAGATAGTTTTAGATAATAAAACTAATGCCAACATGGCTAACGTATGGTACATTTGATATTTTACGGCGGTATCAAAACCATTTAATTGATCGGGTGTAATTAAACCTGTGTCTAATTTGCTCTTTAAAAAGTGTGCACCCAAAGCTCCTAATGCTACAGCAATTGCTCCTGATAAACCAATAATACTTAGTTTTTTTGTTTCCATTTTAGTTAGATATGTATTTTAAATAGTCGTCTTTTGTTCCTTGATATTGAAATTCCTCTGCAAATAGTTTTGCGTTTTCTTTATCAGTTAAAACATTGAATGTGTATTTTATAAATTCTAATTTTTCTCTATCATGTGTAAACAATTCACTTATCTTTTTTATTTGAATACTTGATAAACAAACATCTGCTAAAGCTTTTTTAGAAACGATTAGTCTATCATTATCATAGCCAGTGTTTTTTATTCTACTATAAATGCTTTCAAATTTTTTATCATCTAAAGGCATTTTACAATTCATGTTTTTTTGCTTTACAATATCAGCTTGCTCTTTAATGAAAGAGGTATAGGAGTCTTTCATAGTTTGATATTTAAAGATGGGCAGTAAGGTATTGATATTTTGTAAATCTGTTATGTGACTATAAGCTTTTTTTGCAGAATTTAATTTATCCATATCAATGGGGGTATATTCTAATAATTCTTTTAACTGAAGGGTATTATAACAATTCAATTCTAAAATTTGGTTTAAGTATCGGCAAGCTGCTTCATTGTCATTTGCTTTTTTAAACAAGTTAAGAGCATATTTAATTTCTTTATCCGATAAATTGGTTTTACAAGTATTTGTTTCTGCATCATAGTTTTTATAAAAAACTGGCTTGTTATTTACTGCTTGATATAAATTACCGTAAATACTATTATCTACTAGAGGCACTTCTTCTTTTGGAGCTTCCGGAACTGGAGGATTTACTGGTCCAGATAATTCGGAAACAGATTTGAATTGCAATGCTAATTCGTTTTCTTTTTCAATTAAAACATAAGTAAACTCTTTGTTTATAAATTTAGATTTAGTGCTTAGTAAAATAGAATCCTTGTAGCGCAATTCTTTAATAATACTCGGAATTTTTATTTCAATTAAATTCCAACCCAATGCTAAATCAAATACTTTTATGTTTGATTGAGCAATTTTATTAATTGACTCTTTATTGACAGATAAAAAAAAGGGATGACCAGATTCGCTAAAAATAACTAAGGCATTATTTTGGGAATGAATAGAAAGTCCACAAAAAAGTAAATAAAATAGGACTTTTATCTTTTGAACCATATAATCTGTTTTGATAACAAATTTAAGGTTATTTTTGTGTAGAAATTATTTTATGAGCAAAATATTAATCATTGGCGCTGGTCGCTCTTCATCTAGTTTAATCGATTATTTTTTATCGAACGCAAAAACATACGCTTGGCATATAACAATTGCCGACGCTAATAAAGCAGCCGTAGAATCTAAAATAAGTAAATACAAAGATATTGCTACGGCAGTAGAATTTGATGTAAATAATATATCCTTAAGAGAAGAGTTAATTACACAAGCTGATTTTGTGATATCCATGTTACCAGCTTTTATGCATGGTGATGTAGCGAGAGATTGTGTTCGTTTAGGAAAACATATTGCTACGGCTAGTTATGTGAGTCAAGATATGAAAGACTTAGATGCGGAAGCCAAACAAAAAAACATATTGTTATTAAATGAGTGTGGCTTAGATCCGGGCATTGATCATGCTTCGGCTATGAAAGTAATTCATGAGATACAAGAGAAGGGCGGAAAAATAACCAGCTTTAAATCCTTTTGTGGCGGCCTGGTAGCTCCAGAGAGCAACGATAATCCGTGGGGCTACAAGTTTAGTTGGAATCCTCGTAATGTGATTTTAGCAGGGCAAGGCACTGCACAATTTATTGAAGAAGGGAAACTGAAATTTATTCCCTACAATCGTATTTATACTCAAATAGAAACGATTGAAGTGGATGGTTACGGAAAATTTGATGCGTATGCAAATCGTGATAGCATTGGTTATAAAGAGCCTTATGGATTAAACGAGGCTAGTACCATGTTGCGTGGCACCTTGCGTATGCCAGGTTATTGCAAAGCTTGGAATGTGTTTGTAAAATTAGGCTTAACAGATGATACTTATAAAATTAAAAATGCAAATACCTTAACTTATACTGATTTATTAGAATCGTTTTTACCTAAAGGAACAGCTACTGTCAAAGAAAAATTAGTGGCGTTTATGGGCGCTGATATAGATGCTGAGGTAATATCTAAATTAGAGTTTTTAGAATTGTTTTCAAATAGAAAGATTACAATGAAAGAAGGCTCACCAGCCGAATTATTACAAAATCTGTTAGAAGAAAAATGGTTGCTAAAAGCTGGTGATAAGGATATGATTGTGATGCAACATCAATTTGAATATACCTTAAATGGAGTAAACAAAAAGTTAGATTCTTCTTTAGTTGTAATTGGTGATGATGAGGTGCATACCGCGATGGCAAAAACAGTGGGCTTACCTTTGGCTATTACGATTAAAAATTTCTTAACAGGTAAATTTAAATTGTATGGTGTACAAATTCCAACAGTAAAAGATATTTACGAGCCAATGCTAACGGAATTAGAAAGCCTAAACATTATTTTTACCGAAAAAGAGGCCTAGTTTTAAAAAAAATGTTGTTAAAATTGACATTTAGCGGTTATTATTGATGTCAGCTTAACATTCTATTAGATAATAATGGCGTAAATTTGTCGAAATATAAAATAACAATTATGATAAAAAAATTACTATTAAATGCTTTAATTTTTACCGGATTATTAGCAAGTGCACAAACTACTTTTACAGTAACTTATGATTTTGCCGCTACAACAACCGTGTCGGGTACAACAGATCCAACTCCTAGCCCAACTGTTACAGGTATAACTTGTGGTTCATTTGTAGCAGTTGGTACTCCTTCTACAAATCCTAATGCTGGCGGACGTTTTTCGTTTGTTGGTTGGCCAGTAGGTGGAGTAGCTGGTGCAACTACTTATTCTAGTATGACTGGCTCAATTAGTACAACACAATATTATGAAGTAACATTAACGCCAGTAAATGGTTATACGGTTACATTAAATTCAATTGGATTAAAATTTCAACGTTCGGGTACAGGTGTTAGAAGTTATGCTGTAAGATCTAGTTTAGATACTTATAATGCTAATTTACCAGCTTCGGTTACTTCAAATACAAATATCACTGTAGAAGGTACTAACGAGTTTTTTATTGTTCCTGATGCGAGTTCGTCATATTTAGGAAGTTTAGTGAATTTAACAGCTTCGACGTTTACTTTCGCAACAGCTACTTCGTTCCGCTTTTATGGCTGGAATAGTGAAGCATCTAGTGGAACATTTAGTATTGATGATGTTGTGTTTGATGGTTCTATCAGTGGCAGTGTTGCTACTAATATTCAAAAATTAAACGCTGATTTAGTATCTATTTATCCAAATCCATCAAATGGTATAGTGGTTGTTAAAACACCTGTATTAAATACTCAAGTTAATGTATTTGATATCAATGGTAAAAAAGTATTTACTCAAACAACTTCTTCTTTCGAAACATCATTAGATTTATCACACTTAGCAAACGGTGTGTATCAATTAAATATTGTTTCTGAGAATAGTTCTTTAAATCATAAATTAATGATTAATAAATAATCATGATTGATAAAAAAGAGGCTATTTCATTTGAGAAATAGCCTCTTTTTTTTATTGGTTTTAAACCACCTTCGTCCTAAATATTCATTCCGTAAATAACCTTAATTCATTATCAAATCAGGCAATCCCATTGGAGCTGAGTCGAAAAAGGCTAATTCAAAAATTTCTACTTTCACCTCTTTAATAATAGGGAAAGTAGCTAAAATATCCATTACTGCTTCTTGATCTTTTGCCTGCATGGTTACCCATAACTGACTACGATCCATATCTAAGGCATAGTTTAAAATGGTTCGTTCTTCCATTAATTGATTTACGCGCTCGCGTTGCTGAGGAATTAAAGCAGCAAAACGGCGAGTAAAAATATCGGGCAATTTTATATGAACTTGAAAAGTATCTAATGGTTGGAAAGTGCTCATTTTTTGTTCTTAATTTATAGTAAATGTAGTGAAGCAATTGGGAATTTGAGTTAAATTTGTCGAAATTTAGATAATTTAAGATTTACAGATTATGGGACGTATTTTTGAAACCAGAAAAGCTACAATGTTTAAACGCTACGCTAAAATGGCGAAGCAGTTTACTAAAATAGGACGTGAAATTGTGATGGCCGTTAAACAAGGCGGACCTCATCCTGAATTAAACCCAAAATTAAGAGCGTGTATTGCCAATGCAAAAGCAGTAAACATGCCTAAAACTAACGTTGAAAGTGCTATTAAACGCGCTTCGGAGAAAGATTCGTCGAACTTTGATGAGATTGTGTATGAAGGATACGGCCCCTTTGGTGTTCCTGTATTAGTAGAATGTGCTACCGATAACCCCACTCGTACGGTTGCTAACTTACGTGTTTACTTTAGTCGTAATAATGGTTCATTAGGAACAACTGGCTCTGTAAGTTTTATGTTTGAGCGCAAAGGTTTATTTAAAATAGATTCAACTGGTTTAAACCATGATGATGTGGAATTAGATATTATTGATTACGGTGCTGAAGAATTAACATGGGACGATGAAAACAATGAATTAATTGTACAAGTTGCTTTTACTGATTTTGGTTCGATGCAAGCAGGATTAGAAGAGAAAAAATATACCGTTAAGGAAACTATCAAAACTTATATTCCAACAACTACGAAAGAGTTAACGGAAGAAGAGGAAATTGAATTTAAAAAAATGATTGATAAAATGGAAGATGATGATGATATCATGACCGTTTATCATAACATTGCTTAGTTCGCATACTTCAATTATGTTAGTTCGAGCGAAGTCGAGAACAAATAATTGAATAGGATCGCTTCTCGACTTCGCTCGAGGTGACATTAATTAAACACTAAGATTTACATTCGTGCAAAAGAAATGGAACATACATCAAATACAACATGTAGAAGAAGTTTCTTCTTTGCAAACCGCCTTATCGGTTGACGCTACTATTGCAAAACTTTTATCCTTAAGAGGTATAAAAACTTTTGATGACGCTAAAACATTTTTTCGTCCGAGTTTAGAGATGCTACACGATCCTTTTTTAATGAAAGGCATGGGTATGGCGGTAGAACGCATTGTAAAAGCCATAGCTAATAAAGAGAAAGTTTTGATTTTTGGAGATTATGATGTGGATGGAACCACTTCTGTAGCTTTAGTATATAGTTTCTTTAAAAAATACATCCCCGAAATGCGCTACTATATTCCTGATCGTTATGCCGAAGGATATGGCATTTCGTTTAAGAGTATTGATTATGCCGCCGAAAATAATTATTCTTTAATTATTGCTTTAGACTGCGGAATTAAAGCCAATGATAAAATTGATTACGCTAATTCTAAAAACGTTGATTTTATTATTTGTGACCATCACTTACCTGGTGATGAAATTCCAAATGCAATTGCAGTGCTTGATCCAAAACAACACGATTGCCCCTACCCTTACAAAGAACTAGCGGGTTGTGGTATTGGTTTTAAATTAGCACAAGCTTTTTGTATTCAAAATGGTATTGATGAACAAGAAGTGTTTGAATACTTAGATTTAGTAGTCACTAGTATTGCCGCGGATATTGTTCCGATTACTGGAGAAAACCGAGTGCTCGCGCATTTTGGATTAAAAAAATTAAATGCGGATCCTCGTCCTGGGTTAAAAGCATTATTAGCTTTAAATAAACAACAGGATAGAGAGCTAGACATCAATACCCTAGTGTTTACAATCGCTCCTCGTATTAATGCAGCAGGACGTATTGAACATGGCTCCAAAGCAGTTGAACTATTAATTAGTGACACCGATGAAGCCACGGAATTTTCTAAGAAAATAAACGAAACCAATTCTCAACGCCGAGACATAGATATTAGTATTACTGACGAAGCGTTTGAAACCATGGATTTAGATCCTATTACCCCTTTCAAAAAATCAACGGTATTATTTAATCCGAGTTGGCACAAAGGTGTAGTTGGTATTGTGGCGTCACGAATGATTGAACGCTATTATAAGCCAACCATTATCTTAACCGAATCAAATGGTATGGCAACAGGCTCGGCACGTAGCGTGAAAGATTTTGATGTTTACACCGCAATTGAAAATTGCTCTCACTTATTAGAACAATTTGGTGGGCATAAATTTGCCGCTGGTTTATCATTAAAAACAGAAAACGTCAAAGCCTTTATTGAAGCTTTTGAAAATGAAGTATCACGAACCATCACCGATGATATGCTTGTACCAGTAGTGGAAGTAGATTTAGAAATTGCTTTAGATGATATTAACGAAAAACTAATCCGCATCTTAAATCAGTTTGCTCCACATGGCCCACATAACATGACACCAGTATTTGTAAGCCGTGGTGTATTAGATACAGGCTTTGCTAAAGTAGTTGGGACTAATCATTTAAAATTGGAACTATACCAACCAAATACACAGCTCACTAAAGTAGAAGCCATTGCTTTTAATAAAGGTGATTTTTTAAATTTCTTTAAACGCAACATTCCTGTTGACATTGTTTACAAAATAAAAGTAAACGAGTTTAGAGGAACCACCTCTATTCAATTGATGATTGAAGAGATGAAGACTTTGTAAAGTTTATATCTACTAAATATAATTATATGTAAATTTGATACGATTGACTCTTAATAGAATAAATATTGATAAATGACAGAATCCGAATTACACAAATTAATTGAAAGATTACTCAAACTTCCAAAAGAATGTGAATGGGCCGAATTTAAGCTAAACTATCAATCACCTGATGACATAGGAGAATATATATCTGCACTAAGTAATGGTGCTTGTTTACAAAATGAATTATTTGGATATTTAGTTTTTGGAATTGATGATAAAACTTTAAAGTTATTAGGCACAACATTTAGACCAAAAGCAGAAAAAGTTCAAAAAGAAGAATTAGAACACTGGTTATTGCAGAGAATTTCACCAAGGATAGAAGTTACTATTTATGAAACCATATATTCAGATAAATTAATATCTATTTTTCAAATTCAATCGGCTCATAATCAACCAACAAAATTTTTTCATAAGGATTACATTAGAGTTGGCAGTATTACAAGGCCTTTAAATGAATTCCCGGAAAAAGAAAGAAAAATATGGGGAAAAGCACCTAAGCAATTATTTGAGAAGTCTACTGCTTTACATGTAGATTCAGCTGAAGATATAATTAAACTATTAGATACACAATGCTATTTTGATTTATTAAAAATCCCTTATCCTTCCAATAGAAGTGGAGTTATTGAAAAATTTGAATCAGAGAAATTTATTAAAACAATATCAAACGGATATTTAATTACAAATTTAGGTGCCTTATTATTTGCTAAAAATATTCCAGACTTCGACACTATCAAAAGAAAATCTATTAGAGTAATACAATATGATGGCAAGAATAAATTAAAAACTCTAAAAGATCAAGAAGGAATTTACGGATATGCTTTAGGATTTGAAAGACTTATAAAATTCATTAATGCCCTTTTGCCTTCTAATGAAGTTATTGGTCAGGCTCTTAGAGATAATGTAACGATGTATCCAGAAATTGCAATAAGAGAACTTGTTGCCAATGCTATTATTCATCAAGACTTTTCTGAACGAGGTACTGGACCTATGGTTGAAATTTATTCAGATAGAATAGAAATTTCTAATCCTGGCCAACCACTTATTACACCATATCGTTTTATTGATGAATATCAATCTCGAAATGAAGACCTAGCAAGTATAATGAGACGCTTTAGAATATGCGAAGAAAAAGGAAGCGGTATTGATAAAGTAATTTCATTTATTGAAATGTTTCAATTACCCGCAATCGATATTCAAGTTCAGGAAAAACACACAAAAGTTATAATTTACGCATATCTTAAATTCTCAGATATGGATAAAAAAGATAGGATTAGAGCCTGTTATCAACACGCATGTTTGAAATATGTAATGAATGAAAAAATGAGTAATCAAAGCTTAAGAGAACGTTTTAAAATTTCAGACGAAAATGCCGCTATGGTTTCTCGAATAATAAAAGAAACATTTGAAGCTGGTTTAATAAAAGAGGAAGATCCTGACAGTAAATCTAGAAAATATGTTAGGTATATTCCGAATTGGGCGTAATCTTATTTGATTACTAACTAAAACCTTAGCTATATTTCAATCTAAATAACTGAAATTCAAAACATTACTTATTTGACTGTTATTTGACCGAATTAACAAGTTATCAACAATTTTAACTTTCGTTATTTGATAAAAGGATAGAGTTATGAACAAATAAGAGGGCAATTAACTGATTATCAACATCTTCTTATTTGATGGTTATTTGACTATCTACTCCCTATTTTTACTATCTATTAAAATAGTTACTGGTCCATCGTTTACTAAACTTACTTTCATGTCCGCACCAAATTGCCCTGTTTTAATAGGCTTGTTAAGTAGTTGAGATAATTGTTGAATACAGTATTCGTATAGTGGGATAGCAATGTCTGGCTTCCCCGATTTAATAAAAGAAGGTCGGTTACCCTTTTTAGTAGAAGCGAACAAAGTAAATTGAGAAACTAATAAAATCTCACCGTTAATGTCTTGCAACGATAAATTCATTTTATCATCGGCATCTGCAAAAATGCGCATGCCTATTAATTTCTGACAAAGCCAATCTACATCTTCTTTAGTGTCGGTTTCTTCAACGCCCACTAAAACTAAAAAACCTTTTTGTATGTCGGAGTAAATAGCACCATCAATTTTAACCGAAGCTTCAGAAACTCGTTGAATAACAAAACGCATGATTTATTTCTTTGCTTTAAAGTTTGTTAAGCCAGTTTGTAACCAATAAGCAAAAACTTTTTGATCTGTTTCTGTCCCCATTGTACCGGTAGTAGCATTGGATTCATCATGATTTAATAAAACATACTGCGGTTGGGAGCTAGAACCATATTTTGTAGATTGAAAGTAAGCAAATTTATTTCCTATCGTTTCTAATTTACGTTGTTTACCAAACCAAAACACTTCTTTTTGCTCAGCAACGGGCAACTCAACTTTACTGTCTACGTATAAAGATACAATAACAACAGAATCTCTCAAGATAGGTAGTACCTCAGGTGTTACCCAAACCGTTGATTCCATTAACCTGCAATTAACACAAGCATTTCCTGTAAAATCAACGAACAATGGTTTCTTTACTAGCTTTGCATACTTTAATGCACTTTCGTAATCATTCTTAAATAACATTAAACCATCAGGACCTGTTACTCTTTTACTTTCTAATGCGGCTAATTCAGGATCCGAAGATAATGTTGATTGCCCTGACACTGTTCCTCCCGAATGTCCACCGAAACCATTAGGAGATTCAGAATAATGATGAGGGGGAGGAAATGAAGATATTAATTTTAATGGAGCTCCCCATAAACCAGGTATTAAATAAACAGTAAAGGCTAGGCTAATAGTTGCTATCATTATTCGCCCAACCGAAATATGTTTCAATTCACTATCATGAGAAGTTCTAAACATTCCTAGTAAGTAAAATGTCATCATACCGAAAATGGCAATCCAAAGCGTAATAAATACCTCACGAGTTATAAACCCCCATTCGTTTACATTATCTGCATTCGCTAAAAACTTAACTGCTAATGCTAATTCAATAAAAGCAATACTAACCTTAAATGTATTCATCCATCCACCAGATTTAGGAAGAGAATTCAACATTGAAGGAAAGAAAGCAAATATCATAAAAGGCAACGCTATTCCCGTTCCAAATCCAGTAAAACCTGCTAAAGGACATAAATAACTATTACCTTCTGCTAATGCTGCCAATAACGTACCTAAAAAACCAGCAGTACAAGAAAATGAAATTACTACTAATGTTGCAGCCATAAAAAATATACCTAATACACCACCTTTATCTGCTTTTGCATCTAATTTATTCCCCCATGAACTAGGTAATGTAATTTCAAATAAACCAAAAAATGATAATGCGAATACAATAAATAGAATGAAGAAAAATAAATTTAACCAAGTATTTGTTGCAATATTACTCAACGCATCAGGACCAAATGCGATGGTAATTAACATTGTCGGAATTACAAATGTGACAACAATAAAGAAACCATACAATAAAGAATTTTTAATTCCTGCTGCTCTACTTGTACTTCTTTTTACGAAAAACGAAACTGTCAATGGAATTAACGAATAAATACAAGGCATTAACACAGCACCAAGACCAGCAACTAATCCTAATAGAAATTTACTAAACGAATGACATTCCCCCTTAACATCTTTCTTTACTTCTGATACAACTGTTTTATCAACGCTTTCATTTTTACCTTCAGATAGTTTTACTTTAGAATTTATATTTTTCTTTGGGGAATTAATTGCTGCCACAATAGCTTGAGTATCACATACACATTTTACTGCATCTAAATCTGAAATTGAATTAGTAGATACTGTTCTGCTTAAACAAGTCGCACTGCCTTGCAATTGAAATTCGAAATCATCAGCTGGCGGAAATATACATTTTTCATCTGTACAGGCTTGAAATTCCAACTTACCTTTAATCGAAATTTTTTTATCTGTTTTTAATTTAACGCGCTGTGTAAATGTGGCCGTATGCATAAAATACTGCACCTCCATTTCAAATACTTTATCAAATTCTTTGATTGGCTTACTTTCTGTAGTTTTACCAACCAAATCATAATCAGCTGATTTCGTAAACCTAAAAACGGTTGGATTTGGAGGAGTATCTTTTGGGTCTTTTACTTCGTGTAATGAGTACATATGCCATGTATCATCAATAGAGGCAATAAACTGTAAATCATATTCACATTCAGAAATCTTTTTAGTAGCAAATTTAAAATGCACAGGGTTATCTTGTGCTTTTAGTAAAGACATGCTAGTAACTAGCAGCAAAAACAGTGAAAATAATTTCTTTAACATAGTATAGTTGTATTTGATAAAAGTAGGGCCATTTTCAAAAATGAGTTTTTGAGTTTCAAATTAAACTCACAACATTATAAAATTCATAAAAAGGCTATTTTTTTTGTAATGATGACGGAACTATTACAGAGAAGTCAATTAAATCAGGAGGCAAGCATTTAACATCATTACAACTCATAAATTCTAAAGTCGCTTTTACCGTCGTTCCTTTTTGGTTTTTTAATTTTATTTTTTGTTTAAAAACTGCTTTTTCAGAAAACACAAACACCTTTGCATCAAATGCAGGCACATACTCTTCATGCGCGTTTTCTTCTACTACTTTACCTATTAATTCGATATCAGAATTAGCCGAAATAGTAAATGAAGTAGGTATTGGTCCAACATCTGTGGGACGCTGAGAATAAATGTGCCATTTTTTTTCAATTGTCGCTGTAAATTGAATCTCTCCTTGAGTGGCACTATTTGAAACATAAGTAGCACTCCATGTAACTGGTTTTAAAGAAGTTTGAGTATATCCTGTAAAAGCAACAAAGGACAATAATAACAAAAATAAATTCTTCATAAGTCTAATTTTTAGTGAAAATAAGTATTTAAAATTAGATAGAGAGTAATGGATTTCTTAAAAAATGTTAGTAATAAAAAAACAATAAGCCACTCCTGAACTTGTTTCATGGTCTCATGAGATACTGAAACAAGTTCAGCATGACTAATACGACATAAAGAAGAATACCTACTCTATAATCATCTCGTAAGGCAAGCGTGCTTGAACACCTTTTAACTGCAATACACTTTTAACTTGCTTCACATATTTATATTGTTCACCTAAATTAGTTTTCATGGCGCGAGCTTCCATCTCATCTTTTGTGTTTCCTAATAATTCTTGTAATGGGTCTTTTTGTTTAGGTAATAATTGCAATTTGTAATCGCTAACTTTGGCTTGCTTAGCTGCATAAGCAATAGCATCATTAATACCACCTAACTCATCTACTAGGTTAATTTTAATAGCATCCGATCCACTCCATACTCGTCCCTGTCCTATGCTATCAATGTTATTTTTCGACGTTTTCCTGCCGGCAGCTACTTTAGTAATAAAAACATCATAAATATGCCCAACACTTTGTTGCACATACTCAAATTCCTCTGATGATGCACCTCTTAAAATAGTCCCCACATCACTATGTTTATTCGTATTAACTGTGTCAATCGTAATTCCTAATTTTTCTGATAATGCTTTTTGAGCATTAGGAATCATCCCAAACACACCAATAGAACCAGTAATGGTATTAGGTTGAGCAAAAATCCGATCGGCTGCACAACTGATATAATAACCTCCACTTGCAGCCACATCACCCATTGAAACAATAAATGGTTTTGCTTTTTGAGCAAGTACAGTTTCTCTCCAAATAACATCAGAAGCTAAAGCACTTCCACCTGGAGAATTAACACGTAATACAATAGCTTTTACATTTTTATCTAAACGAGCATCTCTAATGGCTTTGGCAATACGCACACTTCCAATTTTCGAATCATCACCTTCTCCACTTTCAATTTCACCAACGGCATAAATCACCGCAATTTTATCTTTAGATATTTTTGATTCTTTAGCTACGCCAGAATATTTATTTAAAGACACAAAATTAATTTTATCACTTTCGCTTAAACTAATATTCTTTCGAATATCACTAAATACTTCATCTTCATATTTTAATGCATCAACTAATTTATATTTAACAGCATCTTCTGGACTTCTAATTGACAAGTTATTAGCCATATCATTAATATCTTTTGATGTAATATTTCTATTTTTAGCAATTCCATCCACCATATGATTCCACAGCGACCCTAAATACGTTTCCACTTGCGTTCTGTTAGCATCGCTCATTTTATCAAGCATAAACGGTTCAATGGCACTTTTAAATTTACCATGTCTAAAAATTTGAACCTCCATATCAAGTTTATCTAACATTTTCTTAAAAAACATGATTTGAGAACTCAAACCTTTTATTTCCATTCCTCCCTGAGGATTTAAATACAATTTATTAGCAGTGGTGGCTAAGTAATACGCTTTTTGAGAATACACTTCTGAATAAGCATAAATAAATTTACCGGATGTTTTAAAATCTAACAAAGCATTACGCACTTCTTCTAAGGTAGCAAAGCCAGCAATAGGATTACTAATTTCTAAATAAATACCTTTGATATTATTATCATCCTTTGCTTTCTTTAAACTTCCGATAATGTCATTTAAACCTATAGATGGTTCTGGCATAAATGGCCCTAAATCTAACTCTCCAAAAGGATTTTTAACCCCACGCTCTTTGATATCTCCATTTAAATCAATTCTTAAAATAGAATTTTCTTTTGGCGTATAAACTTCATGATCATTCATTTTAATAGCTTCAGAAAATACACTCGAAATAGATGCAATTACTATAATTACCATTACAACTCCCGTCACTAAAATCCCTAAACATGAGCCAAAAAATGCTCCAAAAAATTGTTTCATACTATTCTTTTAAAAATTAATTATTTACAATAAGCCAATTTAGCGCACATTCTTGTATTTTTACAAATAATTATATGAACGTGACGTATTTATGTTTGGGCGGTAATATTGGAGATAGAGAAAAAGCTCTGAGACATGCTATATTAAAAATTTCTCAGCAAATTGGAGAAATTAACTCTATATCAAACATTTATGAAACAGAAGCCTGGGGAGTAGAAAACCAACAAGCCTACTTAAACCAATGCATTAAAGTAAAAACTAATTTCAAGTCGTATGAATTGATAGATGCTCTTTTACGTATTGAAAAAGAATTGGGTAGAGAAAGAACAAATAATCAAACGTACGAACCAAGAACCATTGATATTGATATCCTATTTTACAATAATGACATCATCAACGAATCTAACCTTTTAGTTCCTCATCCCAGATTACACTTACGGAAATTTGTATTAATTCCTTTAGAAGAAATAGCATCAAACTATTTGCATCCTTTACTAAATAAAACTATCTTTAATTTACTATCCGAATGTAAAGATACATCGGAAGTAAAACTATTTAAGACACAATAATCAAGTATGTATATTTGTATAGAAGGCAATATAGGTTCTGGAAAAAGCACCTTAGCTCAAGCTTTAGCTAAAAAATTAAAAGCAACTTATCTTCCAGAACAATTTGAAGATAATACATTACTTCCTCTATTTTATAATGACCATGCCACATTTGCATTTCCAACAGAATATTCTTTTTTGATTGATAGACAAAAACAATTAACTAATTATTTTAAAAACATCAAAAAAGGAACCACCACAATTAGTGATTTTCATTTTGATAAATGTTTATGTTTTGCTAAAGCAAATTTATCATCAGATGATTATTCTTTTTTCAAAAAACACTTTAAACCTTTACAAAAAACCTTACCCACACCTGATTTAGTAGTTTATCTTGATACATCTACTGATTTATTGTTAAAAAACATTCACAAACGAGGTAGAGAAATTGAACGAAGTTTAAAACAAGGATATTTAGCAAAGCTTAAAAAAACTCTTGATAAATACTATATGATTAACGGTAAGATAAATACATTAGTATTAATTTTAACGATAAACGAATATAACGATGCTACACTTGAAAATTGTTGTAAAGAAATTTTAGAAATCATTCATTTGAACAAAAAATAAATTATATTTATAATATGAGTTTAATAAAATATGTATGCTTAATCGCCTTCAGTATTCTCAGCTTTTTTGTTAAAGCCCAAGAATATGACGGAGAACTGCAATTTATAGGGAAAAACTTTTTTAATAATAAACCACTTAATAACACGAGAATAAAGGTGGTGAGTAATAATACGGTAATTACAGAGTTTAGTACAAAAGACAACAACAGTTTTAAAACTAAATTAGATTTTGGTAAAGTATATGACATATACTTGATCAATCCAAACTTTCAAACGATGTACATTAAAGTATTTGCGGATGGAGTTCCTGAAAACAAAAGACATTACAGAATGACATACGCTCTAGATATTCCTTTTTTCTTAAAAGATTCAGAGCGAATTGACACCATACATTTTTCAAAACAATTTCATCAAATTGTTTTTGACGGAAAATCAAAATTTGTTGATGATACCGTTTACATGAATAAATTCATTAAAAACATTTACAAAAAAGAACCTATTGTAAAAAAAGACACCACTGTTCCATTCATCAATACCGAAAAATTAAAAGAATATATTCAATTAGCTGGTAAATTAAGTTTAGACAACGACAAGCAAACTCCTTTAAAAAACAAAACAGTATCGTTGATTAATAAAAAAGGAGAAGTAATTTCTACCTCTCAAACCACTAACCATGGTATATTTGTTTTTAAAGGAGTGGAATCTGGGCAGGCCGATGAAGTATCAGTTAGTATATCTGCCGCCGATAATCCAAATAAAGACAAAATTAAATTACAAAATAGTGCTCTAGAAACAATAGGATTATCTTCTACAACAGATAATTTAACATATACTTTTAAAAATAGCGAAAATAAAATTATTGAAGCAAAATTAAAAGATCAAGATTTTGATTTTAACATAGCTGGTAAACTCATTGCAACTAATGGCGATTTAAAAAAAATCGGATCAAACAAAACTGTTTATTTACTAGGAGATAAAAACAACGTGATTCAAAAAACAAAAACAAATGTTTTAGGAACATTCTTATTTTCAAACATTAAACCTAATCAATCATACTCCATAGCTTATGACAGTGCTGATGCCGAATTAAACTTTATCATGAATTTATATAGTGTAAAAGATAAATTTATTAAGCGATTAGATTCCGTTTCTGGTAAAAAATTCATTTACAAATTTCTATCTGTCACTGGAAATGCCTTTAACGATTTGATAATGGACGACTCTGATTTAAAAATGAACATTAAGTTAAAACTATTTGGAGAAAACAAAAACAATCCAATTTCAGACATGAAAGTCATGTTGCTAAATGACAAATATCAACCAATTGATTCTGCGATGACAGATAAAAACGGGGATTTTTCATTCAAACATTTGCCATATACTAAGCAGGTTTTATTAACTGTAAATAATGAAAAAGATGTTTTAGAGGCTTTTAATAATATTTTAGTGTTTGATAATGAAGACAATTTAATCAAAATTGTTTCGGGTGTGAAGGGTAAAAAATTTGAATACCGCCCTTTAGAAACAGAGATGCAACGCTTTACCGAAATGTATGTAGATGATCCTTGGTTGGCAATTATAGAGCAAGAAAATGTAGCAAAAAAGAAAGCTGGGTCTAGTGAAACTATTATTGAAAACATTTTATTTGAATTCAATAAATCTGAACTACAAGAACAATCAAAACAAACTCTAGATAAAGTAGTTTTGGCGATGTCCACAAACCAAAAATTTAACATTGAGTTAAGTGCGCATAGTGATAGTAAAGGAGGTGATGCTTATAATTTAAAATTAAGTGAACAAAGAGCTAATTCCGCTAAAAACTATATCATCAGCAAAGGCATAGCTGGTAATCGAATTTCATCAAAAGGCTATGGCGAATCTAAGCTATTAAATAACTGTGGCAATAATGTTATTTGTAGTGATGATGAACATGCAGTTAACCGTCGTTTAGAATTTAAATTAATTTTCAAATAAATACATGTTCTCTCCTCAGGAATTAATTGAAGCATCTCAAATAATATATGAAGATAATCATCTCATTATTATCAATAAAAAAGCATCTGAAATAGTTCAGGGAGATAAAACTGGGGATATGCCTTTGTCTGAAAAAGTAAAAAACTTCATCAAACAAAGAGATAATAAACCTGGCAATGTATTTTGTGGTGTTTGCCATCGTTTAGATAGGCCTGTTTCAGGCATCGTGATATTTGCTAAAACATCAAAAGCTTTATCTCGTATGAATGAACTATTTAGAGATAAAACTATTCAAAAAACCTATTGGGCTGTGGTGAAAAATAAGCCGCCACAAATTACTCAACGCTTAACTCACTATTTAATTAAAAACGAAAAAACAAATACTTCTAAAGCCTTTCCTACAGAAAAAACAGGAGCGTTAAAAGCTGAACTATCTTATACTCTCATTGCATCCATTTCAAATTATCACTTATTAGAAATCAATTTATATACAGGAAGGCATCATCAAATACGGGCGCAATTATCTGCTATTGGATGCCCTATTAAAGGGGATTTAAAGTATGGCTTTGACAGATCAAACCAAACTCCTTTTATCCATTTGCATTCATACAAAACAGAATTTATTCATCCTATAAAGCAAGAACCAATAAGTGTGACTTGTAAACCAAGAACAGATGATACTGTTTGGAATGAATTAGTAAAATTAGTTTAAATTTTTCCTTGTAAGCCAATACCAAAGTTTACTCCGCCTCCTTTTAAATGAAGAATACCTGGTAAATTAGTATTGGTATTTCTAAAATCTAAATTACTATATGTGTAATTCACATATGCTAAATTAATAAACATACCCACATACTTACCAAAATAAAAACGAGGCTGCAAATGTAAATCATAAACCAAACCACCTCCTTTTGCAGAAGAAATAGCTTGATCTCTTGCTTCCCAATTTAATGTAGAATACCCTATATTAAAACCAGCTAACATATCAACATACTTAGCTCTCACAAAGTGAGCATTAATTAATACGGTGGCGTCTAAAGCTTTAATTGAAGGTTTAGAATTGGTTGTAGAATCTTTTTCTGTAAAATAATCTGATAACTGAACTTTAGCTCCAACACCTAACCAATTCAACACTCCTCTTTCGTAATGTAAATTCAGCATTTTATTAGCTGCCGCATTAGAAGTTGATTTTGGCTCTGCTGCAACTTGTGATACATAATTATAAATACCTAAATCAGCACCAAAGCCAACAACATTTGTATTTTTCTCGAAACTTTTTTGCGCTAATAAATTAATTGAACTTAACATTCCGAAAACTAAAATGGCTTTCTTCATTATATATTTTTTTTAATAAAGTTAATTTATTTACTGATAATTAAAAATTCCGTACGACGATTTTTTGCTTTTCCCTCTTCTGAGGTATTATCTGCAATTGGTTTATTAGGTCCAAAACCTTTAGCCGTAATTCGTTTCCCCTCCACTCCTTTTTCTTCTAAATACGCTTTTACGGTATAAGCCCGATTAGCAGACAGAGCTTCATTAGCTTTAACAGCACCAACATTATCTGTGTGCCCTTGTATTTCGAGAATGATACTTGGATTTTCTCTTAAATATTCTGCAAAAGCTTCTAATACAATAAATGACTCCTTTTTTAAATCGGCTGAATTAGTATTATAATACAAATTATTTATCACAAAAGAACTTCCTTCTTTAGCTTCGTTTACTTCTATTTTTACGGGCTTAGGTTGATTTGCAAAACTTGCTTCTTTCACACTCACTACTTTAGATGAAAAAGCATAATCATCTTTTTTAACTGTGATTAAAACATCATCCTTCTTTTTTAAGTTAATGGCTACCATAGCTGTACCTTTCACTGAATCAACAACGGCCAAGGTTTTTTCTTTTGTTACAGTATTGGTAACTTCTACCGTTGCGCCCTCAATTTTATTTCCAGATTTGTCTTTCATTTCTATATTCATAAAAGTTGTTTCTTGTGGACGAGCTTCCTTGTATAAATCAAAAGAATATAAATCATAACGTCCTACACCTTTACCTCTCATTTTTCCTTCATCATACGAAAAGAAATATCCCGTTTTACTATCTGTACTTACAAAAAAACCAACATCATCCGCTTCAGTATTAATTGGATAACCAATATTTTCAGGTTCTACCCAATTCCCTTTTTCATCTTTTCGGACGTAAAAAATGTCCATTCCTCCAAAACCAAAATGTCCATCACTACTAAAATATAATGTTTCGCTATCTGAGTGAATAAAAGGCGTTTTTTCGTGACCTTGAGTATTAATTTTCGGCCCCATGTTTTGAGGAACTCCCCACACACCAGTCTTGGGATCTTTACGAGTTACATATAAATCAATGCCTCCATAACCACCAGGTCTATCACTTGCAAAATATAAAGCATTTCCATCCGCACTTAATGTTGGTTGCGAATCCCAATAAATAGGATGATTGACATTGGCACCTATTTTACTAATTTCACTCCATGAATCATCTTCATTTTTACTCACATAAATATCACAATTAGGTTGGGCACCACCTTCCAGACGTTGCATAGCGAAGTATAATAATTTATTATCAATAGAGATAGTGCAACCACCTTGGTTATCATCTGTTGTATTAAACGGTGGCGACATTGGTTCCCCAATATTAAACACCCCTGTTTTATCTCTATTAGAAACCATAAACACTTCTTTTTCCCCATCCAATGCTTTTACAGTATTCATTGATTTTAAAGGAACTTTACGAGTAAAAAAACATAATTTATCATCTGGAGAAATATATGCTAAATATTCGTCGGTTTTTGTGGAAACACCAGTAACGACTTTAGGTTCAAAGGGGACAATTTTCTTTTTAAGTTCACTTTCTTTTTTAGCATACTTAATCATTTCTTTGGCTTGATAAATTTGTCCTTCATATTCTTTTCCAAACTTTTTATCATCATCATCCTTAAATTTAATAAACTGCTGTAAGTACTTAATAGCAGAATCATTTTTTACTTCTTCGTAATAATTAAACCCAATATAGTAATATGGTTCGGAGTGTATTTTAGGACATGAGGCAATTGCCTTATAAAAATATGGAACTGCTGCGGCAAAAGATTTATTTTCCAATTTACTATGTACCACAATTTCTCGGGCCATTGCCATATTTGCTTCAGCAAAATCAGGCTCTTCGGCCAAACATTCTCTTAAAAAACCTAAACGCTCAGGCTTTTTATATTTCTTTTTATCAATGGCTTTTTCATAAAGCTTGAGGGCTTTTTTATTATCTATCTCTACACAAAATTTAGAAGAACCTTCTTCCTCGTCTTGAGCAAAGAATGATAAGGAGAACAATAATAAAAAAGAGAGTACAATTTTGTTCATAGTGCTTTAAAATTAGATTCAAGTAAATTTATAAAACCAATAACTTTCTAAACTTTCAAACTCACTTAAGTATTAACTTACTTAGGTTTATAAACTGGAGTTTGTTTATTGGGTTCTGGTTTTTTAACGTTATCGGTTTTATCTTTATCTTTTCTGATATCAATCGCTGGTTCGTAAACCCATTTTCCTTTTTTCATTTCCAAGGCATCAAAACTCCCATCTGGTCCGTAATATTGATATTGACCTTCCAACGTTGGATCTAAGCCATTTGGTGCTAGATGACTAAAGATAATTTGTTTTCGGCTGGAGTTATATTTTAACGACATCGCTACTTCACTAGCGTATTCAAACATAATACGTTTAGCAAACTTACCAGGAAATTTAAATACATCTTTTCCAAATACAGGCGTTCCATCAGGTTTAAAGGATAAAATATCTATAAACTTTCGTTGTGTTAATTTATCGTTTCCATCCCAAGCAATTAAGGTGTAAAACTCTTCGTCGGATTTAACGCAATCTACATACAACATACCAAACCATTTACTAGGGTCAGAAATATAGTTCTCAGGAGTTTTAACGGTTGCTGATTTATCGGCTAAAGGAAATACTTCGTATTGAGAAGTAGTTTCTTTTTTAAACAAACCTTTTTTAATGGTTTTAGAATTATTGACTTGTATAAATCCAAAAAAAGCATGCGTTTGATCTTCTTTAATAATATTCCAAGTAATAATTCTAAATTTTTTATCAGGAGCCATTAATAAAGAGACATCCTTTTTTAAACTGTCAAATGGATATTGCAATGATTTCTCATCTTTTAATACCTCATTCCACAATGCAATAAATTGTTTATTTGCTTCAAATTTATTTTTCTCTTTTTTACTAAAAAATACGCGTTGAGAAATATTTTGCAATGAATCTTCTAGATCTGCATAATATTTAACCTCGGGTTCCGTCAACTGAGCAAAACTCAACTGACAAACAAGTGATGTGCAAATAAAAAGAAAGAGATTTCGCATTGCTCTATAACTAATTTATGAGTGGAAAGTTACAGAAAAAAATTAGGCTAGACCCGTCAGGTTTTAAAAACCTAACGGGTCTTTTCTAAATAAACGTTAATTAAGCTAAAGCGCCATATAATTTAGCACGTTGCTCTTTAACACTTTCGTTTTCTAAATACTCATCGTAAGTCATTTTTTTATCGATGATGCCATTTGGTGTTAACTCAATGATACGATTAGCAACCGTTTGCATTAACTCATGATCATGACTTGTTAAAAGAACAACGCCTGTATAATCTTTTAAGGCATCATTGTAAGCAATAATACTTTCCAAATCTAAGTGGTTAGTTGGTTCATCTAAAATCAACATATTAGGATTTACTTGCATCATACGACTTGTCATACAACGCACCTTTTCTCCTCCTGATAATACCGAACATTTCTTCATTACCTCTTCGCCACTAAATAACATTTTACCCAAGAATCCACGAACATAACTTTCGTCTTTATTAGACGAATATTGGCGCAACCAATCCATTAAATTCATATCACCCGTAAAATACTTCGCATTATCATTTGGCAAGTATCCTTTATGAATAGTTGTTCCAAATTTATATTCTCCACTATCTGGGTTATCTTCTTCATTAATAATGTCAAATAAAGCCGTAATCGCTAAATGATTTTTTGCAATGAATGCGATTTTATCTCCTTTAGAAACATTGATATTGACGTTTTTAAATAAAATGCCATCCGCATTTGACTTAGATAAATTTTCGATATGTAAAATTTGATCGCCGGCTTCACGCTCTTGTTTAAAAATAATACCTGGATATTTACGAGTACTTGCAGGAATTTCATCAATTACTAACTTATCTAATAATTTTTTACGAGAGGTTGCTTGACTTGATTTACTGGCGTTAGCACTGAATCGACGAACGAAATCTTGTAACTCAGTACGTTTATCTTCCATCTTTTTATTAGCATCACTACGTTGTTTTAATGCTAACTGACTCATTTGATACCAGAAACTATAGTTACCCGTATACGTTTTTAATTTATTGTAATCAATATCACAAGTATGAGTACAAACCGCATCTAAAAAATGTCGATCGTGACTAATTACCACAACCGTGTTTTCAAAATCAGCTAAATAATTTTCTAACCAAGAAATGGTTTCAACATCTAAATCATTGGTAGGCTCATCTAATAATAAAATATCAGGATTACCAAAAATAGCTTGAGTTAGTAAAATTTTTACTTTGTCTTTGCCTGTTAAATCTTTCATCATTTTAAAATGAGATTCAACCGGAATACCAACATTAGTTAATAAAGTAGCTGCATCGCTTTCGGCATTCCAACCATTCATTTCACCAAATTCACCTTCTAATTCAGCCGCTCTGTTTCCATCCGCTTCACTAAAATCAGGTTTAGCATAAATAGTGTCTTTTTCTTTCATGATATCGTATAAACGACGGTTTCCCATCATCACTGTGTCTAATACAGAGTACTCATCAAATTCAAAGTGATTTTGTTTTAATACACTCATACGCATACCAGGCAAAATACTTACCTGACCTTTATTTGGTTCAATTTCACCAGATAAAATTTTCATGAAAGTAGATTTACCAGCGCCATTAGCACCAATTAAACCATAACAGTTACCTGGAGTAAATTTTACATTTACCTCATCAAATAAAATACGTTTGCCATATTGCAAACTCACATTAGAAACAGAAATCATCTCTTAAAAAATTAGGCGGCGAAGATACCAAAAAAGATTTAAGGGACAAAGGACTAAAGGGACTTTAAGTGTATATTAAAACATTCAATTAACGTATCTTTTATCTTAAATCCTTCTTCTTGTGTCCAAAATATACTAATTTCGTGCATCTAAAATTTAACACTATGCCAAAAGGAATTTATAAAGTACCAACAGCGGTTAACGAACCAATAAAAAGCTATGCAGCAGGAAGTGCTGAACGTAAAGAATTACAAGCTATGCTTAAAGAATTACGCAGCAAAGAAATTGATATCCCGATGTATATTGGAGGAAAAGAAGTGCGCAGCGAAAACAAATCTCGTTTGGCTCCTCCTCACGATCATAAACATACCTTAGGGCATTTTCATAAAAGTGATAAAACTCACGTCACACAAGCTATTGATGCAGCATTAGCCGCTAAAGAAAAATGGGCAAATTTAAGTTGGGAACACCGTGCTTCTATCTTTTTAAAAGCAGCTGAATTAATTGCTGGACCTTACCGTGCAAAGTTAAATGCAGCTACGATGTTAGGCCAAAGTAAAAATGCATTTCAAGCAGAAATTGATAGTGCTTGCGAAATCATTGACTTTTTAAGATTCAATGTGCAATACATGACGGAGATTTATGCTGACCAGCCAATCTCTGGTCCAGGTGTATGGAACCGTTTAGAGTGGAGACCTTTAGAAGGATTTATTTATGCCTTAACACCATTTAACTTTACAGCAATTGCAGGTAATTTACCAACAAGTTGTGCTATGATGGGAAATGTGGTGGTTTGGAAACCAAGTAATACTCAAGTTTACAGTGCTAATGTGTTAATGGAAATTTTTCAAAAAGCAGGTGTGCCAGATGGGGTGATTAATTTAATTTACCCAAGTGGTCCTGATGCAGCTGATGTGGTATTTAATCACAAAGATTTTGCTGGCATTCACTTTACTGGTAGTACCGAAGTTTTTCAAAACATATGGCAAACGATTGGGAACAATATTCATAAATACCGTTCTTACCCTCGTATTGTTGGTGAAACAGGTGGGAAGGATTTTATCATGGCGCACAAATCGGCAGAAGCTAAATCATTAGCGGTAGCTATTTCTCGTGGGGCTTTTGAATACCAAGGTCAAAAATGTTCTGCTGCTTCTCGTGCTTATGTTCCTAGTAATATTTGGGAAGAAGTAAAAGGATATGTGTTAGCAGATTTAAAGGACATGAAAATGGGACCTACAGAAGACTTCACTAACTTTATTAATGCGGTAATTGATGAAAAAAGTTTTGATAAATTAGCTAAATACATTGATGCGGCTAAAAAAGATAGCAATGTTGAAGTCATAGCAGGTGGAAACTATGATAAATCAAAAGGATATTTTATTGAACCAACCATTATTGTAGCTAAAGATCCTAAATATGTAACTATGTGTGAAGAGTTATTTGGGCCAGTATTAACTATTTTTGTTTACGATGGAGATAAATTTGAAGAAACTCTAGAATTAGTGGACTCAACATCTATCTATGCTTTAACAGGTGCTATTTTAGGTCAAGATCGTTACGCTTTAGAATTAGCAACTAAGAAATTAAGCAATGCTGCAGGTAATTTTTATATCAATGATAAATGTACTGGAGCAGTTGTAGGTCAGCAGCCATTTGGTGGAGCTCGCGGAAGCGGAACTAATGATAAAGCTGGAGCAAAAATTAATTTATTACGTTGGGTTTCTCCACGAACCATAAAAGAAACCTTTACTCCGCCAACAGATTATAAATATCCGTTCTTACAAGCAGATTAATATTTGCATAATCATATTGAAATCCCCCGAAATTCGGGGGATTTTTTTTATACAATTTGGAGATTAAACTTCTATTGATTAAATTTATCTTCAATAAAAAGAGATACATCTTCTAATAAATTGCCCTTATCTAAAAAAATAATATTTTCTAATTTTGAAGTCGAAATCAATGATTTTGGATTCTACCATGTTTTTGTCAATGAATCAGAAGAATTTACAATTGAAGATTTAAAAAAATTAGTGAATGCTCAAAAGGAACTAGGAGGTAAAAAATTACCAGTTTTAGTTTTATGTGCAGAACATGCTTCTACTAATTCGGACTTATTAAAAACAATCTCAAAAAACAGCAATAACCCTTTTTCTACAGCTGATGCCTTTGTTATAAAATCAATTGCCCAAAAAATATTAGCAAATTTTTATATAAAAATTGTTGTTCCTGAAAGGCCAACTAAATTTTTTAATAAGAAAGAAGATGCTTATCAATGGATTAAACAATTTATGAAGTAAATAAAGTATCTTTGCTGTACTTTGAAAAATATTATACTTATACTTTTAAGCTTAACTTTTTCGGCATATAGCCAAGAAAATTTGTCGGCCGACAAAACAGGAAAGAATACCTTTAATTTATTGATAACCGCAGGAGTTTCTCCATCTCAAGTTCATGGCGATGCTTTTAGTGGATTTCATAAATTAGGTGCTATGGGTGGCATTGGAATTGAATCGATGTTTTCTAAAAACACAAGCGCTAATTTATCTTTTATTTTTATTCAAAAAGGAGCTAGAAAAAATCAGAATCTAGAAAAAAATGATTTAACCTATTATTACTTAAATTTAAATTACATAGAAGTTCCGATTTTATTTTCCTACACGCAAAATAGATTTCTATTTGATGCAGGCATTTCAGCTGCATATCTTATTAATTACATTGAGGTTTCTGAAGCTGGAAATTTCACAGGTTCTTTTCCATTTCAAAAATTTGACTATTCTGTAAAAATAGGTTTAGGAGTCAACCTTAATTCAAAATGGTTTGTGAATTTCAGAAGTAGTAACTCTTTTATCACGACGAGACCCAACAGAATTAAACAAGCTATTTATTACAACAATATCCTTGCTCGAACGTTTAATAAGGGATATTACAATAATATATTGGAGTTTACCTTAGGATATCGTATTAATCCAAAAAAAAACAAAATTGACTAATAAACATAAAATAATCGTTTCTATTACTGGTGCTAGCGGAAGTATTTACGCCAAAGTACTTTTAGAAAAACTTTCAAAATTAACTGAACAAATTGAGCATGTTGGAATTGTGATGAGCGATAATGCCAAAGATGTTTGGAGGACAGAATTAGGTAATGAAGATTATAAGAATTATTCACAATTTACTTTTTACGATAAAAACAATTTCTATGCCCCATTTGCTTCTGGCTCTGCAAAATACAACACAATGATTATCTGTCCATGCAGTATGGGTACAATGGCACGAATTGCAACAGGTATGAGTAATGATTTAACAACACGCGCTGCAGATGTTATTTTAAAAGAAAGGCGTAAATTAATTTTGATGATTCGCGATACGCCATACAGTTTGATTCACATTAACAATATGCAAACCATCACACAAGCCGGCGGTATTATTTGCCCAGCGTCACCTTCTTTTTATAGTAACCCTAAAACGTTTGAAGAACTAGCAGCAACTGTGGTAGATAGAGCTTTGGACTTAGCGGGATTAGAAGTAAAAAGTTACCGTTGGGCCGAGTAAATAGTTGTTTTTTAACATTTTAGACTGTTTTGTGTTAACAATAATCAGTTTTTATATTAAATAATTTTTATATTTTTGGTGAAAAATTAAATTCATCTAAAATGAAACAACTTTTATCTATTATTTTCATTGCTTTAGCAGTAAATTCATTTTGTCAAACGGCTATTGTGACTCCTGCTACACAATGTTCAAATGTTACCATTAGTAACATAACAACAACATCATTCAAAGTAAACTGGACTGCTGGTAGTGGTTCTAGATCAGTTGTGGTAGTTAGGGTGGTAGGTAATTCTAATGCTACACCCTTAAATGCAAATATGGGTTCGTATCCAACTGGTGGAGCTTATGGTCAATCTGCCGGTTCTTTAGGTAGTACTAATTATGTTGTTGACAAAGTTATTGGCGGCACATCTACAACTGTCACAGGTTTAACACCAGGCGTAAATTACGAAGCAGTTGTTTACAGCTATAATTATGGCTGTGGTCAATATGTTATAGGTACATGTGTACAACCAAATGCCTACTTAGTTAAAACAACATATTCTAGTTCAAATAGTGAACCACATTATACTTTAGCAACGGAGCCGACAGTAGCGCCAACTATAGTTTCTGTTGGAACGCCTGGAGCAACAACTGCCACTCTAACGGTTACCGGTTCAAGTACATATAATTTAATTAATGTATACAATCAAAGCACTTCCAGTTATAACGCCCCAATAGATGGAACTTTCTATCCAGCATCTACTGTATTTGGTAGCGGATCTCAAATTGGGGGAACTGGAACAAATAACTTTGCTGTATATAACAATTTTGCTAATAGTACTGTTAATATTACAAATTTAACACCTGCTACGACTTATTGGGGAATTGTTTTTTCATATAATGGTGCTTTTGCTGCAACAACAAATAATAGCTACAATTATTTAACTAGTTACCCAAATTATGCATATGTATCTTTTTCAACTTTAAATTCACCTCCTACATTAAACACTATTTCAAACTATACTGTTTGTCAAGATGCGGCTACTACTAACTTATCTCTATCTGGTATTGGAGATGGTAGCACAGCTGAAACACAAACTGTATCCATTTCTGCAACATCAAATAATACTGCATTAATTCCTAATCCTACCATAAGCTACACACATCCAAATCCTACTGGCACATTAAGTTTTAAGCCTAATGCTGGTCAGTCTGGAACAGCTGTCATTACTGTTACAGCATATGATGGTGGCCCAAACAATGCCTCTACTATTAAAACATTTACTGTAACAGTAAAAGGTATACCAACGGCTGCTGGTTCTATTTCAACAGCTACAACTACTATTTGTCAAGTTAAAAATGGTGTTGTATTTACTGTGCCTGCCATTACAAATGCAACTTCATATAACTGGGCACTTCCACCTAACTCAACAGTGACTGCTGGTGCAAATACACGTTCGATAACGGTAAATTTTAGTATAACTGCACTATCATACAATGTGAGCGTTTACGGTAGCAATACAAATAGTTGTGGGAATGGAACAAGTTCTTCATTATTAGTAAACTTCGATAAAGTTCCTACTACTTCAAATGCAGGTTCTAATCAGCAAATTTGTAATAATTTAACTGCGCTATCTGCCAATGCTCCATCCGTAGGTTCAGGGGCTTGGACTTATTGTTCATCTGGATTAGGGAATATATCCTCTACAACAACCCCCAACGCAAACTTACAAGTGGTAAATAATCAAACTGTGACGTCTGTTTGGACTGTTACTAATGGAGTTTGTCCGGCTAGTTCATCAACTGTTATAGTTGCAAATATTAATGGATCTCCTAGTTGTAATCCTGATGCTGATTTTTTAACAAACAATACATCTCCATGTGTCGGCTCATCAATAACATTTACTAGCACCTCCGTTGGTGCAACGTCATATACTTGGAGTTTCGGAGCCACAGCAACTCCATCTGTTTCTAACTCAGCAAATGTATCTGTTACATATTCATCAGTAGGTTTAAAAACGGTAACATTAACCATAAATAGTTTATCAGGGTTAAATACCGAAATAAAAACTGGATACATTAATGTGATAACAACTCCTGTAGCTCCGACTACCATTTTTGGAAATTCCCCTATCTGTCAAGGCAATGCAGCCGAATCCTACTTCGTTAATCCTATAGCAGATGCCACAGGGTATAACTGGACTTTTCCTAGTGGAGTTTCTCAAAACACTGGCGGAAATACAAATGGTATAACTGCTAATTTCTCTACAACTGCTACAAGTGGTAATATTGGAGCTTCTGCATATAACGCTTGTGGCGTAAGTTCTGTAACTACTAAAAGTATTACTGTTAACCCTTTACCATCGCAAGCAACTAGTATTACAGGAAGTAATACTGTTTGCCAAGGTGTAAATAGCGTTGTATATATAGCAAATAATTTAAATAATGGCTTATCATATACTTGGTCAACACCAAATGGTGCAAACATTGTAAGTGGTTTAAATACAAAAACCGTTACAGTTAATTATGATAATACGTCTACGTCTGGTGTTCTTAGTGTTTATTCTACAAATGGTTGTGGTGATGGTGCAATTAGAAATAAAGCAATCACAGTTAATCCATTACCAGATGCTGCTGGAAATATTACTGGTGCAACATCAAATCAGGTATGTCCATTATCAACAAATATCAATTACTCAGTATCTCCTGTAGCAAATGCTACGAGTTATGCTTGGGTTTATCCATCAGGCTATACAGTGGCAAGTGGCGGCACTAGTAACTCTATTTTCTTAGATGCTACTTTAGGTGCAACCAATGGTGGAGTTAAAGTGGTTGCTAAAAACGCTTGTGGAAATGGCGATACATCCAGTGTATTAAATGTCAATATTTCAGGATTACCTACTCAACAAATTTGTGTGGTAACAGTAGATAGCTCTTCTGTTCACAACGAAATTTTTTGGCAAAAAAATGGTGTATCTAATGTAGATAGTTTTAGAGTTTACCGCGAGCAATCATTAATATTAGATACATTAATTGGTACGGTTGCATATAATGATTTAAGTAGATTGGTTGATAGTACTGCTAACCCTAACTCAACTAGTTTTATCTATAAAATAGCAGCTGTTGATTTATGTGGTAACGAAGGGCCAAAAAGTTTACATCATAAATCTATACATTTAGTAAGTATTTATTCTACGACACCACAACAAAAGATGGATTTAAGTTGGAACGGATATGAAGGTGCAGTGGTAATTAATTATAGAGTATTAAGAGACACAAATAACTCAGGTAATTGGACTGTATTAAGTAATAGCATACCTCCAAACATTAATAACACTTATACCGATTTAAACATACCAGCAGGCGCTAACAGTTTGCAATACCGCGTAGATGTTGTTTGGGCTAACTCATGCGACCCTACTGCTAAAGTGGCTCAAAGTATTGTTAATACATCAAAATCAAACACAAAAGATTTTGTAATCAATATTGTAACATCTGTAGCTGAACAAAATGAGTTTTTAAATGCGATCTCTTTATATCCTAATCCAACAAAAGATATTTTTGATATTGAATTAAAAGCTGGTATCGACAACTTTGATGTGGAGATTTATAATCAGTTAGGTGCGAAGTTAAAATCAGAACATTTAACTTATACAGATAAAGCAAGTATTGATATTAGCGAATTTAGTTCTGGAATTTATTTTGTAGTTGTAAAAACGCCTATGGGTTCTGTAACTAAGAGAGTTTCAAAATTATAGCTATTTTATTATTAAATAACTCCAAACCTAGATTATTGAACTTTTGCTTTGTAGTTGTTATTACCAACAAATTATTTTCTAGCAAAACTGTAATTTGTTAAACTCAATTTAAAAATTCAAAATTATTTGCATGAAATCAACCAAAATCTTGCTTAAAATAAATATTGTTATTGCTTTCTGTTTTACAATGTCAACCGTATCCTTGTCTCAGGATTATACGTGGGTAAAAGGAAGTAACACGCTCAATCAACTGGGAGTTTATGGCACTAAGGGTGTTGCTTCATCTGCTAATACACCTGGTGCAAGGTCGGCTTCGGTAACTTGGAAAGATGCATCAGGAAATTTATGGTTGTTTGGTGGAGATCAAAACAATAATTTACCAACAGGTGGTGTTTTAAATGATTTGTGGAAATACAATCCTAACACCAATGAGTGGACCTGGATGAGTGGAAGCAATATTGTCAATCAACAAGGTATATATGGCACAAAAGGGGTTCCTGATCCTGCTAATATACCTGGTTCAAGGTATGGTGCAGTAAGTTGGACTGATGCTGCGGGTAATTTTTGGCTGTTTGGTGGATTTGGCAATGATGGAGTCAGTAGTGGTGGAAAACACTTAAATGACCTATGGAAATATGACCCTGCCAATAATATGTGGACTTGGGTAAATGGTAATCCCTCTAGTCTTGTCTTTTATACGTATGCCATCTATGGTACTCAAGGTATCGCAGCGCCAACTAATCGTCCAGGAGGAAGAAATTATTCTGTAAGTTGGATTGACGCTTCAGGGAATTTCTGGCTGTTTGGTGGATTTGGAAGAGTCGCGTCAGGTGGTACTGATTTTTTAAACGACTTATGGAAGTACAATCCTACTTCCAATGAATGGACCTGGGTAAAAGGAGGGAATATTCTCAATCAAAATGGTACATATGGAACTCAAGGTGTTTCAGCGCCTGCAAATACTCCAGGCGCAAGACTTTCCCCTGTAGCATGGACCGATGCATCTGGCAATTTATGCTTATTTAGCGGATCAGGTTATTCTGCTTCAGGATATGGACTTTTAAATGATTTATGGAAATACAACCCCGCCATCAATGAATGGACCTGGGTAAAAGGTAGTAATGCCACCAATCAAAATGGAAACTATGGTACCCAAGGTGTTTCATCACCTGCAAATATCCCAGGTGCAAGATCTAGTTCTAAATCTTGGTCTGATGCCTGTGGTAATTTATACTTATTTGGCGGAAGTGGGATGGCTGCTTCAGGGGGAGGAAATTTAAATGATCTATGGAAATATAGCCCCTTCTTCAATGAATGGACTTGGATAAAAGGAAGTAATGCAACCAATCAAAATGGAAATTATGGTACCCAAGGCGTTTCAGCGCCTGCAAATACTCCTGGTGAAAGATATTCCTCTGTAGGTTGGTCTGATGCTGCAGGTAATTTATGGTTATTTGGAGGGCGAATAAATGCTGATTTACGTAACGATTTATGGAAATACAATTCACTCGTTGTGCCTGCGGGCGGCACTACTACGAGTGCGTTGTTTGGTGGTGTTACCAATATAGTCAACAAAGATATTTATGTTTTAGGACCACTTAAAATTGATAACAACATGACTTTTTCAGGGTGTAATTTGGTCGCTGCACCTTCTGTAGGAATTTCATTAACAACAGGGAACTTAATACTTAATAACCAAACACATATTTATGCTTGTTCAACTATGTGGAACGGAATAAGTGTTACGAGTGGTAGAACATTAAGTACATCAGGCAGTGTATTTATTGAAGATGCTTTGCAAGGCATTACTATAGCACAAGGAGCCGTAGTTACAATTGATCAAACAATATTTAATCGTAACCTTACAGCTATTGAGTTAACCGCTAATACATCTGCAAGTTCGCCACTAAGTATTTCAAATAGTATAATAACAAGTCGTACCATACCCTTTAATTCAGTTCCTTCGCTAAATCTTACTTATAACGCAGTATCGCTTAACATAGCTGGTGGAACACCTTATACAGCATCTGTTTTAAAGGCTCCTTATAACAATAGGAAAGGTTGTTATGGAATAAAAGCCACTGGTGTTAGCAATTTAACTATTGGCGTTAGCCTAGTTAACCAAACAAATTATTTTGATGCAATAATGGCTGGTATACATCTAACACAAAGTAATGCCGTAGTTTATAATAATAGATTCCAGTACTTATTGGGTTATCCAGGAGTTATGGCATGTTTAATAGGTTCGCCTTGTTATTATGAAAAGGGATATGGTATTATTGCCAGTGGTAATGCAACGGGCAATTATGCAATTACAATTGGTGGCCTTGGTGCTTATCAATCCAATACATTTTATAATACATTTGGTGCTATAAATGTAGTTGACTACAAATCTAATACTATTACCAATAATACGATAGATAATAGTGTTACCGGTCCATTTGGCGGAATGACTACTAACTATGGTAATACAGGAATTTACCTGCGAGCGGCTGTAAATCAATTGGTAACTATTAATTCCAATTCATTAATAAGAAATTGTGCGACAGCTATATCAGTAAACAGAACTGCTGCATCATGCGCAACTACACAAGGAATTACTATTGATAATAATACTATTACAGCTAATGCATCAGGTTATTGCGTTACTGGAATAAACATGCAGGATATTACAGGTTCTGCAGGCTCTGCAGCCAACTCTATTAAAATATCTAATAATAATATCACCGAAACGCAAAATGGAATAACGGCAGCCAATGTGAAAAGCGGGCTTTCCATTTTTCATAATAATAATCTCGGTATTGCGTATCATGCAACTGCATTGCGTTACGGCATACGTATAACAAACTGTCAATCCATAAAGTTGTTTGAAAATTTAAATATCCATTGTACTACTCCAAATATTTATACTAATGCTTCGGCTAACGTTAGAGGTATTTATTTATTGAATACAACAGGTAACACAGTGAGTTGTAATCAGGTTGATAATGTGACTCAGGCACTTATGTTCGAGGGAAATTGTCCTTCATTAGTGGTTTCAAATATATTTAACAGCGCTTATTATGGTTTGTATATGAAAAATAATGCGGTAATTGGTACTCAGGGTAATTCAATGTATCCTAGCGACAATGTTTACTACGGACCTTTTGCAAGTAACTACCAAACATTTACAGACAATGTAAGCAATGTAAATACCAATTCTATTTTTTATGTACGTAGCAATGGGAGTTTACCTACGGTTCCTTCACAACATGGCGGCACTAACCCTTATGTAAATAGTGTAGGTATCATCAGTACTGTTTCAAATGCATACCAGGATTGTTTTTGGCTTACTAGAATAATAAACCCAAATGGTGATCAAGCTTTGAATAGATCATTGGTTAATGAGGTACAGGCCTCCGATATGACAAACATACATAGTGTTACCTCCAATCTATATCCTAATCCGAGCAACGGGAAGATGTTGTTGGATTACTCCATACCTGAAAATGAAACGGGCGTTTTAACTATTACAGATATAATGGGAAAAACAATCAGCGCATATGCCATTAGATCTTCTGAGACTCAACTTTCTATTTCCGAAGATGAGTTACTGGATGGTATTTATTTTTACGAGATTAACGTAAGCAATGGTTTCATAAAAAGAGACAAATTAATAATTGTAAAATAGTATTTTCTGTTTTACAATTCTTTGATATTATAATTAGCAAGAAATTGCTAATTATAATAAGTTGTTTAAAAGTAACCCACCGACCAAGTAGACCCTATAGTTAATAGTACGTTACCCTATCTTTGTAAAAAAAATAGTGGTAAAAGTGCTCAAAGAATACATACAAGAAGAAAAGTTAACACATATAACTCATTGGTTATTTAAAAAATTAGTGCCTATATTAATGGCGATTTTTTTTGTAGAAATCAAAAAATTAATAATACATTTATTTCAATAATACCATAGCTTACAAAGGTTTTACTATCTTTACAGTTGGGCAGCAGTAAAAAAAATAATTATTTAAAATACGAGTTTTTTGTTAATTTTATGCTACTAATGCTAAAAAAGCTCATTTTCATATTACTGCTCATTGCTAATCTCTCTTCTTTAAGAGCTCAAGATTATAATTTTAAACATTACGGGCAAAAACAAGGGCTAAGCAATTCAAACATCAAATGTATTTTTCAAGACAGTTATGGCTTTTTTTGGTTCGCTTCTCAAGGAGGAGGCATTAGTAAATTTGATGGAAAAAAATTTACAGATTACACAAAGCAAGATGGTTTAATCGGTAATGATGTTTTATTTATTACGGAAGATGAAAATAAAAACATTTGGATTGGAACGATGGATGGCGTTTCAAAATTTAATAGAAAAACATTTACAAACTACTCCACCGATAATGGATTAAAAGAAAACAGGGTTTATCATATCTTTTGTGATCAATCAAAAATATGGATATCAACTCTTGGTGGTGGTATTGCTATTTTAGAAAACGAAAAATTTAGTTACCTCAACACGACAAATGGTTTAAGTTCTGATAAAGTTTTTTCTGTTTTTAAAGATAAAAGTGGCAAATATTGGATAGGAACAAGTAAAGGTGGAATCAACCTATATAACGGCAAATCTTTTACAGTTATAAAAGAATCAAAAAACTTCAATTCAGCATCTGCATTTTGCTTTTATGAAAGTAGCGATGGAAAAATATGGATTGGAACACCTGGAAAAGGTGTTTTTTATATAGAAAACAACCTCTTTCATCAAATCGATATTCCATTAATCAATACAGATTATATTTCAGAAATTGTTGAAGATAAACAACACAATATTTGGTGTGCTACTGAGCATGGTTTAATTAAAATATATAAAAACTTAAACTATAAATTATTTAATAAAGATAACGGATTAGCAGGCATTGATATTTCATCTGTTATCTGTGACTATGAAGGTGAAATTTGGGTGTCGTGTTTTGGTAATGGTGTATATAAATTAACAAACGAAGCTTTATCCGTTTACACAAAACAGCACGGATTAAATGATAATCGCGTAATAGCATTTTGTAAAAAAAATGAAGGCTTTTTATTTAGTACTACAAGCGGCTTAAACTACTACAATAATAATGTAATTGAACCAATTTATTTACCAAAAGAATTGACCGAGGATATTATTACTTCCCTTTTTATAGATGACAAAACGCTATACGCAGGAACTCAAAATAAGGGTTTGTTTATTTTAAATGAATCGTCAAAAAACAATTTCACGATTACTAAATCAATTAATAAAATTGATACGGTAGAATTAAAAACCATTGTTACTAGTATACAAAAAAATGAAAATACAATTTGGGTAAGTTTATACGGAACAGGTATTATACAAATTAAAAATGATGGTTTTAAATTATATAGCAAAGAAAACAAGCTACTGCCAACAAACGACGTAATGTGTATATACTCCATCTTAGATGATTTATGGATAGGCACTATTGGCGAAGGTGTTTTAAAGTTAAACACCACTACAAACATCATGAGCCACTATGGCAAAAAAGAAGGATTTACAAGCACTAATATTTTTTCGATTAACGAATTAAATGGACATGTTATTGTGGGCTCTATTGATGAAGGTTTATTTATTTTGAATAAAAATAAATTCAATAACATTAGTAAAAAAAATGGATTATTGAGTAACTCCATTAATGCCATTCAAAAATCTACAGATAATAGTTTATGGATTGGAACTGATTTAGGAATTAATAAAATTGTACTTAACAAAGATTTTTCATTACTAAATATAAAAGCATATACCGACGAAGATGGCTTAAAATCGGCTGCTATTGAACAAAATGCTTCTATTGAACAAAATGGGTATTTATATTTTGGAACAGCAGAAGGATTAGTTTCTTATAATTCGAAAGAAGATATTGTAAGCGATGTAAAACCCAAAGTATTAATAAACGAAATATTATTAAAATATAGTAAAATTGATAGCACAAAAGTGAAATTTGATTCTTTATCAAAATTAAACTTACCTATTAATCCTGTTTTTACATATAAACAAAACGACATTACTTTTAAATTTAAAGCTCTATCTACACAAACCAGCAACTACCAATTTTTATTAGAAGGCTATGATAAAGACTGGTCGCCTGTGCAAACAAATAACGAAGCAGTATTTACTAATTTATCTCCTGGAAAATATACTTTTAAATTAAAGGCTATCAATAAATATAATATCGAAAGTGATATCATGGAATATGCTTTTGAAATTACTCCGCCATTTTACATGCGCTGGTGGTTTTTTGTATTATCTATCGCCACCATTATTGCTAGTATTTTTTCTTTTATAAAATACCGAACACATAAATTAATTAAAGAAAAACAAGTACTGGAAGCTAAAGTTACAGAGCGTACATCTGAATTAAAAAGTGCCAACCTTAATTTAAATCTTGCAATCGAAGAAATTAAAGATAGTATTAACTATGCTGAACGTATTCAAAGTTCAATACTCCCAAACATTAATGTGATAAAGGAACATTTGCCAAATGGATTTATTTTATTTAAGCCTCGTGATGTAGTAAGTGGCGACTTTTACTGGTTTAATCAGCTAGATGGCAAATTATTTTTTGCCTGCGTAGATTGTACTGGACATGGTGTACCTGGTGCTTTTATGAGTATGATTGGTAACTCTTTATTAAATGAAATTATTTTAACTAAAAAAATCTCTAGTCCTTCGGCTATTTTATCAAGCTTAAATAGAAGTATTTTTAAAGTTTTAAAACAAAACACTTCCGAATCGAGAGATGGAATGGATATGGCTTTGTGTATGATTGATTCTAAAACAAATACACTCACATTCTCAGGCGCAAACAGAGAATTACTTCTAATAAGAAATGGGGAATTAATAGAATACAAGCCAACTAAAAGTGCCATTGGCGGTTTTACAGATTCGAATACTATTTTTAACGAAACGGTTATTGAAGTACAACCTAATGATTTATTTTACATGACCACTGATGGTTACGCGGATCAATTTGGTGGAGAAAAAGGTAAAAAACTAATGACAAAAAACTTTAAAGATTTTTTATTACAAATACATACTTTACCAATGCCTCAGCAGCAAGAAATGCTTGATGAAAAAATCATGGACTGGATGGGACGTGCTCACGCACAAGTAGATGATATATTAGTAGTAGGCATCAAACTATAGTGATTTACGATAGTGATGCGCATACGACTATTTATTTTTTGTTTTTTTGTTTCAGCTAGTTTTTTATACGCTCAAAAAAAAGCTTGGGACTCAACCTATTATCGAAAATATAAAGACCGATTAATTATTTCTTATTTTCAATCTTATAAAAATTATAGTATTGATATTTCTCAAAAACTAACTAAAGATTCCTTAGGTCTTTCTAAAATTAACAATATTGCCGAATCAAACTTAGTATCGGGATTTGAAATTAATTATGATAAATTTAATATATCGGTTGGCTTTAGAAGTCCATCCAATCAATCTGTATCAGCAAAAAAAGGATTTACAAAATACCGTAATTTTGCGCTAAATATTGGTGGCAATAGATGGTTAGTAGAAAATAGCTATAGAAGCTATTCAGGTTTTTATAATAAAAACACACCAAACTATGATACTACTTTTAAGCGAACTGGTATTTACGATCAATTTCCTCATCTTGTTTCTGAATCGTATAAAACCAAATTTTTATTTTTCACTAATGCTAATAAATTTTCATTCAAATCAGGCTACTCTTGTAGTCACCGTCAATTAAAATCTGCATTTAGTTTTGTATTATCAGCCAATATTTATTACAACCGATTAAATTCAGATAGCTCCTTTTTTCCATTACAAACAAGAGATTACTTTGATACCCATCGTTCATTAAATGGAATTAATGTATTTGCATTTTCAGTATATGGAGGAGGCAGCTTTAACTTAGTTTTATGGAAAGCCTTTTTTATGAACATAACATTTATAATAGGCCCTGAGGAACAATGGAGAACTTACCGATACTTAGACACTTATCCAACACAAACCCTATTTTACACTTCCATTTCAGGTGATTTAAGAGGGTCGATAGGATTAAACTTTAAGAAGTTTTTTATTCTTTTAACAGGTACTTCTGACTTTAGTTATTATTCCGCCTCACAAATCACTTTTCTTTCGAAATATGGTTCTGTAAACTTTTCCTTAGGTTATCGTTTTAAAACAAAACCAATTAAAGCATACCAAAAATTTCAGCAAAGTAAATGGTATAAAAGACTAGGTTAAACTAATTACACCTACAATAAGAAAGGATTATTACCGCTCCTTTCATTAATAACTTAAATGATTGTTTAGCCAATAGTTCTATCGTGCGATTTTTAAAACTTCAAATGTTTAACAGAAATACCTGCTTTTTGCAATTCCTTTAATGAATCTATTCCAATGCGCAAATGGTCATCAACAAAAGAAGAAGTTACCTTTTTATCGCTCTCTTCCGTTTTCACTCCTTCTGGTATCATTGGCTGATCGCTTACTAATAATAGTGCTCCGACTGGTATTTCGTTATGAAAACCAACACTAAAAATAGTAGCTGTTTCCATATCAATAGCCATGGCTCTAATAACTCTTAAGTATTCTTTAAATGCTTCATCATGTTCCCACACTCGGCGGTTAGTTGTGTAAACAGTTCCTGTCCAATAATCACGTCCACTTAAACGAATTGTATACGAAATAGCTTTTTGTAAATTAAAGGATGGCAATGCTGGAACTTCACTCGGAAAATAATCATTGGATGTACCTTCTCCTCTAATGGCTGCAATTGGTAAAATTAAATCGCCTATTTGGTTTTTCTTTTTTAAACCACCACACTTTCCTAAAAACAAAACAGCTTTAGGATTTATGGCCGTTAATAAATCCATAATGGTAGCAGCCATGGCACTACCCATACTAAAATTAATAATCGTAATTCCTTCGGCAGTAGCCGTTTGCATTGGTCGGTCTAAGCCTTCTACTTCTACCCCATTCCACTCAGCAAACATTTTAACATAGCCCGCAAAATTGGTAAGCAATATATATTCTCCAAAGTCCTCAATCTTTTTTCCAGTGTAACGTGGTAACCAGTTATTTACTATTTCTTCTTTCGTCTTCATATGTCGTCATCTGATTTTTTATTTAAGCTAAGATACAAAGTATTTTAAGTTATTGCTTATTATTATTTTATCAAATTAATGTTATGGTATTAGTTAAAATAATAAATTGCATTTAGTCATGTCCTAGCATTAAGCAAAGCGGAATTTCTGTTACAATCTTTTAGTCTCAGCCACCAAAAAAATTCACTGCTCCTGATAGCTATCGGGACCTCGCGCGCGCCTATTGATTGACAGATTTAAAAAAGTAAAGCCCTGTCTCTCCATGTAGCGGAACACGTCCAAAACATGACCAATCAAATAATTCCCTTATCTTTAATGCCATGAATTTGCCTGTTTTAAATTTTCCGAAATTTGAATTTCGTTTTCAAAAAAACGAAAAAGGCAACTTGCAAGTATTTGATATTATTAGAAAAAAATTTGTAGAAGCTACTCCCGAAGAATGGGTAAGACAACACATTGTTCATTTCTTAATTAATCATAAGCAAGTGCCTGCCTCTATGATTTCAGTGGAGAAGCAATTAATTTTAAATAATACCAAACGCCGAACAGATATCGTGATTTTTAATGCCATGTTAATACCCTTATTAATTATAGAGTGCAAAGCACCACAAATTAGCATTAATCAATTAACAATTAATCAGGCGTTGCGTTATAACTTACAATTAAACGTACCTGCTATTTTTTTAAGCAACGGTTTACAACATATTTTTCTTAAATTAGAAAATAATGAGCCAAAAGTATTAAAAGAGATTCCTGACTACCAAAGCCTACTAAATTTTTAGATTATCGCTAAGATACTGTAACCTTTTTGTAATCAATAGGTTAAACAGTTTAGTAAATGACTCTAAAAAGCTGAAATGTTAACAACTTTAAAAGTATTAACATCAATTAACATTGCTTTTACCAAATAAAAACAATATACTTGCAAATCTCAAAAATTAACGAGTTAAGTGAAAACAAAAAACATATCTAATCTTTTACTGATGCTGTCTACATCATTAGTATTAAGTGCGTTTTCACCTAGCACTTTAAAAGCAAATATTACGCCAAAATCTATTTTTACATTTAACACTCTACATCCGGACGAAAAACCGATAAAAGATGATGGTAAAAAGAAAATGGTAAAAAGAGATGATACAACAAAAACGGCTATTAACCCCGCTATTTTAATTGCAAATAACGAAGAGCATGACCATGAAGACATAGAGGTTGACTCTTTATTAGCATTTCCTTCAAACGATTTATATGCAAGTTGGGACACCGCTACAATTCATCCATACTCATTTGTGCAGTGTTTTAAAAAAGATTCGGCTATTATTAATTTAACGGAGCCTACTGATTGTGGATTTGCATTACCTTTTAATGGTCATGTCACTTCTGAATTTGGATGGAGAAAAAGAAGACCTCATTACGGAACAGATATTGATTTAGAAACGGGCGATACCGTTGGTGCTGCATTTGATGGCATGGTTCGCATTGCTAAATTAAACAGAAGCTATGGCAATGTGGTTATTATTCGTCATAAAAATGGATTAGAAACAGTATATGCCCATTTATCAAAAATATTAGTAGAAGCTGGGCAAACAGTAGAAGCTGGACAAATGATAGGATTAGGTGGAAACACTGGGCATTCATTTGGCTCACATTTACATTTTGAAATGCGTTATTTAGGACAGGCTATTGATGCGGAAGATTTTATTGATTTTAATGCTGGTGTTTTAAAAAACAACACAGTAATGATTACAAAAGCGGATGTTGAAACTAAATACGATTTAAGAGCATTACACAGCCGTCAAAAAAGAGATTTAAACTTAGCACGCGTATCAGGTTCAAAATCAAAATACGGAAAAGTTTATACCGTAAAAAAAGGAGATACTTTAGGACGAATTGCACAAAGAAACCACACTACTATTAAGGCTATTTGCAAAAAGAATGGCATTAAGCAAACTAAGGTATTACGTTTAGGGCAAAAACTAAAAATTTAAATTTTTATTATAATTAAAAAAATCCTCTGTTAAAAACAGGGGATTTTTTTTGCATATAATTAATACTTTTATCTAACATTTTAGTAGATAAAATTTTACAGTTCATAGCAAACACAATACAAAAATGACAACCAATAAAATGAAAAAATATAATGACATTTTAAAAGGTGGTGATTTGCGTTCAATTGGTAAATATGTCAAGGAAAAAAAACACGACCATCGGAAATATAAAAATGCGTAACTTGCCTTCTATGAAATTTAAATAATGATTTTCAGTTAAATTGTTTATGAAATAGCAGCTTATGTTTCAATGTTATTAAAATTCTTAAATTTGTTTTATGACAACATTATCATTTAAAGCCATTTTAAAATTACTGATCGTCAGTATTTCTATTATTACATTTTCTTCTTGCGGAGACGATGAAGATGAAGTGTTTATTCCTAAACCAAAAGGATATCCAAGAGTAGATTTTCCTGAAAAAACATATAGATTATACGACAGTCTTTGTCCTTATAGTTTTGAAATACCTACCTATTCGAGAATTACAAATGATAAGCACAAAGGTGCCGACCCTTGTTGGATTAATGTTGATTTTCCTAAATACAACGCGCAAATACATTTAAGTTATAAAGCGGTTGCTAATAATTTAGATACTTTTTTGAATGATAGTAGAGATTTTGCAATTAAACATCAAATTAAAGCTACTGGCATGGATGAGACTATTATTATTAGAGATAGTTCTCAAGTGTATGGATTAGTGTATGATATCAGTGGTAATACTGCTTCTAATGTGCAGTTTTATTTAACAGATAGCACGCATCACTTTATGCGTGGCGCATTATATTTTAATATAGTACCAAATATCGATTCTCTAAAAATAGTGGTAGACTTTTTAAGACAAGATATCGTGCATATGATTAAAACCTTTGAATGGAAAGGTATTGAGAAGAAGAAAGTGAAGAAATAACGTTGTCAGGCTGAGCGAAGTTGAAGCCTAACTCAACTGATCTGCTAACATTTCCATTTCACGTTTCGCATCTTTATGATTGTAAATAATATTATTGACTGCGTTGGTAATTGGCATATTCACATGATATTTTTTATTGATCTCTACAACGCATTTCACCGCATAATAACCTTCGGCAATCATATTCATTTCTAATTGCGCTTGTTTAACACCGTAGCCTTTTCCAAGCATGGCACCAAACATTCGGTTACGAGAAAACTGAGAATAAGCCGTTACAATTAAATCTCCTAAATAAGCAGACGCTTTGGTATCTCTATCAATTGGATGCACAGCAGCCACAAAACGATCAATTTCTTGGATAGCATTGCTTACTAAAACTGATAAAAAGTTATCTCCATAACCCAGACTATGACAAATACCACCAGCTACGGCCACCACGTTTTTTAATACGGCAGACAATTCCGTTCCATAAATATCATCGCTACTTGAACATTTGATATAACGACAACGCATGTATTCGCATAATTCGTCAGCTTTTGCTATATCTCGAGAAGCTAATGTTAAATAGGATAATTTTTCTAAAGCCACTTCCTCTGCGTGACAAGGACCTGTAATCACACCAATATGATCTAAAGGAACTTGAAATACCGTATTTAAATATTCGCCAACAATTAAATTATACTCAGGCACAATACCTTTAATAGCAGAAAACACTGTTTTACCTTTAAATAGTTCAGCAGGAATATCTTTAATGGTATTATTAATAAAGGCCGAAGGAACCGCTAAAATAATAACATCGGCATTCGTTAAAATTTCTAATATATTAGATGATAGATGTAGCTTATTTAAATCAAATTGTACAGAGCTTAAATAACGTGGGTTATGTTGGTATTTAACCATATAATCCACATCTGATTGATTTCTAAAGTACCAACTCACTTTACTAGCGTTGTTACATAATATTTTCACAATGGCAGTTGCCCAACTTCCACTTCCAATTACTGCTATTCTTTTTTCGTTTGTCATTTTCATTTATTTAACCGCAGAGAAGCGGAGTTTTTTCGCAAAGTCCCGATAGCTATCGGGAGCAGAGAATATATTTATTAAGTATATATAATGTCGTTATCTTTCAAAACATCTAATCCTTTTAAAGATTGATAAATACGAGCTAAAGTAACTACATCTTTAATACAATATGTTTTAATGCGTTCAATGTTTTTTTCTTCGTAATATACTTTAGCGATTTGACTTCCATCGATATCATCTTTAGGTGAAGGAATCCCAAAAACATGAGCTAATAAATTTAATGAGGTGAAATTTTTAATATCGCCAAAGCGCCACATTTCCATGGTGTCCAAATGTTTTACTTCCCAAGGTTTCATTCCTTGTAATTGCAATAGTTTGGGCAGTGTAATTTTATTGACTAATAATCTTCTACACAAAAACGGGTAATCAAATTCTTTCCCATTATGAGCACATAAAAAATGTTCTTTGGTATTAAAAAATTGACTTAATAATTTAGAAAACTCTATTAAAATATCATGTTCGTTTTCTCCAACAATAGCTTTAGTTCTGAATTTACCTTCGCTCATAAAACCTAAGCCAATACAAACCACTTTTGCAAACTCGGCATAAATACCAGCTTTAGCATATTGTTGTTCGGGTGTTGAATCTTTGGCATAAAACATTTTCTTATCCCACAATTCTTTTTCTGCTTCAGATAAAGACTTGTATTGATAATGAATAGGAGCCGTTTCAATATCAATAAATAAAATGTTTTCTAATTTAATGGAACTCATTTTCGTTCAAATTTTTGAAAAGTAAAATCAAATTTATTTTTTTCGTCAGCCAAATGTTTTTCTTCCCATACCAAATCAAAATTAGATTTATCTATTTCTGGAAAATACACATCACCATCAATGATAGTATGAACTAGTGTGATATAAATTGTATCTACTGAATCAATAGACTGCTTGTAGATTTCGCCACCACCAATAATAAACACTTCTTTCTCAGTATGCAATTTCACAAACGCTTCGTCAATACTTCCAACAACCGTTAAATCAAATTGATTATCTGAGTTAAAGTTTTTATCTCTTGTAATCACTACATTTCTTCTTCCAGGTAAGGTTCTTCCAATAGACTGAAATGTTTTTCGTCCCATTATTACAGGGCAACCCATCGTGGTAGTTTTAAAAAATTTTAAATCAGCTGGTAAATGCCAAAGTAATTGATTGTCTTTACCAATAGCGTGATTTAAAGATGTAGCTACAATAATAGATACTATCATATATTAATACGCTAAATCTTCAATAAAGAAAAAGAATACGACAGCTGCTACCCACTCTTTTCTCACACCTTTACAATCACCTATTTTAGAGCCATTTTTATAAATATCTCCATCCGATTCTATTTGGCCGATTTTAGATCCGTTTTTATAAACATCTCCATCACTTTCTATTTGCCCCACTTTACTGCCGTTTAAATAGATATCTCCATCAGATTCAATTTGTCCTTTTTTTGAGCCCCCAACATACACATCTCCATCACTTTCAATGTTTCCTTTTTTAGATCCTCCAATATAAACATCGCCATCAGATTCAATTTCACCTTTTTTACTTCCTTTAATATACAGGCTTTGAGCAGAAATTGTTGTGCAGAAAAATCCTGCTACTAAAATTAAGATTAGTTTTTTCATTGTTATTGTTTAATAAATTTTGATTGATAATTATTTCCGGATTTATCTCTAACTTTAATGAAATACAAGCCAGTTGCTAAAGAAGAAATATTGACAGATTGTTTGTCTGATAAATTTCCTTTTAAGAGAAATGCTCCAACATTATTTAAAATTGAATATTCCGTTAATTGTAAGGAAGCGTTTATGTTTAATTCTAAATTACTAGGATTTGGAAATATTTCAATTAATCGATTAGAACTTAAATCAGCTACTGAGTTTATATTACAAGTTGAAAACCCTGTTGAGTAAACAGACTGCGGTTCAAAAGGACATCCTCCTTCATAACCAGTAACATCAAACTTATCTTTAAACCCTACACCTTCAATTAAAGAGGTTTGAAATCCTCCTCCTATTGTGCAACCAAAATTAAATTGCTTATAATAGGTTCCGTAAATTAAAACGCTATCAATAGAACTTACAATCCTTCTTTGATTATTAATGATATAATCTGTATGCGTATAAGCATAAGTTTGTTTTAATGAATCACCGACATTCATATTAAAATCATACCACAAGGTGTCTTTATTTATTCCACCTGTCACATCTAAGTAATATACTTTTTTTGCGGCCGCATCATTTCTATAACCAAAAGCAAAAAGCTTGGGGCCAAAATTAAAAGGATTAGACATACTAGTTGACACCGTCACTTTTTTATAAGTAAACATACCAACTATCGTATCACCAAGTGCTTCATAATTTTGATAAGTTAAATAAGAACCTGTTGGAGGTGAACCAACATAGTGCTGACCTGATACATTCCAACTTCCATAATTTTGAGGAAATGGTTTATAAACATTAGTTTGGGAAAATAAATTATTGCAAACTATTAAAGCAATAATAAATAGTATAAATGATTTAACAGTTTGCATGATATAAGTTTTATTTAAAAAAATTAATCTCTGTATTTCACTTCCACATTATGAAGTTCAATAATTGGTTTCAAAAACTCTTCTAAATCTGTGACACATAATTGAGAAGCGGCATCACATAAAGCAGTTTCTGGGTTAGGATGAGTTTCAATAAACATTCCGTCAATTCCACTTGCTACACCTGCTCTTGCTAATACTGGCAAAAACTCACGAGCGCCACCTTTTTTATCGGAACTTGGAATACCATATTTACGCACACAGTGTGTTACATCAAATACAACTGGGTAACCAATATTATTCATGTGGTAAAATGCACGAGGATCCACAATTAAATCGTTATAACCAAAAGCATAACCACGTTCAGTTAAAATAATTTGATCGTTACCAGCATCCACACATTTTTGTGCAGGGTGTTTCATATTATCTGGTGCTAAAAACTGACCATGTTTAATGTTAATTACACGTCCTGTTTTTGCAGATGCAACTAATAAAGATGTTTGCATACATAAATATGCTGGTATTTGAATAACATCACACACTTCGCCAGCTGCTTCGGCTTGGTCGTGAGAATGAATGTCGGTTAACACAGGAAAACCAAATTGATCTTTAATTTTACCTAACATTTCAACTCCTTTTATTAATCCAGGACCTTGGTAATAACTTAAACTACTACGATTATCTTTAATGAAAGATGATTTATAAATAATTTTGATTTTTAAACGCTCTTGAACTTCTCTTAATTTCTCAGCTGTTTTCATCATAATAGATTCTTCTTCTATAACGCATGGCCCTGAAATCAAGAATAACTCTTTACTTCCGCACTCAATATCTCCTACTTTTACTATTTTTTTTGACATTTTTTTAGTTGTTTAACCGCAAAGATTGCATCCGCCAGCTGGCGGATCGCAAAGATTGCAGAGGTTAGTTTATAATCTTCTAAATAAATCTTTAATATAATCCATGGTAGCAATTTCTTTGTAATTATCTCCAAATGCGTGATTCCACATAAATGGTAAATTATAAGATACTTGAGCCATAGCTGTAATTTGTTCTTCTGTCCACTCTTTACTTAAATTTTTTGGTAATACAATTTTATGCCTTTCAATCATTTGCATAAACTCGCTATGTCCTTTTAAGTAAATATCTCCTAAGTGTTGAAATATTAAACAATTTGCATAACAGTGACGAGTTCCTAAAACCATGGATAAACCGTAACTTAAAGCATGGCATACTCCTACTTCACTATACGTTAAACTCAAACCGCCCATTAAAGAAGCGACCATTAATTTATCATCGTTTTCAGGAGTACGACCAGCATTTTCTCCTAAATACACTTCTCTACAAAGCTTTAACGATTGCTCGCCATAAGCTAAACTAAAAGCATTATTACGAATACCAGTTTCTGATTCAATACAATGAATGTAAGTATCCATTCCAGTATAAAACCACCAATCTGTTGGCACAGAAGCAATTAATTCTGGATCTAAAATCACTTGATTAAAAACGGTCCAATCACATTTTAAACCTAATTTTTTTTCTGGTCCTGTTAATACAGCTGTCATTGATACCTCAGCACCAGTCCCAGAAATTGTAGGCACACCTAAATGATAAATTCCAGGTTTCTTTACTAAGTTTAATCCTTGATATAAAGTGGATGAACCTTCATTGGTTAGCATTAATGATAAAGCTTTGGCTATATCCATAATACTACCGCCTCCAATTCCAATCACACCGCTTGGTAAACCTTGCTTTGCTAATATTTCATCACGTAATGAATCAATTTGCTCAGTTTTAGGTTCATGAGGATCAACATCTATGTAATAGATTAAATCTTCTGGTTTGTTTTGTAATTTGTTTGATAAAGGTTTTCCTTTAAAGTAATTATCCACTACATAAACAAAGTAGTTTTTATTTTCCTCACGAATTGGTTCAACCGTTTCTGCTAATTGCGCAAACGAACCACGACCGTAAGTTACTTTATCAATGTTTTTAAAATTTTTGTGTTGCATTCTATAATTTTTAATTTGTACTTAATAGTAAAATGACATTATTCATTTTTAGTTTGAGATTGCTTCGTCGTTTCCTCCTCGCAATAACGAACAATTAAGCATTAACAGGCTTTAAAGCCTTAGTAGCACATTCAGAAATTTTAGCAGCTAAGGTTTTTAATTCTTCCTCTGTCCAAGTACAACGAATACCAAAAGAAATTAAACGACCTACAACCGCTTGAGTTTTTGGAATATCTAAATTATTATAATCTTGAGGTGCGCCTAGTAATTGAATTGGCAATTTAGAAGCTGTTTTCAAACCCTTGATATGTTCCCATTGATTAATAAAGTGATACATGTTTGTGAACCAATAATTAAATCCACCAACACCCGCTTTATTAAATTCATCAACTGTACGTTTAGCAGTTTCTGTATCTGGCATTAAGATGTTTAAAAATGTTCCCGAATCTCCATTATCATCCCCTAATTTAGAAAAGCTAATACCTTCTACTTTAGATAATTCTTTTTGTAAGAAAGCCTTGTTTTTTAAGTTAGCTTCTTTGATAGCAGGTACTTTACGAGTTTGCGCAGCACCAACCGCCGCATGTAATTCAGAAATACGGTAATTGAAACCAATGATAGGGTGATTTTCCATACCACGATTATTTCCAACATGGTCGTGACCATGATCGCAGTAACTATCTGCTAATTTGTAAATAGCTTCGTCGTTAGTCACAAAAATACCGCCTTCACCTGCTGTAGCAATTTTAAAGAAATCGAAAGAGTATGCACCAGCGCTACCAAATAAACCTGTGGCAGTTCCTTTATAAGAAGCTGCAAATGCTTGACCTGCATCTTCTACTAGTTTTAAATTATGCTCTTTTACAACAGCCATAATTTCATCCATGTTAGCGTTTCCGCCACACATATGAACTAAACAAACAGCTTTTGTTTTTGGAGTAATTGCTTTTTTAATACCTTCTGCACTTAAGCATAAAGTTTCATCAATCTCAGCAAATACAGGTAAAGCACCAAGCATTAATACTGCTTCAATCGTAGCAATGTATGTAAAAGGCGGACAAATTACTTCATCACCTGTTCCAATACCACTTGCTGCTAATGCTGCTAAAATAGCTGCAGAACCATTAGAGACTGCTAATGCATATTTTGCTCCTGTTATTTTTTTTGCTTCAGCTTCAAAATCTTTTGCTTTCCAAATATTATTACGTTGTGCATCATGATTAAAACGGAACATAATTCCTGTTGATAACACATCTTCAATTTCTTTGCGCTCTTCTGCGCCAAATAATTCAGTTCCTGGCATTGTGTTGATTTTTAGTTATTTGTATAAATATTTAATTTGGTAAAAATTCAAAGGTATTCAGTTCATCAATTACTCCGAAGTTTACAGAAGACATCTTTCCGTTTTCGTAATAACAATCTAAACCAGCTTCATCAAAGCTTAAACGTTTTTCGCCCCAATCTTGCTTTTCAGTATCGGTAAGTGTGTAGTTATGTTCTTTCATTAAATCAATTAATTGTTGCTCATTTAATGAAAATAATACCTTCCCAAACAATAATGTTTCTTCATTATCAACCTCAACACTTCCAAATTTCATAGCGTTCTTATTATCAAAAAACAAAGAAAACCCAGAGTCCCAATAGTGATAAACAGTACAAGAGGTCTCTAATATAGAATCATCTAATACTTGAATTTCCTCTGGTTTACCAAAAACTAGCTCAGCATCAACAGCCGATACGCCAAAATTTAATGTGCAGAATCCTTTTAATAGATTTATTTGAGGTGTGAAGTCCATAACTGACCATAAAAATAACTCTAATAGCCAGTAAATGCAAGTCAAGAAAATAATTTAAAAAAAATATAAAAAAAATTTTGCTAGTATAAAAATCGTTTATATATTTGCAGCCCGAAAAGGTAGAAACGTTCTTAAATTTTATGATTCTGTAGCTCAGTTGGTAGAGCAATACACTTTTAATGTATGGGCCCTGGGTTCGAGTCCCAGCAGGATCACCTCGTGGGACTGATTAGAGAA
>JBIICN010000064.1:0-16956 GCA_044238845.1 Bacteroidia bacterium
AGATCGTAGATGCTAAAACAAACACGCCAGTGGAAGGTGTTAAAACGACTTTTATAGACAAAGCCACTAACCTACCAAAAACCTATACCACAGATGCTACAGGAACGTTTACAGATATTATCCGTGGCAAAAAACCGGGAGATAAATTACAGTTCTCTATCAAGTATGAAAAAGAGGGTTACATAACCGTAGAGAAAAACTACGACATCTTATTAGACATCAACACCGTGATCGACTTAAAAGAAACGATGCAGAAGTTAGAGATTGGAGCAGACATTGCTAAAGTCATCCAAATCAATCCGATTTACTTCGACTTAGCTAAATGGAACATCCGTAAAGATGCTGCCGCAGAGCTTGACAAGATCGTCAAAGTCATGCAAGAAAATCCAACGATGACCATTGAGCTTGGGTCTCACACAGATTGTCGTTCAACAAAAGCCTATAACTTATCTTTATCCAGCAAGCGCGCTAAATCATCTGCCGAATACATCGTATCAAAAGGCATCGCTAAAAACAGAATCGTGGGTAAAGGTTACGGCGAAAGCAAATTGATCAATGGTTGCGAGTGCGAAGGAAAAGTGGTATCAACTTGCTCCGAAGATGAACATCAAGCTAATCGTAGAACAGAATTCTTGATTACTAAGTTTTAAGAGTTTAAAAAAATTAATTTTTTTACGCAAACTCTGTAAATTTTTTTCGGGGTTTTGAGTTTAATTTATTTTCTTTTTTTAAAATCAGACTTACTAAATCTATTAAACTTTTATTCTAATTTAAATAGCTAATTCCTTATTTTTATTGTAATAATTACCGACCTATGAAGCCGTTCTCAATGAAAATAGAAAAGCACATTGAATTAGTGTTTTTTCAGTTTAAAATTTTCTTTAACAACTCAAAATATTTTAATTAGTTCTGGTGTAGCTGTAATTTTTATATCACAACTAAAAAATGGCGCCCATTAACGGCATTATAGCTGTGCTTTGGATCTGTGAAGAGGTTAATATAATAGAATTAGCAGTAGTTATAAATACATGAAGATCATAAATGGTTCTTCAAGATTATATAATTATTGATGAAAAAATATGGATAAAGTTGGTAGAAAAAATAAAATTTTATGAAGATATATTTAGTAATATGGTTTACTTTAATAATTTTAGTTTCAAATTTAAGGGCTCAAACATATAACATTGCAGCCGTCAATGGCCAAACAATTACAGCGTGTTCGGGAAATTTCACAGATTCTAATAGCTCGGGTCAATATTCCAATAATGAGAACTATACCGTTACTTTTTGTTCGTCAACTGGAAACCCCTTATTATTTGATTTTTCAGATCCCATTAGTAATCCACCATTTTTTGATGTCGACTGTGCGGGAGATACTTTGTATGTATATAATGGAACGGCAGCATCTGGAACACCAATTGCAATACTCACAAATTTAGATGATAATACACAAACGACATACTCATCTCAATTACAATTAGGAACTACAAGTACTTGTGTAACTTTTAAGTGGAAATCAAATGGAAGTTGCACAGACCAAGGTTGGAGTGCAAGTATTTCTTGTACCACACCACCTGCATGTTTGGGAAACCCTCCAGCATCTGATATATTTGGTCAGGCAACTCCTATTTGTAATTTAAATAACTATTGTGGATCCACGGCAACCTATTACGGAGAAGACACCCCTTTTAATTTAATAGGAGGTGGAACTTGTCCAGTACCAGATGATGGAATCTTTGGTGGTACAATTGAAAACAATTCGTGGTTATCTTTTCAAGCAGTAAACACGACAGCGAGTTTCAATTTCACAGTTTCAAATTGCGGAGGCGGAGGGATTCAAGTAGGTATTTTTGGATTTAATGGAACTAATTTTAATTTAGTTTCACCTTGTGCGCTTACAGATGGAAGTCAAGGAGGGAGCTTTACAGTTAATGCAACAGCCCTGACTCCAGGAAGTACATACTATATAATGATAGATGGAAATTCAGGATCAAATTGTAATTATGTCATACAAGCAAATACTGGAGTTGCAGTAGTAAATGCTGGCTCTGATCAAATTATTTGTTCGAATACAACTACCCTTTCAGCAAATGCACCCGCTGTTGGTGTTGGAACATGGTCTGTTGTTTCTGGTAGTGGTACTTTTGCTAATGTTAATAGTCCAACAACAACTGTTAGTGGTTTATCTTTAGGAAGTAATGTCTTTGAATGGACATTACCAAGTGGTCTTTGTGCTAATGTCTCAGATAACGTAACGATAAATGTTACTGCTGGTGGACCAACCATCACAGTAAATAGTGCAACAATATGTTCGGGATCAAATACATTACTAACAGCAACAGGGGCAACGACGTATAGTTGGAACACAGGAGCAAACACATCGACGTTAAATGTGTCACCAACAACAACGACAGTATATACAGTAACAGGAACAACGAGTGGCTGTTCATCAACAAAAACAACAACTGTAATAGTATCATCAACTCCAACAATCTCATCAACAAGTTCTACTATTTGCGCAGGAGGCACAGCAACATTAACAGCGAGTGGCGGAACAAGTTACACTTGGACACCAGGTTCAACCACTAATACAACTTTGATAGTATCACCAGGAAGTAATACAACGTATACAGTTACGGGTTCAAACGGGACATGTACAAGTACTGCTACAGGAACTGTTACAGTAAGTGGAGCGTTATCAATTTTATCAAATTCCACTTCAATCTGCTCAGGCGCAACAGGAACCTTAACAGCGACAGGCGCAACAACTTATACATGGCTACCAATGTCAACAAATGGAAGTTCGGTAATAGTAAATCCAACAAGTAATACGACTTATACTGTTATAGGTTTAAGTGGAACATGCACAGGGTCAACCACTGTAAATGTTGGAGTAACTGCACAACCAACAGTATCAGTAAATAGTGCAACAATATGTTCAGGATCAAACACATTACTAACAGCAACAGGAGCCACAACTTACAGTTGGAATACAGGAGCAAACACATCGACGTTAAATGTATCTCCAACAACTACTACAGTTTATACAGTAACAGGAACAACGAGTGGCTGTACATCAACAAAAACAACAACTGTAATAGTATCATCAACTCCAACAATCTCATCAACAAGTTCTACTATTTGCGCAGGAGGCACAGCAACATTAACAGCGAGTGGCGGAACAAGTTACACTTGGACACCGGGCTCAACCACTAATACAACTTTGATAGTATCACCAGGAAGTAATACAACGTATACAGTAACAGGCTCAAACGGGACATGTACAAGTACTGCTACAGGAACTGTTACAGTAAGTGGAGCTTTGTCTATTACATCTAACTCAACGAGCATCTGTTCAGGAGGGACTGCAACTTTAACAGCTGCAGGCGCAACAACTTATACATGGCTACCAATGTCAACAAATGGAAGTTCGGTAACAGTAAATCCAACAAGTAATACGACTTATACAATTATAGGTTTAAGTGGAACCTGCACAGGGTCAACCACTGTAAATGTTGGAGTAACTGCACAGCCAACAGTAGCAGTAAATAGTGCAACAATATGTTCAGGATCAAATACATTACTAACAGCAACAGGAGCAACGACGTATAGTTGGAATACAGGAGCAAACACATCGACGTTAAATGTGTCACCAACATCTACTACAGTATATACAGTAACAGGAACTACAAATGGCTGTGCATCTAATCAAACAGTACAAGTGACGGTTATTGCAACACCAATACTTTTAGTTAGTCCGGATGTAACAATAACAAAAGGTGCAACTACTACATTAACCGTTTCTGGCGGCGCTAATTACAATTGGTCACCAAATTCAGATTTAAGTTGTTTTAATTGTTCTAATCCAATCGCTTCTCCATCGCTTACAACACAGTATTGTGTTAGCTCTTCAAACGGTGTTTGCACAACAACATCTTGTGTAATTGTTACGGTTGAAAGTGACTGTAAAAGCAATACAGACTATACGACACCAAATGCGTTTACGCCAAATGGAGACGGCTCAAATGACGAGTTTTGTTTAAAAGGGTGGAGTGAATGTACAAGCTCATTTCGTATAGCAATTTTCGATCGTTGGGGAGAAAAAGTATTTGAGTCAGAAGATCCATCCTTTTGCTGGGATGGTAAATATTTGGGTCTTGATTTAAATCCTGCAGTTTTTGTGTTTTATATAAAAGCAGAAATATTGAATATGGGAACGATTACAAAAAAAGGAAATATAACATTAATGAAATAATAGGAGACATATGAAAAATTTAGTTATTTTATTAATTGCATTTAATTTTACTTCCGAAATTTTGCACGCTCAAGATTTTCATTTTTCTCAATACAATGAAAATCCTGCTTTGGTTAATCCCGCATTAACAGGCGCAACAAGTGCCTTAAGAGCTTCATTGGTTTATAAGGATCAATGGAGAAGTGTAACAAATCCGTACAGTACATTTGGATTTTCATTTGAATCTAAATTTAAGCCAAGTAACTGGGACGTTGTAGATCCAAGACGTTCTATGACATTTAAAAAATCTTATAGTAGGATGGCTGGCGGTATAGCAGTTTATAATGATAAAGCAGGTGTTGGAAAAATGGGGACTTTTCAAACAAGTTTGTCGTTAGCTATGTTTTTTCCTTTGAGTAAAATGAGTTCATTATCTTTTGGTCTTCAAGGTTCGTTAGTGCAAAGAAAAGTAGATCAAACAAAATTCATTTATCCCGATCAGTATAATGGAATAGGTTATGATCCAAATTTAGCTTCAGGCGAAGTATATTCGCAACAAAGAGTTTTTTACCCAGATTTTGGTGCAGGATTTTTGTGGACATATGCCCATAATGAAAAATCAATTGCTGCAAATAATCAATTTAAGGCTCAAATCGGAATTTCATCTTTTCATTTGTTTGAACCTGTTCAAAGTTTTTTGAAATCATCGGGTGATCATTTGTATAGAAAATATGTATTTCACGGAAACTTTTTAATTGGTATACCAAATTCTATGGTTGGAATAGCACCTAGTTGGTTAGTTCAAGTTCAAGGTCCTTCGAAAGAAATTTTGGCAGGTGTTATGGTTAAATATTATCTCAACGATGATTCAAAGTACACAGGAATTATTAAACGCTCCTCTATAGGAATTGGCGTGTATTATAGAAATGCTGATTCCTTTATTACTTCATTATTATACGAATTTGGACGTTACGCTATAGGATTTAGTTATGATATTAATACATCAGACTTAACAAAAATTTCAAGAGCAAGAGGCGGTCCAGAATTGACATTTAGATTTGTAACACCTAACCCATTTTTATACCAAAAGAGAACCAAGTCAATGTTTAACTAGATATTTAAAATGGCACATGAATGTAACCATGTTTCCATAAATAATACAAAACAATACCTACTATGATTGATATGCAAAATATAATAGTTAAAATGGGGTTTTTCTTTTTAGTAAAAGGATCGTTTAAATTAATTTTAGAACCTCTTGGTAATTGTGCTAAGTGAGTTAATGTATTTCCGAAATGAATATTAACCACAGCGCTAGCGTTGATTGCCCAACCATTAGCATCTAGTATTGGAGCTAAGTTTCGTTTACGTAATTTTAAGTATGCAATAATCATTGATGGCCCAGAAATTAATAATACAAGTCCTAAAAATGCGATTGGCATTTTCCACCAAGTTAGGCCTAAAAAACCAGCTACAAGTGAGGCAATAGCAGTACCAATAGCACCAACTGCCAAACCAATAGCAGCAAAAATCCCCACAAATTTACCCACATCAAATGGCACTGGAGGAGTTTTTTTTACAGTTGTGTCTTCTACTTTTAAAGGAACACCTTCAATTCCTTTCGTCATATCACCAGTAACTTTGTCATCTTGTGCAGTAGCAAATTTATTAATTTGAGTCTCAATAAATCTTGATACTTTGCGGTATGGAGAAAAAAACGCTTGGCGTATACTAATAGGATTGTCTACAATTTTTATTACAGTCGCGTCCCAATCTAATCCTTGCCTGTCATAAAACAATGCATTTTTTCCTACTACTAAATTATCAATATCACCATTAGTTAATGCAGCAACAATGGTCATCCTATCATTTGTTGATCTAGAAGTACAATCACAATAAATCAAAAACATTCCACTATACGAAACCATCGTCATGTGTTTTTCCATATTACTCACTTTTATGCATAAATCACAACTACGTTGATCAATGTATAATGTTCCTGCCTGAAAAACGGCTTTCGCATCAGATGAATAAAAATCATAAAATGTTACGAAGTTTTTTAGTAGAGTAAAAATATCGCGATGATATCGAACTAATTTGTCAACTAAAATGATATTATTTGCTTCTCCTTCTAAGTCTTTGTCTTGATTTAATAATGAAATAATCTGCTCTTTATAAGAACTTGATAATATTGCTTGAATACGTTCAATTCCTATTGACGCAACACAAACACCATCTTCCTCTGCTTTCCACTGGGCATATGCTTTGAACGATTCAACGATTTGATTCCATTCAATTTCAGAAATGGTGTCTTTATTTTGAAAAAGTGGAGTAACTATTAATTTTTTAAAATCAGCAATAGATATTTCCCATGCTGGATTAATACCTACAACTAGTGGGAGTGATTTCCCTCCTTCTATTTTTGCTAATGGATAGGCTGCAATTTCGGCTACACAATTAGATAAATCATTTGCAGTGATGCTTTCTACACGAGCTACTTGTAAATTTAATACTTCCGTTGATTGACTATCGAATGCTGCTAAACGACAACGAATAAAGTAATCATCTACCTTTGATTGAATGGCGCAAAATTTTTGGTAAGCTTCTTCGGTTTGATTACCATAAGGAAGAATAGTATTAATATTGGCTTCTTTTTTTGTATACCAAGCTGCATACTTCTCACAGTTTTCAAAAAAGTTAATTAGTAATTCAGTTGAAATACCTTGTTTTCCACCTCTATCAGTTACAGAGCCTAAACAACTAATAATTTCATTAATTACTTTTAATAGTTCTTCATTACTTGTGCTATCTTCTGTGATAATACCGTCACCATTAAATTTGGTACCAGCAAATATTTTTTCAATATCGGATGTTTCTTCTACCGTTAGTTTAGTGGCATTCTCTTTTCCTAAATTTTTTAAAATGATGTGTGCTGACTCCAATAATGTTTTGCCAAGTTCTGTATTTTCGTTGATAGAGGATAATTGGAAAACAGATTCTTCTTGAAGTAAATCATCAGGATTTTTTAAAATACTAGTTACCCATTCTACTGCTGCAATAATTTCTGGAACTCTAATTTTACCATCAGCATCACTATCAATAATTTCCAAGGTTTTTTTATCTATCTCTAAGCCATTAACAGGGCAACTTAAAGCTGTCCATAATTTAGGGTCAAGATTTGACAAATTTTTTAAATCTGCCCCGGATTCTAAATTAACACGTTTTACTCCGCCAACGGTGGAGAAATTCCAAACATGATTATTTTGTTTCTTATCAAGTAATTGCTTCATCATATGTATTTACTACTCATCTTTATTATAAGTAAACAAAATTATAAATTATATTGAGTTATGAGCTTATACAATTTATTTTAACATCAATTATCATGAATTTTAAAGAATATGATTTTGTATTTTTACCTGAACAATTAGATTAAATGAATGAAAAACTTAAAAACAGAATTATTAAATTATAGCTTTATTATTTTTGGAAGTTTTATAATGGCTTTTGGAGTTATTGGGTTTCTTTCACCCAATCATATTGCTACTGGAGGAACTGCTGGTTTAGCAATTGTATTGCATCATGTTATTAATTTGCCAATTGGAGTTTTAATGGCGCTGGTAAATATTCCTTTACTGTTAATTGGGTTAAAGTATCTTGGTAAAAAATTTGCTATTAAAACGGTTATCTGTATCAGCTTTATTGTACTTTTTGTTGATGCCTTGTCTCAGTGGATTCATTTACCAAGTTTGAGTAGCAACTTAATGCTTGCTACTTTATATGGTGGAGTAACTATTGGTATAGGTTTAGGTTTGATATTTAAAGGTGGTGCATCAGCAGGAGGTGGAACTATTTTGGCAAAAATAATTTCTGCTAATACACATATTAAAACAAGTACAGTTATATTAATACTTGATGCTTTGGTAGTTGCGTCTGCTGGATTTGTTTTTAAAAGTATTGAGTTAGCTCTATGGAGTTTAATAAGTATTTATGTTGGCTCTAAATTGATAGATTTAATTTTAGTTGGCGCCCCTAATCAAAAAATTGTCCATATTTCTTCAATCAAAAACCTGAATGAATTAAGTTTGATTATTTCAGATAATCTAGGAATCTCTGGAACTATAATTAAAGGCAACGATTTAGGAAATACGGAATACAAAGATGTCATTTTTATTATGATAGATAAAAGTAAATTGAGTCCATTGAAGCAATTGGTTTTGCAATACGATGAAAATGTGAAAATGATTGTAATGGAAGCAACAGAAGTTTTAGGAAAGGATTTATAAAACAAAAATTTTTACTAATTGTCTAATTAGTTTAAAAGGTAGTTTGATTTTTTTTGATTTTTTAAAATTTCAAGAACGTGTTCAATGGTTCCTATTGAGCTTTTAAATCTGATAACTTTATTAATGCGATGTTTTTTATCTTTTCTGTAAAATACTTTCAACTCACGAACAGTAACGTCAAATATGTTTTCATTATTTTTAATAATTAAAATTTTTCGAATGCACACTTCCTTATTACCTGTAAATTCATATTTGGTAATTAAGTTTTGTGAATAGGTCTTTGTGTTTTCAAAATCACCTTTGCCTTTTATAGCTCTGTCGATATTAATTTTTGTAACTCCGTTATTCTTCATAAAACTCGTTTTATGATAAGTTAAACTTAATTCATTTGAAATCTCTTGTTCGTTTAAATTGAGCGTTGAAAGTGAATTAGTTTGGCTAGTTGTTGGAGTTGTCATGCTTTTTACGGTTTATCGAAATTAAGCATCACTTTAAAGCCTTTAACTCTTGTTACTTTTAGTTTTTAATAGGTATTTGTTTAAAACCACTTATTTGCAGATTATTCGTCTTTTTCTTTATCATAAAGCTTTAAACCTTTAGCTAAACGATTAATAGTTTTTGCTAAACGGTCAATTTTTGTTTCTTCCTTTTTAGCTGAGTAAATCCATTGAACATAGTACTTTTGTTCGCTCTCTGATAAGGAATTGAAAAACGCTAAGGCTTTTTGTTCGTCTTGTAAACATAGTAGCATTTCCTCTGGAACATCTAATGGTTCGTTGTCTTGATAAAGAATGACGTGTACCGTGTCACCTTCCTTTTTTTTACTATGTTTTCTGATTTCTGCTTTAACAGGTAAAAATAATCCTTCGTTGTTACCCATCGGAAATATATGACACTTTCTTATTTCATAACCGTCGATAGTTCCTCGAACTTTTTTCCAAAGTAATTTTTCTTCTTTGTTTTTAAATGTTTTTGGAATACGAACATATGTCCAGCCTCCTTTACCTGGATATTTTTCTAATTGAAATTTTTTATCTAAAAGAGGCTTCATCTATTGTTTGAGCTTTGCTCTAACAAATATATTAATCAAAAATTAAATAGATGAATGAGGAACATTAAAAATGAATCCAACGCCAAACACATTTTCAATAGTGATAGTAGAATCTTCTTTTAAATACCTTCGCATTTTGCTGATAAATACATCTAAACTTCTGCCCAAAAAGTAATCGTTTTCTCCCCACAATTCTTTTAGCATTGCCTCTCGTTTAATAATATGATTGCGATGTTGTGATAAATAATTTAAAATATCACTTTCCTTTTCGGTAATACGTTGCGTTTTACCATTAATGCTTAAAGACTGATTATTAAAATCAAAGTCATATTTTCCAATAGAAATTATGTCTTGTTTTATGTTGTTTTTGCTTTCAGGAACTCTTCTAATGACAGCTTTTATTTTCCAAAGTAATTCTTCTTCATCAAATGGTTTAGTAATATAATCATCCGCACCCAAATCATAGCCAATCAATTTATCTTCTTTTAAAGATTTTGCCGTAATAAAAATGATAGGAATATTTTTGGCTTTTATTTTAATTTCTCTTGCCAAAGTAAATCCATCCATATTAGGCATCATCACGTCTAATAAACATATATCAAAAGATTGATTTTGAAACGCTTTTAAAGCTATTTCTCCATCTTTACAAAGCTTTACTACATAACGTTCTGTTTCCAAAAAATCAACTAATAAAACTCCTAAATTTAGGTCGTCTTCGGCTAATAGTATATTTGTTTTTTCTTTAAACATGTGTTAACGTAATGGTAAATATGGTTCCCGTATTTTTTTTACTATCAAGTTTTATAGTGCCGCCGTGTAATTCGATAATTGTTTTTATATAAGCTAATCCTAAACCAAATCCTTTCACGTTATGTATATTATTGGTTGGGATTCTATAGAACTTATCGAATACTTTATCTTGATATTCTTTTTCAATACCAATTCCTTTATCCGAAATTTCAATTATCAAATCATTGTCATTATTTGATGTTTGAATAGTAATTTCAGGCTTTTCTCGTGAATATTTAATGGCGTTATCAATCAGGTTACAGATTGTATTTGTTAAGTGAGTTTTATCTCCCATCACTACAAATCTATCGGCTTTTAAATTTAAACTTAATGAACCTTGTTTATTTTCAAGCTGTAAATTCATACATTTTACCGAATCCTGAATCAGTTGATGAATATCTAGTTCTGATTTTTGTAATGGTATTTCGCCTCTCTCAAGTGCCGTTACATTTAATACATGTTCTACTTGTAACCTTAATTTTTCGTTTTCTTCAAGTATAATTCCAGTGTAATGTTTTATTTTATCTTCTTGTTTGATGCTTGAATCTTTTACCATCATTTTACTTGCTAAAGCAATATTGGTTAAAGGAGTTTTAAACTCATGAGTCATGTTATTTAAAAAATCAGTTGTATGTTCTGATATTTTTTTCTCTCGAAGAAGTGAAAGTGTTGTTCTCCAAAACAATAATAAAACAACTATTATTAAAACAACAGATGTGGCAAACTGAATACCCATTTCGGCCATAATAAATTGTTTTTTTTCAGGGAAGTTGAGTTTTAATTCCCATCCATATTTGTTAACTTCTTCCTTTAATCCTTCCTGATAACAAGCTGGTTGTGTTGGCGATAAATTTGTTGTGGAGCTATTTATTTCTTTAAATGGTAATATAGATGGCTTTACCACTTCAAAGGAATAATTAATATTGAAGCTATAAAATGCCATATAATAGTTTAGTAACGAATCTATTTGATGAATTTCATCTTTTCCAACACATGTTCCTAATGCTTTACAAGTTTTTTTATCAGAGACTAATGCATCCGTGGTTCGAGCTAAAATGATATTAGCTTTTTCATTAAATAACTCTTCTTTGATTTGTGCTGTTTCTAAAATCCAATTTACTTGAATAATAAGCACTATAACTAATGCAATAGACGAAAGGCCTATAAATATGTACGTTTTATTAAATTTCATTTACTCATTCAAAATTAATGAATTTATGCTGCTTACAACACACGTTAACATGTCGTTAACAAGTCAATAACTAGTTTATAACAACCTCACTTTAAAATATAGTTTACATTTGTTATGAATAAAATTTACTATCATGAATAAAATTATCACATTAATTTCAGCAGTTTTATTGCTTTGTAATTTAAGCACCTATTCGCAAAGTGGATTCTCAAATACTATTATAGAAAAAGAAAATGAATTATATTATGAGGTTCATGGAACATACAAACGCTCTGTGAAAAAAACACAATTGAATAATGCCAAGTTGATTAGAGATATTGTTTCTGGTTATCCTAGCAATTGGATTAGTTCTTATACTTCCGTAGAGATTATAGGCACTTGTGCTGGTAAAGTTGTCAAAGCTTCTGGCTTAAATGAAAAGCTTACAGCAGATCAAATACAAATTTTAAATAGCATTGATTTAGCATCAAACCTCGTAATTAATGTAAAATACATGTACAATGATTTTGGAAGAAATAAATTAGAGAATAGCGAAATGCACGTGGAAATGACGGTTGTACCCGAAGTGGAGGCTGAGTTTATTGGAGGAGACAAACAATTGATAGACTATCTAAAACATAATAGCTACAGTAAACTTCCCACAAAAAAACCAAATGATTTTAGAGGTGCCATTATTAAGTTTACTATTAACGAAGGTGGTGATGTTATTAATGCGAGAACTACTCAAAAATGGGGAGACATAAAAACAGATCAAATGCTATTAGATTTAATTAAAAATATGCCAAAATGGAAATCCGCTATTAATACAAATGGTGTAAAAGTAAAACAAGACTTTGTATTTAGTGTTGGGGCTGGTGGTTGTTAAGTCTATAATTTTATAGTGCAACAAGAAACTAAATACTATACCCAGCGTTGAACCGATTGAACAGTATCCATTGGATTTGTATTAAAACAAATTTTGGCTTTTGGGGCATACTCATGAACAACGTTTATCATGTTTTCAAATAGTTTAAAATTAGAATCTGGCTTTCTAATCCCGGCACCAATTATCACGCAATCAAAAGGTCTTTTTTGTAAATGTGTTTTAATAACATGAATAGCAGTATCTCCTAAATCCGTCCAACATAATTCGGCATCGTAACCAAGCTCATTGAGAGTATTGACCGAACCTGCAAATCCAAGTATTACTTTTTCGGCTGTGATGCCTGGCATAGCTGCAAATTCGGGAGAGGAAAAATCAATGCAATTTGGATCTATTCCTATTAATAAAACTGATTTTTTGTTTGGCATCATTTTAATTTATAAAAGTAAAATTACTAAAGAATTTGAAAACTTATGTATTATTTTTTACACTTAAAATCTGCCCATAAGGTATCTAAGCTCTGCCAAATAGCATGATATAAAGGCTTTGGTGATAGCTCGTAAAAGATGAACGTTTTAGTTTTATTTGTACAAGATGCTATATGTACTTTGCAATTAAGAACCATAGGTTGCTTAGCCATATAATCAAACAGACTAATAGTTCCTAAATAGGTTTTTAAGTCATTGTTCTCTTTTGACACTTCTTTAAAAGATGCTTCAATGGCGCTCAACGTATCGCTACCATTGGCGTTTATTAAACCACTATAATACTGTTGTAAATTACGTTCAATAATTTTAGTATCCATTTGTATTTTTCCATCCAAATACCACAAAAAGGCATAGCTCCAATACTCATCACTTGTAGCTTTTGCCCAGCCTGGCATAAAACGAATATCTTCTACACCCTTGTAAGTAATTTGCGGCGCAAAACCAATAGGAATTGGAAAGCGTTCAATGCCCCAATTTGTAGGACTTGAAAGTTGATAAGGCGCTTGCCAAGTGCGTCCATCAAATTCGGGTACTTGTGCATAGCTAGTGATAAAACTAAAGCTAAGATATAGGATTGCTAAATTTTTCATGTTTTTTAAAGTGTAACCTGCCTGAAGAAGATGAGTTTGTTGTGCTTTATTCTATTTCTTCTCTTCCGAAAAACAGATTATTTTTTTTCCATCGAAACGATACAGGCCTATGTCTCTGGTGCCAAACCAAATAGTATGGTCTTTGTCTTCAAGTATAAAATACACTTCTTTGTTGGTGATTTTTGTAAATGTTTTTTCAGGAGTTTTATCTGGGGATAAATTAGAGTGCCATAATCCACCAAGTGTGTCGCCAATATTATTTCCATAATCAGAGGCTACCCATAGATTCCCTGCATGATCTTCTAAAATATAATTTAAAGAGCCATTTATTAATTCTTTAGGTTGTATGTAATCAGAAAACGATTTTCCATCGTAAGTCCATACACCATAGTGCCTAGTAGCAAGTAATAAGTTTCCGTTTTTGCTTTCTATTACATTTCGAATCCAACCTTCGTTTTTGGGCTTAAAGCTTTCTAACGTTTTTCCGTCATATCTGCAAAAGCCTTCATAGCCTGGAGGCATTCCAGATGCAAACCAAATGTTTCCATTTTTATCTTCCAATAGGTCTGATACTAATTTAAGGTGCAGAGTATCTTTATTTATAATTTTATCACTATTTAAAAATCTAGTAAACCCATCAACCTCTCCAGTGGATGTGCCACTGCCGAACAAATGTTTCTTATAACAATAAACACCATCACCAGTCCCAAACCACATTTTTCCTGTTTTATCTTGTAACATACTCCACACGGTATTTTTTGTACTCCATTGATTGTAGTAATTATTGTTTACAGCTGGTCTTAGGAGAAAAGGAATTTGAGTAGAAGTAATACTTATGCCATCAAATCGACAGATGCCATCAGTTGTTCCAAACCAAATTTCATCATCTTTATCTTGTAAGATAGACCAAACACGATTACTATTTAAACCATCTTTCGTTGTATATTGTGTAAACAATTTTCCATCGTATTTATATACACCTTCTCCTGCTGTTCCAAACCAAAGGTTCCCAAATTTATCTTGTATGCCACAAGTTACACTTTGGTATTCGTTTGAACCTTGCGTCTTAATTAATTTCGTTTGGCTAACAGTAGCTGAAGTTGATTCTATTTTTTCTTTTTGTGGCAAGTCTGTTTTCACTTGTCCATTGCAGGATGTAAAAAACAGCAATGCAACTAAAAAATAACAATATATATTGTATGAATAATGTTTGATCATTGTATTTTTTCAGCAATGCTTTTATAAGTTGAATAAAAATAATTCATATTTAATCAATATCTTGTTATTGAGATGTTAATGTGTTTAAAGTAATTAGTTTTTCTGATATTTGAACTTTGAAAAGTAAATCAATTAAAAGTAAATGGATTCCTTATCACATATAGTTATTGGCGCTGCTATTGGCGAAGTCTTTCTTGGTAAGAAAATTGGACGTTGGGGAATGCTATTAGGAGCCATTGCCAAAAGTGTTCCTGATTTTGATTTATTTGTGACAGGATTAACTGATCCTCGAGCTTATATGTGTGATCATAGAGCGCATACGCATTCCTTATTTATTGAAACACTTTACGCTATACCGATTGCTTGGATCTTAATAAAATTGTTTAAGAAAAAAGTGTCCTTTACACGAATGTTGTTATTTATGTTAGCTTGTTTATGGGGACATTCATTATTAGATTGGTGTACTAATTTTGGAACACAATTATTATTACCATTCACCAACGAAAATTATTCTTTAAACACGCTAGCTATTGTAGATTTATTATTTACGTTACCGATGTTAATCTTAATAGTGATAGCTGTCTTTTATAAAAAAAATGAGGCAAGAAGATATAAGTTATCACGTGCTGCTTTAATTTATTGCTTTGCCTATTTGGGATTAACCTTTATTAATAAAGTGCAAGCAAACAGTTTGGTTAAGGACTCCATTTCAAAAAATAATATTCCGGCAACTGATTTCATGACTAATCCTACCATGTTAAACAATGTCTTATGGTACGGAGTAGGTAGTAACGACAGCACTGTTTTTATTGGGGAGTTTAGTTTGTTGCATAAACAAAACCCGATTACTTGGCATAGCTACCCACGTAACCAACAATTAATGCAGCAATGCAAAAGCAAAAAAGATATAAAAATATTGAGATGGTTTAGCGACCCCTACACCATTGCACAAACTAATGGCGATACATTGAACATGTATGCTGTAAAGTTTGGCAGAACAAATATGCAGGAAAACGAACTGCAAAAATCAATTGTATTTCATTACAAACTCTATCAAAAAGACGGTAAGGAAATCATGGGCATGGAACAAGCCAACGAAAAAAACATGGATTTTAAAGAAAGTCTTACGGATTTATGGGAAAGAATTTGTGGAAGGAGATATTGATATTTTCAATTAAAAAAGGGTTAAACATTGTTTTAACCCTTTTTTAATTATTCGTACCCCTTCTAGATCAAATATGAGCCAACTCCTTGAAGATACTATGGATTATCTGCGAATTTGTGACTTGTACGGATATTTATGTAATGAAAATATCACTCATATATTTATTTTTAAATAAAAATTTGTAGATTAAATTATTCCCCCTATCTTTATAAACTAAATATTAAGAATATATAGTTATGGCTTACTCACTTTCTTACTCCAAATCAATACTTGTATTAGTATTTATTTCTGACAAAATTAGACGTGGAGAGACGGATTATATTTCGGCGAAAGTAATGTCTGATTTACTAGATATTCCTAAACCAACACTTGCTGTGATATTTAATAATCTTATAAGAGCTGGCATTCTCGAATCAAAAGAAGGAATAAATGGAGGAGTTAGGTTTGCCAAGGATCCTGAAAAAATAACATTACTTGATATCTTATTAGCTATTGAAAATCAAAAATCACTTTTCCAAACAAATTTCGAATTAAAAGCAAAAAGCAAACGCCCTGATAGTGTTAAAAAGGCAGTAATCGATAAATTGATCAATGTAGAAGATGTTATGAAAAAGGAGCTTAAAAAAACAACTCTTAAAGACATCCTAGAAATCGATTAATTTTTTTTGAACTAAACTAAATAAACGTAATATGAAGTATATTAAAATAACTCTATTTTTTTTAATAATAACATTAATCACAATAAACGCACAGCCTATGTCAATATTCCTGAAAGCAAATAAGAGTGGATGGTATCCTGTTTTTTTAAACCCAGTGGTTAGTGCTGTCACATCAAATGGTACTGCTATGAAGGTATTAGATATTGGAACGGGTCCAGGTAAGTTGCCAGAATTATTGAGTTTAAAAGATTCCACTTTAAATATTACTGGAATTGATATAGATACGGCTTATATCTGTAGTCTTCCCCTTTTTTAGTGCCAATCAAAAATAGACTTTTGTTTTTAATTTTTGTTCATTTTCTCTTTTAAAAGTTATTTCCAACTTCAGGTCTTTGGTCTTGTCTAAGGACGACCAAGACCAT
>JBIICN010000106.1:0-4967 GCA_044238845.1 Bacteroidia bacterium
CTTTAATTTCTGACTCCATGCCTCCAAAATGTACCCAAACTAAAGGAGATTTGATATGAGATAAAATATCAAAAAAACTACCTATGCGTTTTTGCTGATTCATTGAAGAACATGAGACTATTACAAATGGAGTACTTTGTTGCTTTTTTGGATTGAATGATATTTGATTGACACCTAAATAACTAACCTGTATTTTATTTGCATACGAAGGAAACAAATTAGACAAATGATTTTTACCATCGTTTGAGATCGGGAAAAGCATATCTAAATTCTGTAGTTTATATTCCGAAAAAGTATGATCACACATGCCTGTGTATAAATCTCCCATATGCGCTCTTGAATAGGCTTTTAATGATGCATTTCTTTTTTTTAATAACGCCACAATAAAACTCCAATGTAAAAACCAATATGAATAGGTAACAATTTGCGAACAATCTAGTTTTTGTTTTTCAATAAATTCTTCAACTGCTATTGCATATAAATAGGCATTATAGGATAGCTTTATACTTTTATTAAAACTATTGAAACTTATCTTTTTGTTTTTTGCTGCTAAGTATATTTTTAGGGTTAACCAAAGTGCTTTACAAAAAAGTTTGAATCGATTATCTTTTAATGCTGTATGAAGATTAACTACTTCTGCATTATCAGGAATCGGCCTTGCAACTCCTTCAATATTAATGGGAAAAATAACTACTTTCTCAAATTTTTTGCATAAATAACCAATTTCGGTTTCAATATATACCTCCCGGGTATGATAGGGAAACGAATCGGTAAATAAAAAAAGTGTTTTATTGCTCCCGTTCATTAATTAAGAAATAAAATAAATTGGTACATTAGGTATTTTGTGAGTAAATAGTATTGAGAAATGAAACGTACTTATTCATTTTTATTTGCATATCCACCTTTTTTTCAGCAAAATTTCTGATTTTTTCAGGATAATTTGATACTTGTTTTACTTTATCGTAAAAACTAATAATCTGTTCCATATTAATTGTACTATCATTTGCAGGAACTTTGTAAACAAACTCAGCAATATCTTCTTCATTTTCCAAATCAGTATCGTTATACCCATAAATAAATGGAATACCGCGAGCTAAATACTCTCTTGCTTTTAGCACAGAGGCCTCCTTAATACTAATTCTATGTAGCGCTAACGATGCTATACCAATATGAATATTGTGTGTGTTAAAAAAATCATTCATTTGTAAAGAGTTCATGTAACCTAAATAAACAGTGTTAGGACATTTAATTTCAGTAACATTTCCTATTATATACAATGTGATTTTTCTGTTACCCTCATAATTTTTAAACCCGTCAATAATTCTGTTTAAGCCATGCCATTCGGCTGTAACACCTAAAATCATCACTAAATTTATTTCCTCAGAAGAGCAGGTTGAATAATTTACAGGATAATCTTTAACATTTATTCCATTAGAAATTGTTGTTGCCAGTGGTAGCTGGCTTTTATAACTCACCCTGTTTTTTTCATAATTTGTAATTTCGTTAGTAACACCAATTAGTCCTGCAGCACAACTTAAACTTTTTGGGCCAAAATATTTTTCTGAAAAAAAAGAGTAGCTTATCCAAGATTGAGACTTTAACAATCCATTATATTTTAATTTAAGTTGATCGAGTTCTAATGTATTATGCTCAAAAACAAACTTGTATTTAAAGTACTTAGCTAGCTTATAAGAAAAATAATTAGCGGTTCCATATCTTAAAATCAAAAAATCGAAATCAAATTCTTTTAGTTTATTTTTAAAATAAATATAGGCCTTATAATTTTGAACTATTTGATTTATAAAGCTTAAATATTTTAAATTAAATATCCTAGGTAATTTGCTCTTGGCAATCGGCCTAACATAAATAACATGAAGGTTATCAAGCTCAATATGATTTATTTGATCGGTAAAACATAGCAATGTGATATCCACACCTAAATCTTGTAACCATTTTAGTTTAGCAATAATCTTATTATTTACTCCTGGTAAATTTGGGTTATAATAAAAAGAATAAATTACTTTCATATCAGGCATAACCAATCATTAAACAAGATTATTAAAATTTAACGGCATGCCTGCCTTTAAATCATAATTGGATGTTTTACCTATAATATCATCCCAAAATTTCGGAGCTAAACCGTCCCCTGGTCTAATTATTTTAAGATTAAACTCAGAAAATTTTTCTCCAGCCTTTATATCTTTTGATACATAGATGGAACGTTTGAAAAACTTACTTTTTTCTTCGATTTTTTGTACACCGTATTGCACTTTTCCCAATGCTAAGAACGCTCTTTCTGTTTCAACTACCAAATTTTTCAATTCTTCTGGCTCTAATGAAAAAGCGCTATCAACTCCTCCATCCGAACGCCTTAACGTAACGTGTTTTTCGATTACCCTAGCGCCTAAAGCAACAGCCGCCACACTTGCCCCTACTCCCATGGTATGATCTGATAAACCTACAATGCAGTTATGTAAATTAGCCAAATGGGGAATTGTGAATAAGTTAGTGTTTTCGGGAGTAGCAGGATATGTACTTGTACATTTCAATAAAATAAAGTTATCGCACCCTTCTTCTTTTAAAACCCTTACCGCCTCGTCAATATCAGCTATTGAAGAAACGCCCGTGGAAATTATCACTGGTTTACCAGTTTTAGCAACTTTTCTGATTAAAGGTATATGTGTGTTTTCAAATGATGCTATTTTGTAGGCTGGAACATTTAAGTCTTCCAAAAAATCAACAGCACTTTCGTCAAACGGTGAACTAAAAGCAATCATCCCTTTTTCGATTGCTCTGTCAAAGATAGGTTTATGCCACTCCCAAGGCGTATAGGCTTCATTGTATAAATCGTGTAACTCTTTACCATTCCATAACGATGAAGGATCGTTAATCGTATATGCTCCTTTCATAGTAATGGTATCTGCGGTATACGTTTGCAACTTCAAAGCATGAGCGCCAGCAGCTGCAGCCGCATCAACTAACTCAAATGCCCTATCTAACGAATGATTGTGATTGCCACTCATTTCAGCAATTACAAAAGGCTTATGATTTATACCAATAGTTACTTTACCAATCTTTAAATCATTCATATACGTGTTTTTTTAAATTTATAACTCTTACAATCATTTATCTTAACAGATTGCATATTAATAAAACCCGCTTTTGAAAACTGATTAATAGACGCAACATTTTCTTCTTTGATATAAGCAATAATATCAGCCTGAGGAAATTTCGATAAATAATCATTGCATGCTTGGTTTAACATGATTGTGCCTAAACTTTTACCTCGATGATTTTCGTCTATAGAAATTCCTATCACGACCTCTTCACCAGATTTATCAATTCTAACTTGTCCAACGGCGCTATCCATTTCATTAAAAAACAAATAAAAAAAGCAGTCCTCAGAATTTAGTTTGCTCTTAAACCAATGCACATGTTGATTAAGATCAATTTCTGTTTGATTAAATGAATTTTTTCTAACTAACCTATCATTTGCCCATTTAAAATACAAATCAGCATCCATTAGTTCGGCAAATCGCATTTTTAGATTATTGAAATAAAATGTATGTATCACAACATCTTTCAACTCATTGTTGATGTCAATACTATTTTTAATTCGTTTTGTTTCTTTGAAACCCATTTTTTCAAGAGCTATATATAAATTGGGTCTAATATCATAGGCATATGTATATATAGAATTAAATTTTAACTCTCTAGAAGCAACCTCAATTAACATAGTTAAATAATTACACCAGTCGTTGATGAAAACATCTTTGTTTTTATTTCTGGAAGTTTCAGTTAAAAATGAAATTTCACCTGTTTTATTTATCCAATCTATATGTACCAACCCACCATAACCGATTAATTTACTATTTTGAAGAAAAGACCAAAGCAACTGCACAGGCTCATCAACTTCAAATAACTGAGAAATAACTGTTTTAAAATAATTTTCTTGCTCCTCTTTCGTTAATAACCTATCCTGTCTTAAAATATCAATTTGTGAATTTCTCCAATCTAATATTGCATACTTATCTTCATCCCTCAGTGGAACTATATTATAATCTCCGAATGAAAATATATTATTTTTTAAAGGCTTGTAATGACGCATAAATTGAACAATAATGTAACTAGGATAATGATTCTAATAAAGTATGCTTTAATTCGGCAAGTTTCCAATCTGTTTCATTATCAATGTCCTGAACTTGTAGTTCGTTTAATACAATAGACCCTGAGTTAGAAGTAAACATTTTTTTTTCATTTGAAAAGACCAGAACATTCATCCAATAAAATTGACCTGCATCATGATAACATGGTTTCAAATCCTGGGAACGTTTATTTAAATTTTCTGGCCAAATCATTTCAACTTTCGAACTGTTAACTTTTAATGCTCTTTGAATTGGATAAGAGAATGAACAAATTGGGAATACAGTATCAAATTTATTTTTAATCAGTATCTCGTATGCATCAGAAAGCGTTTTTACTGAAATGAAAGGTGCTGTGGGATATATGCAACAAACATTTTCGAACTGCTTATTTACCTTATTTAAATCATTTAACACTTCCAAGATAACATCTGCGGTTCCCGAAAAATCGTCAGCATTTTTTTTACTTCTAATAAATGGAACTTCTGCTCCATATTTTATAGCAATGTCAGCAATTTCGTTGTCTTCTGTAGAGACCATAACATAATCAAACAAACCAGATGTAAGTGCAGTTTCTATCGAATAAGCAATGATTGGCTTGCCTTTAAATTCTTTAATGTTTTTTCGAGGAATCCGTTTACTGCCGCCTCTGGCAATTATAATTGCAACATTTGACATTACAAAATCCTTACAGGTTTATCTATTTTTTGCAGTTCCATTTTGATATCTAATGGTGTATATTGTGTAAAATGAAAAATGCTAGCGGATCCTACTGCCTGAGTTGTCGTATTCGAGAATAAATCATTATAATGACCTAAATTGCCA
>JBIICN010000023.1:0-56497 GCA_044238845.1 Bacteroidia bacterium
CCTAATTTACTAGCAAATTATCATTTTAATCAAGGCATTGCTGCTGCGACAAATACAGCGGTTACTACTTTAACAGATGCTTCGGCAAGTGCATTAACAGGTACACTAACCAATATGACACTTATAGGAGCTACTTCTAATTGGATAGCGCCAGGTGCTGTTACTAGTGGCAGTTTAGTTACTGTATTTGTAAGTCCTACTGTTGCTGTTTCTGGAGCAACTGCAATTTGTAATGGCGCTTCAACTACGTTTACAGCAAGTGGTAATGTGAGTACCTATACTTGGACACCAGGGCCACCAACGCAAACAATTACTGTTAACCCAAACGTTACAACTACTTACTCCGTTGTTGGTACTGCTACAAACGGTTGTGTATCGAATATTGCTACAAAAACATTAACCGTAAATTCAACTCCAACAGTTGCTGTAAACAGCGGATCGATCTGTTCGGGTAACACATTTACAATTATTCCGAGTGGAGCAAGTACTTATACTGTGCAAGGAGGCACAACTGTAGTCACACCAACTACAAAACAACGTATAGTGTTACAGGAACAAGTGCAGCAGGTTGCGTGAGTTCTAACACGGCGGTTAGCACAGTTTCAGTAAACGCATTACCAGTAGTGTCAGTAAACAGCGGATCTATCTGTTCTGGCAACACGTTTACAATTATACCGAGTGGAGCAAGTACTTATACTGTAGAAGGTGGTACAACTGTAGTTACACCAACAGCAAATACAACGTATAGTGTTACAGGAACAAGTGCAGCAGGTTGCGTGAGTTCTAACACAGCGGTTAGCACAGTTTCAGTAAACGCATTACCAGTAGTATCAGTAAACAGCGGATCTATCTGTTCTGGCAACACGTTTACAATTATACCGAGTGGAGCGAGTACTTATACTGTAGAAGGTGGTACAACTGTAGTTACACCAACAGCAAATACAACGTATAGTGTTACAGGAACAAGTGCAGTAGGTTGTGTGAGTTCTAACACAGCACTTAGCACAGTTTCGGTTAACGCATTACCAGTTGTAACAGTAAATAGTGGATCTATTTGCGCAGGAGAATCATTCACTATGGTTCCGTCAGGAGCTAATACTTATACATATTCAAATGGTAGTTCAGTAGCAACACCAACAACTAATGCAACATATACATTAACAGGAACTGATTCTAACGGATGTGAAAACTCCGTAACAAGCTCTGTAACGGTTAATGCATTGCCTAATTTAATAGCAACTACAAATAACACGTTAATTTGTACAGGAGAAACCGCTACATTAACTGCAAGTGGAGCAACAACTTATACTTGGAATACTGCTGAAACAACTAACGGTATTGCAGTATCACCAACCGTTACAACAACTTATACTGTAAATGGATCAGATGCTAATGGTTGTTCAAACTCAACTACAATTGTGCAAGACGTTAGTTTGTGTACAGTTATTAATTCGTCAGTCGTAAATCAAAATTCGGAAATCGTTCTTTATCCAAATCCAAGTATTGGATTATTTGTTATTGAAGTTAATAGTACTACATATATTGAGGTAGTGGATGTATTAGGAAAAACAATTTTAAAACAACAATTAGAAGTTGGTAAATACGACATCAACATCACAGATTACGCAAACGGCGTTTACTTTATTAAAACTAATAATGGATATACATATAAATTAGTAAAACAAAATTAACAACAACTTAAGCCTTGCTGTAATTGCCTTATAGCAAGGCTTTTTTTAATACAAACCAATAAAACAAAACAATATGCTAAAAAAAATATTATGTATTACAGCCATAGCAGCAAGTAGCGTTGGCTATGCGCAAAAAATTGCTGGCGGAATTGGCCACTCATTGCATATTTGCCCCAACGGCTCAGCACAAACATGGGGAAAAAATATTTTAGGGTTAGGTAATGGTACTAACACAAATAATGTCTTACCTAAAACCATTACGGCACTTAGCGGTACGGTTATCTCTGTAGTAGCGGGTTTTGGCCATTCTCTATTTTTAAAAAACGATGGAACGGTGTGGGCATATGGAAATAATGAATTCGGGCAATTAGGAGTTGGAGACACTATAAACAGACTAACTCCTGTGCAAGTAGCTATAACAGGTTCGGTTATTGCTATTGCTGGAAAAGGACTGCATTCTTTATTTTTAAAAAGCGATAGTACCGTGTGGGCATGTGGGGAAAATACTGATGGCCAATTAGGCTTAGGTGACTATATAAATAGGAGAATCCCTCAGCAGGTTCCTATTACAGGTTCTATTTCGGCCATAGATGCTGGTTATCGCCATAGTCTATTTTTAAAAAGCAATGGGTATGCTTGGTCCTGTGGATACAATGCAAGAGGAGAACTAGGCTCTATCCTTGTACCTGCTACTACTAACGCTAAATCAAATACACCAGTACAGGTCTTTTCTTTCCCCAAAATTATCGCCATTTCAGCGGGCGATGGTCATTCTTTGTTTTTAAAAGATGATGGGACTGCTTGGGCTTGTGGATATAATCATTTTGGACAATTGGGAAGAGGTAATAACGCAGATCTATCCGTTCCTTTAAGAATAGATTCCCTTACAGGTGTAGTTACAAAAATAGATGCAGGGCATTTATCCAGCGGCTTTATAAAAAGCGATGGTACAGTGTGGGTTTGTGGATATAATGGTTATGGACAATTAGGAACTTTAAATAATGAAAATTACAATGTTCCTGTAAAAGCTGCGATTACAGGTTCTGTTACTGAGCTGAGTATAGCGCACGATTTGTTTAATCCTCATTCCCTTTTTCTAAAAAGTGATGGTACTTTGTTGGCTTGTGGAAGTGACACGTATGGTCAACTAGGCAATGGTAGTTCGGGGCAGTACAAGAACTCAACGCCTACTCAAGTTCAATCACTTTGCCAGCCAACACCAACAGTAGCGCCAACTGTTGCTCCTCCTCAAATTCCAAACAATTCAGTTTGTCAAGGTAGCCCCGTTAATGCAAGTGCCGTTACTATTGGCTCAAACCCAGATAGACAAGTAATTGTTGATAACAGCATTAACCTTAACAACCCTATTGCTATTGATAAAAACAGCACCGGTGTATTTGTGCTTAATAACAATAATAGTATTACTAAATATAATTTTAATGGCACTATAGCCAATACATATCCAAGCCTCAGTCATACTAATATTTGGGCTTTTACAGTTGATGAAAGTGATAATGTATATATTAATAATGGTTCAACAGATGGAAACGGAAATCCTGTATTTATTAAGTGTAACCCTACAGGTGCAACCGTTACTGCTATACCAAACGGCTTTATGGGTACTCCAAATTATGTTACCGATATGGTGTATTGCGATAACGCACCATACCTCGAAAATTTATTTGTAGCCGATACAGCTAATGGCAACGCTGCTATTAATGCAACCAATATGAACGATAACAATGCTTTTACAAACAGCATTCAATTTAATTTATATAACAACCGTTACACATCTTTAAGTTATGATAATTTTTATCGCGAAAAACGCTTATTAATGGCGGACCCAATAAACCATGTGTTAGAGGCACAACCTATGTTTAACTATACAGCTACGCCAACACCCTTATTAGATTCGGCCTCAACGGCAGGCATGGCGCTTGATTTTATTAGCGCAGATACTACTTTTAAAATGATAGCAGTGAGTTCACGCACTACTGGTATATTGGGTATTGCTACTTCCATTCGTAATCCAGATGGTTCAGTTTATAGTTATCTAGATACTACGTTAACATCTGCTGTAAATGCTACAGCACCAGTGGGTATGGTGTTGGTTAAAAACGGTAACAACCTACAATATTGGGTAGCAGATAACGGACAAAACAAGTTATTACGCATAAGCCTTTATAGCTATCAAATTACACCTACATTGCCTACTGGCTTAATATTTAATAGCATTACTGGTGTTATTGAAGGTACGCCAACAACAGTTACTGCACCTCAAACATATACATTAAGTATTTATAGTTTATTAGGGAGTACAAATTCAACCTTTACATTGGGAGTAACTCCAGCAAACGGTTTATCTAATGCCGTTGGAACTTCAACATCCGCTGCAAATCAAGCTGATGGAAAAAGCGTGACGCATACTGATCCAAACAATTGTACTCAGCTAGCTGTTTTAACTGATTTTGTTGGAGGTACATCGCCCGGCTATACTCAAGTAAGCCAAGTTGTAAATACTGCAAGCACAGTGGCGGTGGGTAACAAAAACTTCATACGTCGAGTAACATCAGTAACAGCTCAACAAACCGAAAGCTTAAACGCATCACTTAAATTATGGTTCACCTATCAAGATGTACAAGCGTTTAACGTAGCAAATCCAACCAATCCAATTAATAATGATACAACATTAGCAAACGGACATACAACACAAATAGCCACATTGCACATGCACGATACTATTAATGCGGCAGCACAACAATGGGGCAAACAGGCTATTTTTAATACGGCATTAGCCTCGTGGTTACCTACACGTCAGCTATGGGAGGTTGTTATTCCAATTTCAAAATTAAGTGATTTTTACGTTGGCCCTCCATCTGCAGCAACTGGTTTTTCGTGCAGCACAACAGGGTCAAATACAATAACAGCAAACGATTATTATGTTTGGAATTATGACACGCTATTTACTTCAGGCAATTATGTTGACACTTTAATAAACCACACAGGTTGCGATAGTATAGCTAAACTAAACTTAACCATTAACATTACAACAGGTGTAAGCCAAATGGCTAACGGTTCGGGAATTAACGTTTATCCTAACCCTAACAATGGATTATTTAACATACATTTTAGCGCAAGTGCAGTTGAGCCAAGCCGTGTAAGGGTAATAAATGTATTAGGAACTGAAGTATATAATAAAATACACGCGTCGAGTACTTCTATTGATTTAAAAGGAGTGGATAACGGAGTTTACTTTGTAATAATTGAACATAAAGATAAGCCTATCGTTTGGCGAATTATAAAACAAGATTAACATTTAAAAGCCCTGCAATTACAAAAAATTGCAGGGCTTTTTTTATATGGAAAAATTTTATACTCCAAACTGAGTAAAGTGATGGTCAATGTGTTTATAAAACAAATTACTCCATTCTTTACTAGTTAAAACCCCAAAGCTGCTATTTTCTTTTCCTTCAAAATAAGCAATACCTTTTGCTTCAGTTTCTTTCACGTTATCAATAAAAATAGATTTTTCTTTTTCAAAATCACGTTCGTTTGCAATAATAAACTCCGGTGCTGTGCGCGAATTTTTTGTGTAAGGCTTTTCTCCTACCACAATATTTTTCACAAATAATTTAACCATAAACTTTGCAAAGAAATTCAAATTAGAATTTTTTCTGCCATAAGCATAATCATAAGCCACATTCAAATGCGCTAACATTTGAGCGACATTCATTTTACCCCATTGAGGCTTACTCATATAGTTTAATTTCTCTAAACGCTTAAATGTTTCTTCGGTAGTTTTTGCGTCAAATACACTTGGTAATGCCATAGTATGTAATATTATGAGTTAATAGTTGTTGGAGGAATATGCGTCTCTTCTTTCTTAGATCTAAATATCATATATAATCCTACCAATACAAAAGGAATGCTTAATATTTGTCCCATATTAATTGGTAAGGCGTTTTCAAATGATTCTTGATTTTCTTTCATAAATTCCATTAAAAAACGGAAGCTAAACATTAATACACAAAACAAGCCAAACATAAATCCTTTTCCAAAAGCGTTGCGTTTATTTTTCCAAAGCCAATAAAATAGGATAAACAAGAAAAAATAAAAAATTGCTTCATATAATTGTGTAGGATGACGAGGCAGTTCATCTACTTGATGAAATACAAAAGCCCAAGGAACATTCGTAGGTTGACCAATAATCTCGGAATTCATTAAATTTCCAAAACGAATCATAAAGGAAGCAAATGGAACAACAACGATTAAGCGATCAAAAAGCCATATCCAATTTTCTTTTGTTTTTCGGCAATACAACCACATACCAATGATAATACCAATTCCACCGCCATGACTTGCTAAACCACCTTCATATACTTTTAAAATATCCAAAGGATGAGTAGAGTAGTACGGAAAATCATAAAATAAACAATGACCTAACCTAGCACCTAACACGGTTGCTAAAACAATATATAAGGTTAATGTATCTAATTCCTTTTCAGTTCTACCTTCGGCTTTAAAGATACGATTCATGAAAAAGTGACAACCAATAAATGCCATAGCCCATGACAGCCCATACCAACGAACGGGCCAATCAATACCTGGAATAGTAAAAATTTCGGGACTCGGATTCCAATTTATAAAGAGTGATAACATAATTCAAAGATATAAAAGGATTTAAGATTTATGATATATGATTTATGATTTTCTTCGACAAAGGCTAGCGAATAATTTTACCGAAGTTATTTCTCTTCTACGTCGATTCTGAATTTATGTAAAAAACGATGAACAATAGGACCAAAAATAACTGCCACACTGGTTAAAAAAGCCACGCCACTGTAAATGGCGTATATTGATGAAAACCATTTAGCGCCATCAGTTTCAGCTCTATCAACTGGGCCCATACCTGTTAAAATCATGCTGGCATTTACCAAGCTATCTAACCAACTAATATTAAAAAAGTAATGATAACCAATTAAACCAATACCTAAAGACACAATTAAAAATAATGTTCCTAAAGCAATACTCTTGAGTAATTTGGTATAAAAATGTGTTTTGTGTGGAAGTCTTTTAGTTGTCATTTTGTAAGAACCTATTTATACGATAACAGATTAATTGAAACTTTTATTTAAAGCTACAATTATAAAAATCTATCTTGTGAAAATAATTTAAACAAAAAACGAACTATTGCTTAATTAATTTGTAGTGTTTCTGTTGGCCATTAAACAATGCGGTAACAAAGTAATATCCTGGCGTCATATCCTTTGTATTAACAAGGATCTTTTCTTCACTTAAATTTTCTTTAATTTCTTTTACTAGGGTTGAAAAATGGTCATAAACTAAGATTTGAACAGTGCCATTGCTTTCTCCTTCTATATTAATTGTTAATTCATCTTGAAAAGGATTTGGAGTAAAAGATAGATTAAAGTTATTTTGAGTTTTGAGTTTTTCAAATGACTTTAATCCTTTTATGTTTGTTGTTCCATCAAAATTTACTTGACTTAATCGATAGTACATTAAACCTTTTGAGGTATTGTAATCAGTAAATTCGTATGTTTTTTTTGCAGTTGAGTTTCCTGCGCCATAAATTGTTCCTACAAGTTCAAAATCATCATAACCGTTTTTTGATTTTTCGATTATATAGTGCGAATTATTTTTTTCAGAGGCTACGTCCCAACTTAATTTGGCAAGTTCATTAGCGTCTACTATATCAAATGAAATTAGGTCAACATCTAATATTGTTAACCCCCAAGAACAAGCTGCCCCTGCGTTGCCATCTAACCATAAAATATACTCAGTGCCCACGGCTAAAGCATCCGTAACAGTTAATGTCATGTTTCCTGTATTAGAATCGCAATCTTTTAAATTACTGCTGGTTAAATTGGTCGTACAATTAGAAGTATTAGCGGCAAATACAGCAGCTTGAAGATTCCCTGCGCCCCCTTGACAAGTAACAGAATTTATGTTGATATTAAACGAACTGCCAGCCGGCCTTGTAAATTTAAAAAACACTGAATTGTCAATCGTTCCCCAACAGCTTGGAACATAAGCATTACAACTAGGATAGGCGCCTAGATTACAGTTGGTTGATCCTGCAAGATATGGAAGGGAATTGCTACAAGCTTCGTTAGCTTGATGAGCGCTAACTGGAACAACTTCAATATTAAAATTATAATTAGGGTCAGTTGACGTTGATAAGGTCCATACTTCAATAAAATAGGTTGTTCCAGCTGTAACATCAACCCTCCTAGTTCCGTATGGATTAAGATATGGTGATGAGCAGCATTTGTATGACATAATGATGTTATCCATTTTATTACTACAAACTAATGCGGGTGCACAAGCCGAAGTTCCCGTAAATACATTTAAATAGGCTGTTCTAATATTAGTACTGCTTGTAGGCTGTGTTCCTGCCAAAGTTGAAAAAAAGAATAATCCAGCCACAGAACTGCCCGCGGGAATTGTTACAGTAAACCACATGTTTTTGTATATTGTACTACTTGAATGGGTATTTACAAAACAACCTTCAGATGCAATATAATTATCCATTGTACTTGCCGATAAATTTCTAACTTGAACAATACCAGATTTTAAACTGCCTACATTTACACATAGGTTTGGAGTAGCCCCAACATTTATATTGGGTGCGCTACCTCTAGAGTTATTCGCTGTAATTGTTCCTAATACTCCAGATTGACTGTTTAACCTAAGGGCGATGTGAAATAGCCAAAAGAAAATTATAGTAATTTTTCCCAAGTGTTTTATTATTAATAATTTCTATAATAAAATTACACCCTTGCGTGTTATAGCAATAGAGGGACTTCCCCTCAGTTTAATTAAAAAACTACTAATACTTATTTTAAAACTAGCTAGAAAATGAGTAGAATGAGATATTTAATTTCATTAATCTAATTGAAAGCAACAGTATTTAATATTTTCGCCTCGTCCTGTAAACAATGTTTCGTAATAGGTTTTAATACGAGTTAATTCTTCTCTGCCTTCGGGGCAATTTTTATATAAATCGTTTGTAGAAAACAGCAGATTTAACTTTCTTTCTTTAATAACGTCCATGGTGTATTCATAAAAAAAGGTGCTGTCTGTTTTCAAATGAACTAATCCTCCTGGCTTTAATATTTTTTTGTAACGTTTCAAAAAGAAATCGGGATTAGTTAATCTTTTACGAGCTCTATTTTTTTGTGGTTGAGGGTCGGGAAAGGTAATCCATATTTCAGACACTTCATTTTCGGCAAAGCAATGGTCTATAAAATCTATACGAGTTCTTAAAAAAGCGACATGGCTCATATTATTAGTCATGGCTTTTTTGGCGCCTGTCCAAATACGATTACCTTTCACATCAACTCCAATAAAATTTTTAGAAGTGTTATTTTCAGATAAACCAATAGTGTATTCGCCCTGTCCACAGCCTAATTCCAAAACAATAGGGTTTTGATTTTTAAACATGTCTTCATGCCACTTTCCTTTTTTTGCAAATCCGTTCGGAATGTCAAAATGATGAAAAGCAAGAGTATTAGAAAAAGTATTTAGTTCGGCAAATTTTTCGAGTTTGTTAGGCATAATGTAATAAAAGCGGCTAAGGTACAAAATTAGATAATGATTTAATAATGCCATTTTTTGTACTGAAATTGTTACATTCGTGTACCAATTTATCACTATGAGCTATACCTATAATAAAACAAAGATTGTGGCCACGATGGGTCCGTCAACAGAAAACATTGCTGTTCTAGAAGAACTATTTAATGCGGGGTTAGATATCTGTAGAATTAATTTTTCTCATGGAGACTACGAACCAATTAAACACGTGATTGATAATATCAGAATTTTAAACAAGAAATTGAATCGCCACGTAGGTATTTTAGGAGATTTACAAGGGCCTAAATTGCGCATTGGTAAGGTTAAAGATAATGCCGTTGAATTAGTAAATGGACAAGAAATTATTATTACTACTAAGGAAAGTGAAGGAACGGCTGAACGCATTTTTATTACGTATCCTCAGTTTCCACAAGATGTGGCGGCAGGAGAATTAGTATTAATTGATGACGGAAAAATTACGTTGAAAGTCATTGAAACGAATCGTAAAGATGAAGTGCGTTGTACCATTATTGCAGGCGGAACTTTATCGTCTAAAAAAGGAGTGAATTTACCAAATACAAAAATTTCTTTACCATGTTTAACGTTGAAAGATTTACGTGATTTAGATTTTGCTTTAGAAAATGATTTCGAATGGATTGGTTTATCGTTTGTAAGAAGTGTAACAGATATCGTTGAATTAAAAGATATTATTCGTTCAAAGAAAAAAAACGCTCGTGTGATTGCTAAGATTGAAAAACCCGAAGCGATTAAAGAAATCGATAAAATTATTGAAGTAACAGATGGTGTAATGGTAGCACGTGGAGATTTAGGAGTTGAGATGCCAATGGAACAAGTGCCTTTATTACAAAAGATGATTGTAAACAAATGTATTTCAGCATCAAAACCTGTAATTATTGCAACGCAAATGATGGAAAGTATGATTACAGCATATACACCAACAAGAGCAGAAGTAAATGATGTGGCTAATGCTGTATTGGACGGAGCAGATGCGGTAATGTTGAGTGCAGAAACATCGGTGGGTCGTTACCCAGTAAAAGTTATCGAATACATGCGCCGTATTATTACACAAATAGAAAGTGATGATCGTATTTACTATAAAGAGCATGAGCCTGAATTAAAAACAGTGACTTATATTACTGATAGTATTTGTTATAATGCCAGCGTGATGGCAAAACAAGCCAATGTATCGGCTATTATTTCAATGACTCACAGTGGTTATACGGCATTTAAATTAAGTAGTCACCGACCAAAAGCAAACGTATATATTTTCACCGATAATAAATCCTTATTAAACGCTTTAAGTTTAGTGTGGGGTGTGCGAGGTTTTTATTATGATAAATACGAAAGTACTGATCAAACCATTTCTGACTTAAAAGATTATATCAAAGAAGGTGGTTTTGTAAGGGCAGATGACTTGGTAATTAATTTAGCAAGTATGCCAATGAAAGAAAAAGGTAGAACGAATATGCTAAAGTTGAGCTACATTCAATAAAAGAAAGTGTGTTATAAAAAAATGATAGCATCAAAAAAGTGCTATCCTTTTTTTGTTAATCTCTTCTAAAATCATCCATATCTCTTCTATCCTTTTTTGTGGGCCTTCCTGCACCTCTATCTCGTTGCATGTTAGGCATAAAAAATACAGATGGCATGCGCTCTAGTTTTTCGATTGGAGGAGAATGATCAATATAATTTTCTTTAGCTATTTCATAGCTTTGTCGTTTATCAATTATCCCTATGACTTCAATAATTTTTTTAACGCCTTGAGGAAAAGACATCGTATAACGTTCTCCAATTTTTACAATGTGAGCCGCTTTAATAATTTCATCATCTAGTTTTACTTTATTGCCTTTAATAGCAGCACTTGCCAACGAACGCGATTTATACATTCGAATAGCCCATAAATAACTATCTAGTCTTACACCCTTATCCATTATTTGTTTAGTTTATCTAATGCTTCTTTAGCCCTCACACTATAGAAACCTCTGTTATTTGCAATATTTTGTAATTGTTTAGTGCCTTCATCTGTTTGTTTTAAGTTTAATAAACATAAGGCTTGATAAAATTCAGATTCTTGATGAAAGACATTGTTAATGTTATCTAAATTCTTTTGAAAAAAGTTTTTAGAGGTAGTATATTTTCCTAATTGATAATAACACATGCCTAAATAAAATTGCGCATTGGCATCATCATGATTATAGTCGTATAATATAGTTAATTCTTCGAGGCACTTGTTTATATTATTTACATTAAAAAACCACATTGCTTTTTTAATAAGTTTATGTGCTAGATAAGTGTTTGATTTGTTTAAGTAAGCAGTTTCAATATCGGCCTGACTACCATATTGGGCAGGAATACTGCTGTTTAAATCAATAGCATAACTGTTTTTAAAATAATACAAACGATAATTTGTGACTTTCATATTATGAATAAAAACGACAGGAGCATTTGCGGTGAACTGAAAAACAAGATCCTCTTCTTCGTCCATTTCAGAAAGATTAAATTCTATAGGTTTGCTTGGTAATGGTTCTAATACTTCTGGCGTTGTTATTTCTTCTACATTATTTGCAATGATGTTATAATGCTCTATTTCTTTTCTTTCAATTTCTGGAAATAAAGTGTCGGTTGATGAAATATTGTTTTCTAATTTATGTTGTGCTTTTTCTTCTGTCAACGATTGATAAACAGAAGGATGATTTTTGTTTTTTTGAAATATGACAAAGAAAACCGAAACACCAATTAATAAACCACATAACACACTAATAAAAATGGTATTAAACGAACTGGAACCTCCTTTTGTTTTTTTATCTATCAATTGATTTAGGGAATCAATTTCAGAATTTGACACACTAAATTGTTCAAAAGCCACAGAAGACAAGTAATTCAAATCTGTTTCTTGCATAGCCTTTTCCAAAGAGCGTTTTTGATCTTTAGTTAAGTTATTATAATTTGATATGTCTTTGGGGTTAAGCATTTTTTTTATTTTTTGAAACGTCTTGTAGTAATAATTTTAAATTTCGTTTACCATTTTGGATATAACTTTTTATTTCGTTTAAACTAAATTTCGTTTCGTTGGCAATATCCTGATAGCTTTTGTTTTTTAAATAAAATAATTCAACGCATACTCGCTGGTTTTCTTTAAGTTTTGGCAAACAGTCTTTCATGTTTTCTAAAAGCACATCATCACTTACTGAATTTATTTTTTCTTCTTCTTCGTAATTTGGCGACTCGTATTCAAATTCATAATATGATTTGATGTTTTTAGATTGTGATTTGTTTTTACGTATTAATGAAATGCAATGGTTTCGAACAACAAAACTTAACCAGCCTTTAAAATTATCAATCTCTCTATTATTAAGGTCTAACATTAATTTTTCAAATAACTGCATCGTGGCATCTTGCGCTTCATCTTTGTCTTGTAAATAGAATAAGCAAGTACCATATACAATAGACACGTGTTTTTTAAACAAATCGGCAAATAGCTCTTTATTACCACTTTGCTTATAATGCTTTAGTAGTTCTTCATCACTATTATATTCTTTTTTCTTAAAAAGCCACATATCTAATTAATAGACGTACATATTGAATTTTTCCACAAAATTATTTTAACACTTTTTTTATGGAAAGAATTATGCTTCACGTCTTAAAGTTAAAGAATGCATTCTTAATAAATAAGTTTAATCATTAAAAAACACGAATTATGAAAAATTTAAAAGAAACATTACTACTAAGCTTATTATTAATAAGTGGTTTATTTGGCTTTTCTCAAAACTCTATGGGAGTATTAAAAGGTCAAATATTAAATAACGACAATGAACCTGTAATTGGAGCCACTATAAAAATTTTGCAAGGTGGCTTTTTAATTGGAGGCACAGATACTGATGAAAAAGGCTTGTATACTTATAAGCCTTTAGGTGCAGGAAGTTATGATTTATTAATTTCAAGTGTGGAAACTCAAACCAAACGAATAACAGATGTTAGAGTGAGTTCAGAAAAAACAACATACGTAGATGCAACGGTTAATTCTAATACTTTAGATGGCATTGATGTGGTGGCGCATATAAAACCGATTATTGACAAATCATTCATTGATATGAAGGAAATTACGGCCGAAGAATTTTTACACATGGCCATTGATAGAGGTAATATTGTGGATGCCGTTGTTAGTATTACTTCGGAGGCCACACAAGGTTCGGATGGCGAATTGCACGTTAGAGGAGGAAGAGGAGATGCAACAGCATTTATTGTGGATGGTGTTAGATCGCCAAATATTACTGGTGTTGCAGCATTAGCAGTTGAAAACGTGGCTATTATTACTGGTGGTATTCCTGCTCAATATGGCGATATTACAAGTGGAGTTATAGTGGTTACGACCAAAGATTATTTTACCAGTATTCAAAGTAAAAGAATGAGAGATAATTACATTGTTGCAAATAGAGAACGAGTTAAAAGAGAAAAAGAAGCTCTGCAAAAAGAAAAAGAACGTAAAAAACAAATTGAAAATGAATTAAAATTAGAGGAAGAAGCTAAAAGCAAAGGATGATAAATAAAGAGGAGGTTGTCTCAACAAGACAACCTCCTCTTTATTTTTAAATTCACTAGTAATAGCCAATCACTTTTGTTTGAGACGATGAACCAATAGTCCAATTTAATTTCCATCCATAAGCGCATTGATTAGATCCAACTGTAATAGGCGTTCCAGATGAATTTACTCCAAATTGACAAACTAAATCAAAATTTTTGCTGGCAACCTTAATCAGTAATTGACCTGTAAGTGGCGCGCCCCATCCGCATGTTGAATTCCAAACAATTGGCGTTAAAACTTGGCTTGTAAATGCATCTCCATCGCGTGTTGTGCCGTAGTTTTCTAAATTATTGATTCCTCCTGAAGTGCCAATGCCTTCTCCTGTGCAAGTTAATACATTGTTTGCCCAGGTATAAGTAAATTTACGATTGATATTATAACTTGCTGTACCAGCACCATTAAAATTAACACTTAAATTAGTTCCTGTTACTGAACTAGATAAATTAGGTTGAGTACCAATTAACAGCTCCCACCAAGTTCCGCCACTAACATTAGTTAACATTTGCGTTCCATTTAATTCAATAAATTGACCATCAGATGCACGAGTCACTCGATAGTTTAAATAATCTACTTTCATAACACATCCTGCCATTTTCCAACGCTGACCAGAAGCATAATTAATAATCGTTAATTTAATTGAACCAGTTCTTGTTCTGTTATTACAAGTTGTGCCGTTATAATTTAATTTAATTGTGCCAGTATATGATCCAATGGTATCAATGGATAATCCACAAATACTTGCAACTTGATTCGGTGATGAGCTACGACCATGCATTAAAGGATAATCGCTTATGGTTTGATTAATGTCATTAATTGATGCGTCATTTTCACTAATTGCCTGACGAGAATCGGAAGATGCTTGTCCTGATTCATCAACTTTATCTTCTTTTTTCTTACAACTAGTAAAAATTACTGATGTAGTAATAAGCAAACATGTTACTGCTAATAATAGGTTTTTTGTTTTCATTTAGTTTGAGTTTTTAATACATTAAAATTAGGCCTTTTTTTAATAATACAAGATTTTCATTCCATTAGAATAATTATGAGTATAAAAGTTTAATCGAAATATGTTAAAAAGTGGGCAAAGTTTATGCCACACTTTGTAAATGACTGAAAACTAAACAGTTTAAATTTTACCTTTCACAATCTCATCAACAACTGATGGATCTAGTAAGGTAGATGTATCACCCAAATTACTAACATCTCCTTCGGCAACCTTACGTAAAATACGACGCATAATTTTTCCACTACGCGTTTTTGGTAAACCACTAACGATTTGAATTTTATCGGGTTTGGCAATTGGTCCGATAATTTTATTGACCTCAGCAATAATTTCTTTACGTAAATTATCATGATTTTTAGTGGTTGAAGGCGCTATGACATAAGCATAAATACCTTGTCCTTTAATATCGTGAGGATACCCAACAACCGCACTTTCTACCACATCCGCATGCATATTAATGGCACTTTCCACTTCGGCCGTTCCAATACGGTGACCCGAAATATTCATCACATCATCTACTCTACCTGTAATTCTGTAAAATCCATTTTCATCTCTTCGGCATCCATCTCCTGTAAAATACAATCCAGGGTAAGTAGAAAAATATTCTTTTTTACAACGGTCGTGATCTCCGTATGTTGTGCGAATCATCGATGGCCAAGGAAATTTAATACATAAATTTCCTTCTACACTGTTTCCTAAAATTTCATTTCCTTTTTCATCTACTAATAATGGTTGTATTCCCGGCATTGGCAAAGTTGCAAAACTAGGTTTAGAAGGCGTAACACCTGCTAATGAAGAAATTAAAATGCCGCCCGTTTCGGTTTGCCACCAAGTATCTACGATAGGACATTTTTCTTTTCCAATATTTTTATTGTACCAATTCCAAGCCTCTTCGTTAATCGGTTCTCCAACACTTCCTAATACTTTCAAAGAATCTAGTTTGTATGGTTTTACAAAATCTAATCCAGCTGCCTCCAACGCTCTAATAGCTGTTGGTGCTGTGTAAAAATGGGTGACTTTATATTTATCAATCACTTGCCAAAAACGTCCCGCATCTGGGAATGTAGGCACCCCTTCAAAAATCACAGAACTTGCTCCTGCTAATAATGGTCCGTAAGCAATATAAGAATGTCCTGTAATCCAACCTACATCAGCGGTGCACCAAAATAAATCCCCCTCTGCCTTCGGCATCTCCCCTTGCGGGGGAGAAGAAACAGAAAGATTCATTTGAAATACATTTTGAAATGTGTAACATGTATACACCATATAACCACCGCAAGTATGCACTACTCCTTTAGGTTTTCCTGTAGAGCCAGAAGTATATAAAATAAATAAAGTATCTTCTGCATCCATTAATTCCGATGCACAAGTACTTGAAGCGTTAGTAACTACATCTTGCCAAATAACATCTCTTTCTGTTAAGTTGATAGCCGTGCCTGTATGTTTATACACCAATACTTTTTCTACACATGGACAAATTTCTAATGCCTCGTCGACCACTGCTTTAATGGGAATATCTTTTACTCCTCGATAAGCACCGTCTGAAGTTAAAACTACTCTGCAATCACTATCTTGAATTCTACCAGCCAAAGCAGATGATGAAAAGCCAGCAAACACTACCGAATGCACTGCTCCTATTCTTGCACAGGCTAACATCGCAAAAACGGTTTCTGGTATCATAGGCATATAAATACAAACACGATCTCCTTTTTGAATACCAAAAGATTTTAAGGTGTTAGCTACTTTACACACTTCATCATGTAAATTTTGATAGGTAATAATACGATGAGTTCCATCAACAGCATTAGGTTCCCAAATAAATGCTGTTTGATTAGCTTTAGAGGGAAGATGCCTATCAATAGCGTTTTCAGTAATATTAAACTTTCCATTAATAAACCATTTTACATCAGGACTATCGAAATTCCATTCTAAGGTTTTGGTCCATTTTTGTTTCCAAGTAAATTCGTTGGCGATATTATCCCAAAATGATTCAGGGTTTTCTACTGATTTTTTGTACTCACTATGGTACTGTTCAAGGCTTGTAATTTGCATGACATGACATTTATACCCTAAGTAACATAAAAGAAAGGGTAAATACAAGCACAAATCATTCAAATTCTTATTTAGAATTAATTTAAATTCCATCTTATGACAATACGATGACAGAGGAAAGACAAGAGTTCACGAACTTTACATACGGAATTTATGAACGCTTTTAAAATAATTTCACTCACTCACAAATCAGCTCCATTAGAGTTGATTGGGAAATTACATTTAGATGAAAATCACCAACAAGATTATTTAGGTGGTTTAAAAATCAGAATGGATTTAAAAGAATTAATGTTCTTAAGTACCTGTAATCGTGTGGAGTTTGTAATGAATACAGACAGAGAGATTGCTCCAGAATTTTTATCTGATTTATTTTATTCGGTTAACTCTCGTTTAACTAAAGAAGATTTAACAGATTTAATAGATAAAACCATTACTTATGAGGGAGAAAACGCTTTAACTCATTTGTTTGAAGTGTCTGCGTCATTAGACTCATTAGTAGTTGGCGAAAGAGAAATCATTACTCAAGTTCGTAAATCGTATGAGTTTTGCAATTTATTAGGCTTAACGGGTGATACGATTCGTTTGGCTATTAAACAAACTATTGAAACTGCCAAACAAGTTTATACCGATACGGATATTGCAAAAAATCCTGTTTCTATAGTGTCTTTAGCTTACCGTCAGTTACGCAGTTTAGGCATTAAAAATAACGCTCGTATTATTTTTGTTGGCGCTGGAGAAACTAACGCTAACATGGCTAAGTATTTAAAAAAGCATCAATACGCCAATTTCACGGTGTTTAATAGATCTATAGAAAATGCTGAGAAATTAGCCAAAGAATTAAACGGTAAAGCTCGAGAATTAGCTCATATCAAAGATTTTAAAGAAGGCTTTGATGTTTTAATTTCTTGTACTGGTGCTCAAGGAGCAGTTGTTACAAATGATATTTACAAATCATTAATTGGAAATGATACGGCTAAAAAAGTAATTATTGATTTAGCAATTCCAGCTGATATTGATGCGAAAGTGATTGAATCAAACGATGTTCACTACATTGATATTGAATCTCTAAAAAAACAAGCGGCAGATAATTTATTGAAACGTGAAGGAGAAATTGAAGCGTGTAAAGCCATTATCAATAATAAAGTAGAAGAGTTCAAACAATTGTTTCAAGAACGTAGAATTGAATTAGCGTTTGGAGAAATTCCGAAGCAAATAAAATACATTAAAGAAACGGCCTTAAACGAAGTGTTTGCTAAAGAAATGAATACGCTTGATCCACAAGGAAAAGAAGTACTTGACAAAGTATTAAGCTACATGGAAAAAAAATACAATGCCTTGGCTATTAAAACAGCTAAGAAGGTTTTTTTAGAAGAGGATCTTTAGTTTTCAGTTTCAAAAAGACTTCAAAAAAGTTCTCGACTCCGCTCGAACTGACAAAAAAATAACTTATCTTGTAGCCTCTAATTTTATTACAATACTATGATTATCATTGGCACACGCGGTAGCGATTTAGCACTTTGGCAAGCTAACTTCACAAAAGATCTATTAGAAAAACAAGGCCACCAAGTAGAGATAAAAATTATCGAAACTAAAGGTGATACCTCACAACAGTGGAATACTAGTTTTGATAAATTAGAAGGAAAAGGATTTTTTACTAAAGAATTAGAAGAAGCTCTGTTAAATAAAACCATAGATGTTGCTGTTCATTCACACAAAGATTTGCCAACTGAAAATCCTGATGGATTAATCATTGCAGGTGTATCTTCTCGCGAAAACCCAGCAGATTGGTTAATTATGCGTGATGAAGCAGAAGACACCACCAAAAAATTTAATTTAAAACAAGGCGCTAAAGTGGGAACTTCTTCAGCCAGAAGAAAATCACAATTATTGTCTTTTAGACCAGATGTTGAGATTACTGATTTACGTGGTAATGTTCCAACTCGTATCAATAAATTAAGAGAAGGTCAGTATGATGCGATTATTTTAGCAGCAGCTGGTTTAGAGCGTTTAGAATTAGACTTGTCAGATTTTACGGTTGAACAATTAGAAACATCAGAGTTTGTTCCCGCTCCCGCTCAAGGTGTTTTAGCATGGCAAATTCGTGAGGACGATTATAAATTAAGTGATGTGTTTGATGCTGTGTGTGATTATGATGTGATGATTAACATCAATATCGAACGCCGTGTATTAAATTTATTAGATGGTGGTTGTCAGTTACCGTTAGGCGTTTTTTGCGACACGGAGATGAACGACCAAGACCGAAAATTATTTAAAGTATGGGTTTCGGCATCTGATGCTTGGAACACACAAGTAAAACAACTGTATTACGAAACAACCAATACGGAAGATTTACCAGAAAAAATAGTTGAACACTTACAACGCATCAGTTCAAAATCAATTTTTATTTCTCGCGAAGCGCACGAAAGCAATAACCTAAATAGATGGTTAACTAATTTAGGTTTTAATGTAGAATGCAAAAGTTTAATTGATTTAAAGAAACTAACGATTAAAGAATTGCCTAAAAGCGATTGGTTGTTTTTTAGTAGCAAACATGCGGTTGAGTTTTTCTTTATGCAAAAACCAGATATTGGAACGACTAAAATTGGTTGTATTGGTAAATCTACGTCTCATGCCATTCGTGAATTAGGCTTACGTGCAGATTTTATTGGACAAAGCACTGATACTAAATTAGTAGGGAAACAATTTTCAGCACGTGTTGGTTTAGGTAAAGTAGTTTTTCCAGTGGCTCGCGAAAGTATGCGTACTATTCAATGGCAATTTCCTAAACAACAAAATTGCATTGACTTACCAATTTATGCTGCATTAAAAGTGCCACATGAAGTTGCTGAAACAACTGATATCTTAGTATTTACAAGTCCAAGTAATGCAGAATCTTATTTAGAAAAAAATAAAGTTCATCCACATCAAAAGATAATTGCGATGGGAGAAGCAACCGAAAAATCTTTATTAAAAGCAAAAGTAAAAGCCGAACAAATTACTAAACCTTATTCGTTCGATGATTTAGGTTTATATAGAGCAATCTTGCATACATTATAAGATGACGCCCTTTCAAAATCCAACCATATACCTTGGCGATTTAAGAATTGATGAGCCAATAACTACACTAACTGATTTACTATTTATTGGTGTTTGTTTTATGGCGTTTTTTAAAACCGAACACGTTGCTCACGAAAAAGCAGCAAACATTTACCGTTGGTTTTTCTTATTGACAGGAGCTTCCACTTTAGTAGCTGCTTTAATTGGTCACGCTTTTTTATATCACTTTGGTATAGAAGCAAAAATTTACGGTTGGGTAACTGGGATATTTGGAACTTGTTTTGCACAATTCGCTGCTTTATATCATACACGCAAAACCATTGGAGAAACCATTTTTAAAGCACTCTTAGTTATTTGTGTTCTTGAAGTCATAACTGCCTTTATATGTGTTTTTGCATTTTGGTCCTTTGTAGTCGTAGAAGTTCACTCTGCCTTTGTATTAGTGTTAATGGTAACTGTTTTAGAATCGATTCATTACAAAAAAACAAATTCTACATTAAGCCTTAATATGATTTATGGTGTTGGGATAGCTGTTATTGCAGTTCTTTGTCATGTATTAAAATTAGCGTACTCTGTTTGGTTTAATCATGCCGATTTAAGTCATATCTTTATGGCACTAAGTATGTTTATGATGTACAGAGGAGTGGCGCAATTTAAACCTGAAAAAGAATTGGAACGCGGATAACGCTGATTAAACAGATTTATTAAAAAAATAAGATATAACAACACTCGTAAGAACATAAATAAACGAATCGGTGAAAATCCGCCCAATCCGTTTCATTCGTGTTCCTATTATTCAAAACATCAAACATGATAACACATCGTCCACGCAGAAACCGCAAATCAGAAGCTATCCGTAACTTGATTCAAGAAAACCATGTAACGGTTAATGATTTTATTTTCCCTCTATTTTTAATTGACGGAAAAAACAATAAATCGGAAGTAAAATCCATGCCTGGGATTTTTCGATTAAGTCCTGATTTGATGTTGAAGGAAATTGAACAATGTTTGAAGTTGGGAATTACCACGTTTGATGTATTCCCAAGCTTAACAGATAAATACAAAGATAAATTCGCTACCGAAAGCACCAATAAAAACGGATTGTATTTAAAAACACTATCCCAAATTAAAAAGAAATTTCCAGAGGCTTGTATTATGACGGATGTTGCGATGGATCCATACAGCAGCGACGGACATGATGGTTTAGTGGAAGATGGAAAAATAGTCAATGATAAAACCTTAGATATTTTGGCGAAGATGGCGATTGCACAGGCTGATTGTGGTATTGATATCATTGGGCCAAGCGACATGATGGATGGACGAGTTGGATTTATCCGTGACGCATTAGACGATGCTGGTCATCAAGATGTGTCGATCATGAGTTATACAGCAAAGTATGCGAGTGCATTTTATGGTCCCTTTAGAGATGCCTTGGATAGCGCACCAAAATTTGGTGACAAAAAAACCTATCAAATGAATCCAGCTAATAGCAAAGAAGCCTTAATTGAAGCACAATTAGATTTAGAAGAAGGGGCAGACTTTTTAATGGTAAAACCTGCTCTATCTTATTTAGATATTATCAAAGACCTCAACACTAACTTTGATTTACCAATTGCAGCTTATAACGTGAGTGGCGAATATGCCATGGTAAAAGCGGCGGCAGCCAAAGGTTGGATTGATGGCGACAGAGTACGTGACGAAATTTTATTAAGCATGAAACGTGCTGGTGCTTCTATCATTTTAACCTACTTTGCTAAAGAGTGGGCTTTGAAACACAAGAAGTAATTTTCCAACCAATTGTTAAAATATGTGATGTTTGTTTTAGTAGTATATATTTATCGTAATATTGCAATATAATAATATTAACATGGGACTTACCAAAACAGAACATTTCACGGATAAACAAAATGCCATTGCCACGATGGCAAAAGCATTAGGGCATCCTGCAAGAATTGCCATCTTAGAATATTTACTAAAAGTGGATACTTGTATTTGTGGCGATATTGTAAATGAATTGCCATTAGCACAACCTACCATTTCTCAGCACTTAAAAGAATTAAAAAGTGCTGGACTCATAAAAGGAAGTATCGAGGGAACTTCTATCTGCTATTGTATTGATGAAAAAGGATTAGAAAAAATACAAAGCTATTTCGCTACTATCTCCCTAAAATTGAATAAGAAAAATAATAAATGTTGTTAACCTAAAACTAAAGCCATGAACCTATCAGACATTAAAAAGCATTTAAGCACAGTATCTGCCGTAAATTTTATATTGCCAAACGGGACAGCGGTACCTCAGCACTTCCACGTAACAGAGGTTGGGCAAATCAACAAAAAATTTATTGATTGCGGGGGCGTTGTTCGCAACGAAAAAACAGTGAGTTTTCAATTATGGGAAGCGGGAGATTTTGATCATCGTTTAGCCCCACAAAAATTATTAAACATCATTGCTCTTTCCGAAAAGACATTAGGCATAGAAGATGCTGAAATAGAAGTAGAATACCAAAGCAATACCATTGGTAAATATCATTTAGATTTTGATGGAACTAACTTTTTATTAAAAGCTACTCAAACCAATTGTTTAGCACAAGATAAATGTGGTATTCCTCCAGAAAAACTAAAAGTAAACTTGGTGGATTTGTCGAATACAACTCAAAGCTGTTGCACACCTGGTGGCAAATGTTGTTAATCCATAATTAAAGATTGAGTATGTTTAAACCCATTAAATTGTATTGTGATAAACTTATTAGTGAGTTTGATACGATAGCTGCAGAACGCAAAGCACTGCTTGAGAAAATATCTGATTATATTTCTTCAAAAAAAGAAGTAAATCAACCTATTCAATTAGTTTATATCTGCACGCATAATTCTCGTCGCAGTCATTTCGGACAAATATGGGCGCAAGTGGCCGCTAGTTATTTTAATGTAAAAAACGCCACTACTTTTTCTGGAGGAACCGAAGCAACTGCTTTTAATAGTAACGCTATTAATGCCGTAAAACGTGTTGGATTTGGTGTGACATCATTGGATGAAACCACTAATAAAAGATATCATGTTGTATACGACGAAACAGAAAATCCAATTATCTGTTTTTCGAAAGTATATGATGATGCTCAAAATCCTCAAAGCAACTTTGCAGCCATTATGACTTGCAGTGATGCAGAAGAAAATTGTCCTTTTATTCCTGGAGTTGAATTAAGAATAGGAACTACTTACGACGATCCAAAAGCATTTGACAATACACCTTTGCAAGATGCTAAATACGACGAGCGTTGCAAGCAAATTGCCTTAGAAACCTTATATGTTTTTTCAAGAGTAAAATAAAATTATATGTCGAGTACAAATTGTGCGCCAGCAGCCAATAGAAAAAAATTAAGTTTTTTAGATAGTTATTTAACTGTATGGATTTTTTCTGCTATGATCATTGGCGTAGCCATTGGTTATTCTGTTCCTTCTACTGCCACCTTCATTAATTCCATGTCGAGCGGAACCACCAATATCCCATTAGCCATTGGTTTAATTTTAATGATGTACCCGCCACTAGCAAAAGTGCGTTACGAAAAAATTCCGCAGATATTTAAAAATATAAAGTTAGTGCTCATGTCATTAGTGATTACGTGGGTTATTGCTCCGTTTTTTATGTTTATTCTTTCCTATATTTTCTTAAAAGATTATCCTGAATACATGACAGGATTAATTTTAATTGGCATTGCTCCTTGTATTGCCATGGTTATTGTTTGGAATGAATTAGCAGATGGCAATCGCGAATACATTGCTGGTTTAGTTGGTATTAATAGTATTATGCAAGTATTGCTTTTTTCAGCATACTCGTATTTCTACTTAACTAAAATGCCTGCCCTATTCGGAATGAAGGGTTTAGACATTGCAATCACTATGTCGCAAATAGCAGAAAGTGTTTTTATTTATTTAGGCATTCCCTTCTTGGCAGGAATTATTAGCAGATACACATTAATCAAATTAAAAGGTGAAGAATGGTATCAGCAAAAATACATTCCTTTTATTTCTCCTATCACTTTAGTGGCTTTATTATTTACAATCATTGTCATGTTTAGTTTAAAGGGAGAGTTAATTGTTCAAATTCCTTTAGACGTGATTCGCATTGCTATACCATTAGTAATTTACTTTGCGGTGATGTTTGTGATTACATTTTTTATCGCTAAAAAATTAGGGGCTGATTATTCAACAAATGCAGCACTATCATTTACCGCTACTGGAAATAATTTTGAATTAGCCATTGCAGTAGCAATTGGTGTATTTGGTATTAATAGCGGACAAGCCTTTGCTGGTGTTATTGGTCCTTTAGTAGAAGTACCCGCACTAATTGCCTTAGTGAAACTCGCTTTTTGGTTTAGAAAAAAGTATTATCCAACAACTCTTAACAATGATGCCGTTATAGAATAAGCTTCTATTTTAATCTTTAATAACCTCCGATTTACGATTTCTTATAAATCGTTTCTTTTTTCTCCACCAAATATTTCCAATAACGTTTGGGCACATGCTGCAAATGAAGTTTGGTGTTTTTACGAATGGGAATATTTACACTTTTGAAATAGTTTTGCCATAAGCCTTGATATAATTTTTCGTCTGGATCAAATGAGATACCTGTTGGCGTTAATTTATTCGTCTCCATTTCAAAATCAATAATAGCCTCGTTTATTTGCTCTGTTTGTTGGTTATAATGAACACCATACTTACGTTTGGTGTCATAAATAATCCAATCTTGATTGGCATAACGACTTTTAAAATGAGGAATGATTAAAGGTAACACATTATAGTCTGGATCAATCGGTGCATAAAATAATTTATCTCCTATGTTTTCAAAACGCACAAAGGCTTCAAAACGGTGTTTTTCACGATTGACACTGCGCGCCACTTTTGCGATTTCTAAAACATATGTGTTTCCATAATCGCTTTCAATGTTTTGTGAACTCGAAAAAACATATTTTATTAATTGAAAAATACTATTTTCTATTCCAGGCAATTCCGATAAATAACAACAATATAAATTAGAGAGGCTTTGTGGCGATACTTTTTTTTGTAAGCCTTTTAAAACACGAGAGGCTTTTTCATGATCGCTATAAACATCAATGTTCTCGGTAAATACTAAACTTTGCATTTTATCACGATTTACGATGCTTGCCTCTTTGCATTTTCGTTCATAGATTTCGAAAATACTTGTGAGTAAGCCTATATATGTTCCATCGTAAATGAATTGTGTCATTAAAATAAAGTAAGTTGTGGTGAATAGGTTGGTGTATATTTACTTTTCCCTAAAGCTAAAATATGATGTCTGATACTTCCTGCGCTAGCATCTCCTAAAACAAAATCTTGACGCGAACATACCACAAAATGTTTGACACGATTCATAACCACTCCTATTTTTTTTAATTGCCACCAATCTAATTTTCCAAACTTACGCGCCGCTACAATTTTTTGTGCGGAGCCTACGCCTATTCCTGGAACTCTTATAATTTTAGCATAATCAGCGGTATTTATGTCAACCGGAAATTCATGTAAATTACGTAAAGCCCAACTTAATTTAGGATCTATGTCTATATCTAAATTCGGATTTGAATCGTTCACTATTTCATTTACTGTAAAACCATAAAAGCGCATTAACCAATCGGTTTGGTACAAACGATGTTCGCGAATTAATGGCGGAGGTGTACCAATACCTGGCAATCTGTCATCTCCACTAATAGGAATGTAGCCAGAGTAATACACGCGTTTCATATTAAATTTTTGGTATAAGGAATTTGCCGTAAACATAATATCCTTGTCCGTTTCTGGTGTGGCGCCAATTACCATTTGTGTGCTTTGTCCAGCAGGTGCATAAATGGGGGTGCTTTTAATCAATTTTTTTTCGGCTTTATACTGCACGATGGATTCGCTTACATAACCCATGGGCGTAAAAATTTCTTCGTAATTTTTATCGGGGGCCAACAATTTGAGAGATGTTTCGGTTGGCATTTCAATATTTATACTTAAGCGGTCGGCATACAATCCTGCTTCTTTCATCAATTCTTCGCTAGCACCCGGAATCGTTTTTAAATGAATGTAGCCATTAAATTGATGCTCCAATCTTAGTTTTTTAGCAATGGTTACCAAACGTTCCATGGTAAAATCGGCACTCTTAAAAATGCCCGAACTTAAAAACAAGCCTTCAATATAATTTCGTCTGTAAAAATTAATAGTTAATTCTACGACTTCTTCAATGGTAAATGCCGCGCGTTTAATATCATTACTTTTTCGTGATACACAATAAGCACAATCAAAAATACAATAGTTGGTCAGTAATATTTTTAATAGAGATACGCAGCGCCCATCTTCTGTGTAACTATGGCAAATGCCCATGCCTGTTGTATCTCCTAATCCTTTATTGGTGTTCTTGCGTTTGCTTCCGCTTGATGAACAGGAAACATCATATTTAGCGGCATCTGCTAAAATGCTTAACTTTTCGTGAATGCGCGATTCGGATGTTTTTAAGGTATGGCTCATGTGAATTTAATTTGAATTAAATTTACTACGATTTGCCATGCGGTTCTGCTACAAATTGTAGCAATTTGTAATTAATGTAGAAGATGAAATAAAAGCGCTTGAAGGAATTAAACTATCAAAGACACAAAAGGAAATTAATCCAAAGAAATTGTGGCTTAAGTTTTAAGTATGTAACGGTGTTTTTTATTTATTTGACTGTACTATCCCTAACTGCCACTAAGAATTTTTAACCTCTGTCACAACCCCTTCTTGATTTGTATAATAAATAGGAGTCGTGGCTTTTCTTAATTCTAAATAAGATTTATAACTGGTAGCAAAATTGGCTCTTTCAGAAATCACTAAATCATAATTTCCATTCAAGCCAATCATTAATTCGCAAGCTTCTCTAACAGATCCTTGTCCGCTTGTGCAGCCCGTTGTATAATCTGCTAAATGATGTTTCAATACAAATTCATTAAATAATGGATTTGATTGACGTGGAATAAAAATTCGTAAGCCACACACTTCTGCTAAACCTAAATCTAATACATCATCAAACACATAAGCAATTTGGTTTAATTCGATATTGTATGTTTTGCATAAATGGTTTGCTGCGTCAATTTTGTTAGCAAATTTAGAATATGAAGAATGAAAACGCTCTCTATCCACAAAGGTAAAAGCTGCAGAGTTTTTTTCTCCTGAAATAATCGCTGTAATCGGCAATTCTTTATGATTCAAATAATACGAAAACCTCAATAAGTTTGTTCCCATACTATCTGCTTCGCTAAAACGGCTTTGTAATAAGTGGTCTTTACCAGCATCTGTAAACACACCGTCCCAATCAAACACAAAAGCTTTAATGTGTTTCATTTTTTCAATTAAACTTGCTTCGGGTATAATAAACTCTCCGCCTATTTCGGTAAATACTTGTGTGAGGTGTGACATGGTGTTTTGTTTGATATAAAGATATTAATTAAAAATAAAAAAGCGTTACCAAATTGATAACGCTTTTAATTTAAACTGATAGGAGATATTATCCTTTCATATCTTGAATGTCTAACATTCCAACTGGTTTCCCGCCTTCTGTTACAACAATCGTATCTACATTTGTTTTTTTGAATAATGCCGAAGCATCATTTAATAATACACCGCCTTCAATCGTAATTGGTTCGCGGTATTCTAAATCAGATAAATTTTTAGTTAAAATATCTCTTCCTTTTTCTCCGATTAATTTACGTAAGCTACCATCTGTAAATACACCTTTAATACTTCCGTCTGCTTTAGTTACAGTTACTGCACCAAAACCATATTCAGTCATTTTAACAATTGCATCCGTTACCGACATGTTTTCTGAAACTAAAGGATTAGTAGATTTGATTGCTTCTTTCACTTTTACCATCATTAAACGCGTATCTTGAATAAATTGATCAGTACCTAAAGTCGTGAAATTGTTTTCTGTTAATTGTTTAATGATTTTTAATGGCACTGTAATGGTATGAACACCAATATTAATGGCGTTACGAACGTGCTCTGCATTACGTACAGAAGAGAACATGATTTTAGTATCATAATCATATAAATCAACCGCATTTACACATTGTTCAACTAAAGCCAAAGCATCGTGCCCTTGATCTTGTAAACGACCAACTAAAGGACAAACATACGTTGCACCTGCTTGCATAGCCATATAAGCTTGTTGCAAAGTATATACTAAATGTACGTTTACTAAATAGCCTTTATCGCGTAACATTTTGCAAGCTCTAACACCTTCTAATGATACAGGAATTTTAAATACAGTTTTCTTTGGATCTAATCCTAAAGCTAATTGACGCTCTGCTTCTGCTAAAACTTCTTCAGCTGTGTTTCCTAAAGCTTCAATTTGAAGTACTGGAACTATTTTGCTTAACTTTACAATAGTACCATCAATATCTGTAATACCTTCTTTTTGCATGAAGGTAGGTGTGGTTGTAAGACCGTTTAAGAATCCTAATTTAAAACCTTCTTCGATTTCTTTAAGGTTGGCCGAATCTAAGTATAATTCCATGTTTTGTTATTTTGTTATAAGTTTCAAATATACAATTAATTACGAATTTAAAATATGAAAATATGCATTCAAAATTATTGCTCAATAGCTCTCACCCCAGGTAAACTTCCCTGTTCAATATATTCTAACAAAGCACCTCCACCAGTACTCACATAACTTACTTGACTCGCTAAGTTGTATTTGTTAATAGCGGCTACGCTATCTCCACCGCCTATTAATGAAAAAGCTCCCAATTTAGTTGCTTCTGCAATAGCTAAAGCTACTTGTTTAGTGCCGTTTTCGAAACTACTCATTTCAAAAACTCCCATTGGACCATTCCATAAAATAGTCTTTGAGTTCTTAATCACTTCACTATAGGTTTTAATCGTTCCGGTGCTTATATCCAATCCCATCCATCCATCTGGAATTGTGTTAATGTCGCTTTCTTGAATGTTTGCATCATTGGCGAAGTTATCAGCTATCACAGCATCCGTAGGAATATATAAATTCACGCCTTTTGCTTTTGCTTTTACTAATAATTCTTTTGCCAACTCTAATTTATCATCTTCGCATAATGATTTGCCAATCGTTCCGCCCATTGCTTTCACAAAGGTAAAAGCCATACCGCCGCCAATTAAAATATTGTTGGCTTTATTCATTAATTGTTCAATGATTAAAATTTTGTCGCTTACCTTGGCGCCACCAACAATGGCTGTAAATGGTGCTTCTGCTCCATTAATAACTTTATCAATACTTGCTACCTCTCCTGCCATTACATAACCAAAACATTTAGCATCTGCTGCAAAAAACTGAGCAATAACAGCTGTTGAAGCATGAGCTCGGTGTGCAGTTCCAAAGGCATCGTTTACATATATGTCACCGTGTTTGCTTAATTTTTCTGCAAAAGCAACATCTCCTTTTTCTTCTTCTTTATAAAAACGTAAATTCTCTAATAACAAAACTTGCCCAGGTTTTAATGCTGCCGATTGTGCAAAAGCATTTACTCCAATACAATCATCTGCAAACATCACTTCAGCGCCAATTAATTTACTTACTGCACTAACAATATGTTTTAGAGAGTACTTGTTGGCAGGTCCTTCTTTTGGGCGACCCAAATGGGACATTAAAATAACACTTCCTCCTTTTTCTATTATTTTTTTAATAGTTGGCGCAGCTGCTCTAATACGAGTATCATCTGTTACTTCAAACGCATCATTTAATGGAACGTTAAAATCTACACGAATTAATGCGCGTTTGTTTTCAAAATTTAGGCTGTCAATTGTCTTCATCATTTTTAGTTTGGGTGTGTAAAAATAATCTATTTTTTAAAACAGAAAGGGGCTTCTGTCTAAAACTATCAATTCATAAAACTATTTAAGTTTTATATCCTTAAATTGGCCAGTAAGTGAAATAATTCCTCCACCTGTTCCGTTACTCACAAAATTACCCGATAGTTTATTATTAACGTTAGATGTAATAACAATACTGCCCCCCGAAGCGATATAAGTAAATGATGTCTCTGTATACGATAATGCATTCCCTGGAGTTGTAAAAGAATAAGTTCCTGGTGCTTGAGAAGTGGTTTTTATATTAACGCGTGTGCTTATTCCATTATAGTATGACGTTATTGTTTTACTAACTGAATTATAAAAAGCTGAGTCGGCATTTACTGACGCTCCATTATTTTTAACGTATGAAAAACCTACGAGTGAATTAACAGTGCCTCCACCTGGGCATGTACCGCAAGATTGTTCAGGTTCTTTTTTACAAGATGCTAAGGAAATGAATAGTAATAAAATTAGCCTAAATTTTGTTTTTACAATAAAAGTCATACAATTAATTTAGCTTTGTAGGTCTAATTTTGCTTTTAACTATGAATGCATAAGGATAATCTTCTTTAATTTTTTTTAAGCCTTCATAGGCTTCAAGTTTGGTTTTATAATCACCAACAATTATTACAAAGTTTGGAAGTTGATAGTCAATATAAGTTGGCATATCAACATATTTGTTGTCAAATTTTGCTTTAACATCTTCTGCTTTAGCTCTATCAGCACTAAAATGAATTTTTACACGATATCCATCGCTTTCTCCGTTAGTACGCTTATGAAACTCTTCTTTTTTTTGCTGTAAAGCCCTTACTTTTAAAGATGTTTGAATATTACTACTATTTGGATTTTCTTGAGAAAATAATCCCAGAAAAGGAGATAAAATGAATATTGAAACGAAAAGCTTTTTCACATGACGAAGATAGACAATTTGCTTTAATCTTTGTATATTTAGAAACACTAAGTTTGAGTTATGAGATTTAAGATGTGCCAAAAATATATAATTGCACTCTTCTTTGTGCTATTTTATTCTACACCACATGTATTTGGGCAGTTGAAAAACTTTGGTAGTAAATCGAAATTTAAACCAGAACCCAACTATTTTTTTAGTGTTTACGGCTATTACGATGTAGTAAGAGAATATGGCATTGGCGCACAATATCAAATTAATAACAAGTACAGTTTAGATTTAAGTGTGTATAAAATCTATCCGTATGGATATTTACATCAAAAAATTTCGCAATGGGATTATTACGATTTTGATGGTTACGGCATTAGTATAAAGCCTAAGTTTATGTTTAGTGCTAAAAACAGATTATATGTTGGGTTAAACCTATCTTTTGAGCAGTTATGGCATGGTTCTGTGGCGGTAGAAAATTATAATGGAAGAGGGTCGCAGTTTTATTATGATATGCTAGAACGCAAAGGGTACGGTAATACTATTGGTATAAGTATTGGCAATAAGTTTACATATAAACAACTATTTATTGAACCATTTATCTCTTTTGGCGCAACCATTGTAAAAGCAAAAACTATAGTACACTCATCTACTTATGAATATTATAATTCTGCCGACGAACCAAAATATCCTTTAGAGTATATGAGTAATGGCACTTATTTTCAAACGAATATTGGCATTAAGTTTGGTTTCTCTTTCAAAAAAAGCAAAAAACATATAGCCATTGATCAGAAATTCGATCAGATCTATAATCCGAAATTAATCTCCTTAATGAATTATTTTAAAACAGTTGATATAAAAAAAATAGAGAAAAATAAATATTTAAGAACGGCCTATCGTCGGACAAAAGGCTTAAATCGTTCTATTTTATTACGTTATAAGAAAAATTACGCGGATACAACTTATTTTTACAAAAAAGTAGATGAGTTGTTTCAAAAAATAGATTCACTTATCATAAAAGGCAATCAGTAGAATCTCTTTTTTACGCAATATATCAAAAATAAAAAGTTTTTTTATACTATTATTATTTTATTCCTATCGGCACAAAATTAATTGTACGCAATAGCCATCACTTTCCCCATTAGTTCGTTTGTAAAGCCCTTACGTTTAAAGATGTTTATTTGGATTTTCTTGAGAAAATAATCCCAGAAAAGGAGATAAAATGAATATTGAAAATAATATATGTTTCACAAAGCAAAATTATACAATTTGTTTCAATGTTTCTTTATAATTAAACTTACTTAGTTTTTATTCTATTTTTTTAAGAAATAACTTTGATAATTGTAAATTCTTCATGTAATCTCTACAAACTAGCGAAATTCGGCATCTTATTTTTTTAAATTTAGAGCGTCATTATTTATCGCTTTTATTCCTTACATTTACTAAAATCCTAAAGTGAAGGTTATTTTGTTTGTACGCTATGCGATATTTTAGTTTTATACTTTTCTTGTTTTCTTTATCTAATTATTATAGCCAAACCTTTAGTAATACTACTACTCAAGCACACAACTCATGGAACTCATCCAATTCCTGGGCTACTGCATTTACTCGCACAATTTCGGTCACAGGCTTACCCACTCCTTTGGGAACAGCTGCAGGGCAGGTAGTTTTACGGCAAATTAATGTGTCTTTTGGTAATGGTACAAACAGTACTGATTACTCGAACTTTGCAATGAGGTTAATTTCTCCAGCAGGCAATACAATAACTATTACAAATGCAGGGAGTATTGGAACCACTATTTGCAGATCTATTGATATAAAATACAGAGACCACCCTTCTCTAGAACCTCTTTCTACTCACCCTGCTATTGGCCAGGGATCGTTTCAACCTTTTAATATTGGTTATTATAGAGTGGTAACTGCTAATGATTATAGTAATTTAAATGGTACAAATCCTAATGGAACTTGGACTCTGAGTGTTATTGAAAATACAGATCCTGAACCTAGTTTTAATAAAATAGAATTAATTTTTGGTAGCCCAATTAAAATTTTCACAGCAACAGGCAGTGCTTATGATGCATGCGCAGCACCTATGTGTATTGGTGTTAACGAAGTAGTTATTGGCAATAATTCAGGCTTTGTAACTGGTATTGCTACAGATCCCGCATTAACACAAAATGGCTGCAGCTGGAATGGTTCAAAAGACAACACGGCGTGGTTTTATTTTCAACCTACATCTGCGTCGGTTAAAATAAGCATTTCAGGATTTTCTACTGTACAACAATCTATTGTTGTGCGAAACACTGGCACCTGTGGTAGTCCTACTTATTCGGTTCCCACAGGTGGGTGCCCCAGTTCTTCACCAAATAATTTATACAACAATCCGTTAGCTACAGCATATACATCGGCTGGATTGAGGTATAATCATGATTTTAATTTAACGGGCCTAACACCTGGCGTAAATTATTATTTAATTATTGATGGACAAGGTGCCGTAACGTCTGATTTTTATATTGAAGTAGAAAGTGGGGCTATTAGTTGCTCTGTTCTTTTACCTATAGATCTTATATATTTTAAAGGTGAAAACATAAACGACTCCAATATTCTTACATGGGCAACAACCAATGAATTAAACGTGGCCTATTTTGAATTAGAAAAAAGTACAGATGGGATTAATTTTAAATCTCTTGCAAATATTAATGCTCAAAAAGCCAACCTAAATAGTAAAAGCCAACTAGGCTATCAATATCAAGATGCGATTTGTAATGCTTATTACCGACTCAAGCAGGTGGATAATGATGGAACTTTTAACTATTTTAAAACTATTTATTTAGAAAATGATATAGAAAATCTGAGTCCAAAAATATTTCCTAACCCAGCTAATACAAAGTTAACAATTAGTTCCTCTTCAAATAAAAACACACCGGCTACCATAATACTATTTGATGTTTCAGGAAGAGAAGTTAGAAATAAAACCATCCTATTTAATGCTGAAAACAAACAAATAACTCTTGACATTGAGGACTTACAAAGTGGCCTATATTTCATAAGAATAGATAATGGTTTCAAATTACTTCAACAAAAAATAGTTAAAGAATAAAGGAAAAATCTTTTTAACCCCTTTATTTTAGAGTATATTAATCTTGCCCAACCTTTATTTATCCTTAAAAAACAGGTGTGTTTTTCGCGCCAATTCATTAAAAATCCTTAAATTAGCCCTGTTTTTTAACGAAAATTAAAATGGACAAATTTTCCTATGTTGGCACAAGCGATGTAAACGCTATTGAGAGTTTATTTTTGCAATATTCTCAAGACCCAAATTCTGTTGACGCATCATGGCGTGATTTCTTTAAAGGCTTCGAATTTGCTCGTACTTCGTACGAATCAGATGGTGGAGCAATTCCAGAAAACGTAACGAAAGAGTTTAAGGTCATTAGTTTAATTAATGGTTACCGTCAACGCGGGCATTTGTTTACCAAAACAAATCCTGTTCGTCAACGTCGTAACTATGAACCAACGTTAGATTTGGTAAATTTTGGTTTGTCTGACAAAGACTTAGAAACTGTTTTTCAGGCAGGAAATGAAATAGGTATTGGAAATGCTAAATTAAAAGATATCATTCATCATTTAGATCAAACGTATTGCCAAAGCATTGGTGCTGAATATTTATATATGCGCGAACCAAAAGTTGTAAAGTGGTTACAAGAGCGTATGGAAAAAAACAGAAACACCCCTGCTTTCTCATCTCAAGAGAAAAAGGTGATTCTTAAAAAGCTGACTCAAGCTGTAGTTTTCGAAAACTACTTACATACTAAATTTGTTGGACAAAAACGTTTCTCATTAGAAGGAGGAGAAGCGGTTATTCCGGCAATGAATGCTTTAATGGAGCATGGTGTAAACTTAGGAATTGAGGATTATGTGATTGGTATGGCGCACCGTGGACGTTTAAACGTGCTTACCAATATCATGAACAAAAGCTATAAAGATGTTTTTACTGAGTTTGAAGGTAGACCAAGCGAAGATTCTTTATTTGATGGTGATGTGAAATACCATATGGGTTACTCTTCAGATCAATTAAGTGACGAAGGTAAAAAAGTTCATATCAGCTTAACGCCTAATCCTTCTCATCTAGAAACAGTTGCTCCAGTTGTTGGAGGTATTGTTCGTGCAAAAATTGATAATCGTCATAAAGGCGATAATACAAAAGCATGTGCTATTGCTTTACATGGTGATGCTGCAGTTGCGGGACAAGGGATTGTTTACGAAGTTTTACAAATGAGCCAATTAGATGGTTATAAAACGGGTGGAACTATTCACTTTGTAATTAATAATCAAGTTGGTTTTACTACAAACTTTTTAGACGCTCGTTCATCTACTTACTGCACAGATGTTGCTAAAGTAGTATTAAGCCCTGTGTTTCACGTAAATGGTGATGACGTAGAAGCTTTATGTTTCATTTCTAAATTAGCGATGGAATTCCGTCAAACATTTCACCGTGATGTATTTATTGATGTTTTATGTTACCGTAAATATGGCCACAACGAAGGTGATGAACCTCGTTTCACTCAACCATTATTATATAAAGCTATTGCTGCACATCCAAACGTAAAAGATATTTACGTAAAAAGATTGCAATTAGATGGCAATACATTAGCAAATGAGGCTAAAGAAATTGAAACAACTTTTAAATCTGAATTAGATGTTAATTTAGATGAAGCTAAAAAAACGGAGAAAGCAAAAATCACCTCTTTCTTAGAAGGAAATTGGAAAGGCGTGAAAATGGCTGGACCAAACGATTTTGATGCTTCACCAAAAACAGCCATTGATGAAAAATTATTTTTAGAAATTGCTAAAAAATCTACTGAGTTACCAAAAGACAAAAAATTCTTTAATAAAATTCAAAAGTTATTTGATGATCGTAAAGCAATGATTGCTAGCGATAATTATGACTGGGCAATGGGCGAATTATTAGCTTATGGTTCCTTAATGAAAGAAGGGTTTCCTGTTCGTTTTAGCGGACAAGATGTGGAGCGTGGTACGTTCTCTCACCGTCATGCAATCGTAAAAATTGAAGATAGTGAAGAAGAATATACTCCATTAAATAATATTGATGCGAAAGTAAAATTAGATATCTATAACTCTTTATTAAGTGAATATGGTGTTTTAGGCTTTGAATACGGTTATGCATTTGCAGCTCCTAATACATTAACTATTTGGGAAGCTCAGTTTGGCGATTTCTTTAATGGTGCACAAATTATTATTGACCAATATTTAACGTCTGCCGAATACAAATGGCGTCGTATGAATGGCTTAGTAATGTTATTACCACATGGATATGAAGGTCAAGGCCCGGAACATTCAAGTGCACGTATGGAGCGTTTTTTACAGGCATGTGCTGAAAATAATATGCAAATTGTAAATGCGACAACGCCAGCACAGCAATTCCATGTGATTCGTCGTCAGTTATGCAGAGATTTCCGTAAACCATTAGTGTGTTTTACTCCTAAAAAATTGTTACGTTACCCTAGTTGTGTGAGTAAATTAACAGACTTTACTAAAGCCAACTTCCAAGAAGTATTAGACGACACGATTGATGCTAAAAACGTGACGCGTGTAGCTTTCTGCTCAGGAAAAGTATATTACGATTTAATTGAGCGCAGAGAAAAAGAAGGAGTGAATGATATTGCTTTTATTCGTTTAGAACAATTATATCCTTTCCCTCAAAAACAAATAGATGCTGTTTTAAAGAAATACTCTAAAGCCAAAAACTATTTATTTGTTCAGGAGGAGCCTGAAAATATGGGCCCTTGGAGATTTGTTGACAATAACTTACGTTCTTTAAATTTAAAATATGTAGGAAGAAATGCTGCTGCGAGTCCTGCAACAGGTTTCTCGAAACGTCATGCAGCGGAGAATGAAGAAATTATGACCAACATTTTTTCTAAAGTATTAGTGAAATAAGAGATTAAAAAGACTATTTGACTGAAGAGACATATTGACAAAAACTTAAAAATTAAAAAAACTAATTATATGGCAATTGTAGAATTAAAAGTACCAAGTCCAGGTGAATCAATTACTGAAGTAGTTATTGCTCGTTGGGTAAAAAACACTGGTGATATCGTTGAAAAAGATGAAGTTTTAGCAGAAGTAGATTCTGATAAAGCAACCTTAACATTAAACGCTGAAGAGTCTGGTAAAATTGAAGTATTAGCTGCTGAAGGCGATACTGTTAAAGTTGGACAAGTAGTTGTAAAAATTGATACGTCTTTTAAACCAGAAGCAAAAGCTGCTGTGGAAGCTCCAAAAGCTGAAGTAAAAGTTGAGGCTAAAAAAGAAGAAGTAAAAGCTTCTACTGCCGCAACTTCAACATCATATGCAACTGGCACACCAAGTGTTGCTGCTGCAAAAATAATGGCAGAAAACAATATTCAAGCAGGACAAATGAGTGGTACTGGTCGTGATGGTCGTATTACCAAACAAGACGTATTAGCGGCGTTATCTAATGGTTTACCAACAGCCGCCAAAGTATTAAGTAATAGCTGGCAAGGTGGTAGAGAAAAAGACAGAGCAAAAATGACGTCTTTACGTAAAACTGTTGCTAAGCGTTTAGTGGCTGTTAAAAACGAAACTGCTATGTTAACGACTTTCAACGAAGTTGACATGAGTGAGATTTATGCGATTCGTGCTAAATACAAAGATAAATTTAAAGAGGTTTATGGAACAAATGTTGGTTTCATGAGTTTCTTTACAAAAGCAGTAACCGAAGCGTTATACCATTATCCAGCAGTAAATGGTATGATAGATGGCGAAGAGTTAGTGTATAATAAATACTGTGATATCGGTATCGCTGTGAGCGCACCAAAAGGTTTAATGGTTCCAGTATTGCGTAATGCAGAGTTAATGAGCATTGCAGATATTGAAAAAGGAATTAAAGATTTAGCTGTGAAAGCTCGTGATGGAAAATTAACCATTGCAGATATGGAAGGCGGAACATTTACAATTACTAACGGCGGTGTATTTGGAAGTATGATGAGTACTCCAATCATCAATCCTCCGCAAAGTGCGATTTTAGGTATGCATAATGTAGTGGATAGACCAATGGCTGTTAATGGACAAGTCGTGATTCGTCCAATGATGTATATTGCATTAAGCTACGATCACAGAATTATTGACGGAAGAGAATCTGTTGGTTTCTTAGTGAAAGTAAAAGAAATGTTAGAGAACCCAAGCCGTATGTTATTTGGTGGTAAAGTTCCTGAAGAGGTATTGTTGGGATTGTAGTAACGTAGTCGTGCTGTCCTGATAGCTATCTGGATGATTCAGCATTTCATAAAATTTAAAAAAACCCTCGGTAAAAATACCGAGGGTTTTTAATTTGAATATTTTTTAATGCGCTTCTTCTTTGTTTTCGGCTTTACAAGCTCCAACTATTTCATGAAATACATCATGCAATTTTACTAGTGATTCTTTAATTTCTTTATCTGACGCTTTCTTATCTTTCACTAGTTTATCTAATACAATAGACTCTGTGTATAAGTGATTTAGTTTTTCTTTAATAGTTGGTTTATTAAAATCTGCTGGTGGCGTACTATTTTTCCAAGCGGTTGCAGCTTCTACTAATTCTCCGCTTCTGGTTTTAATAGGCTCCAAATTGCCTTCTTCTGACGGGTGGAATGTAGCAGACATCACTGTATGATATGCCTTTAACTCTGTCCAACTTCCAGGTTTAGTTTGTGAAACTCCTTTGTTAATAGCAAATACTGTTGCGATAAATAAACAAATAATTAATTTATAATTTTTCATAATGTTTTGATTTTAAGCAAAGTTAGTTTCATTTATTCTGATAATTGCGTCAACCATCACTTATTTTAATTCCATAATTTTTTCATAATAAGATATGATTAATATGTAACTTTCTTGTCTAATCTTATTATAAAACCATGAGGTTTATTCTTCTACTATTATCTGTACAGCTATTTTCTCAAACTAAAAAACTAGATACCGTTTTTTGTGATTGCAATCAAGCAAAAGTAATTGCTGTTAACAGTAAAACTATTTACGGTAAAACCATTGCGCCTAAAGGTTTTGGAGAGATAAAGGAAATTAGTCCGGCGAAACAAAAAACCAATTTTGCATTTGAAAAAGAACACAATTCTTCTTGGTATAAACTTATTATAAATATGCCTGGAGAATTAACTATGCATATTATTCCAACCAAAGCTGATGATGATTATGATTTTATGTTATTTAAATCAGCTACAAACAATTTTTGTGATAGTTTACAAAAACATAAAATAAGTCCTATAAGAGCATGTATTAGCAGAGATAGAGAAGAATTAAATGGCAAAACGGGTTTAAATTATAAATCAAAAAATGAATTGGTGAAACACGGTGTAGGTGCTGCCTACTGCAAAAGTGTATCTGTAAAAAAGGGAGAAATTTATTACTTAGTTTTAGATAATGTTTACGAAAAAGGGGATGGGCACACATTAGAGTTTGAAATAGCACAACCAGTTTTATTTAAAGGAACTGTAACCGATGATAATTATAAAGCTATTAAAACGGACATTGCCTTAACCAATCAAAAAGGTGACACTATAGCTTTAGAAAAAACGGAAACCGACGGCAGCTACAATTTTATTGCACCTCTCACAAAAAACCAATCGTATAATTTAAACTTTTATAACGATAGTAGTTTTAGTTTTACTAAAAGCGTTTCGCTTGCTGATACCGCACAATTAAAGGCTCTTAAAACCGTATTGCCCAAACTCAAAAAAGGTAATAAATATTCTATTGGTTCCATTAATTTTGTTGGTGGTTCTGTTCAATATTTACCAAGAGCGGTGCCGTCTATGAATAATTTAGCAAAGCTATTAAAAAAGAATCCCAACTTGCGAATTAAAATTATTGGCCACTCCAATGGTAGAGATATGATGGATGAAAAAGGAATTATTGCATTCACAAAAGGAAGAGCAAATACTATTAAAAATTATTTAGCCATTCAGGGTATTGATGAAAAACGAATAGAAATTGATGGCAAGGGAGATCACGAAATGCTATTTAAACTGCCGAAAGCAAACGCAGAGGAGCAAGAACAAAATAGAAGAGTTGAAATATTAGTTTTGGATTATTAATACTTAATAACAAATTACGTACATTTAATTATCAATAATGGCCTTTAAAATTCTCTCTATAATTAAAAAGAAATTATTTCTGTTTTGTTTATGTGTTTTTACAATAAACCTTACAACATCTTTGGTTTATAAATATTCGGGGCCTAAAGATGCGCCTAAATACAATGTCATGTATGGGAGCGATGCTAGAGGCTATTATGAATACTTAGAATGGGGGCTTGGTGGCAAAAATATAAATTACGAAAGTAATAATTCTTACAAACGAGGTAATCAACGTATTTTAAAATACACATACGGAACCGCTTTATTTCAATTACCATTTTATTGTGGGGCTTCTGTATTTCAACAAAAAGAAGAAGGCAACCATACTTACACGCAAACTGATGATGTTTTTATATCTATAGGTGCGAGTACTTATATAAGTCTTGCCCTATTTCTATTATATAAATTACTTGGGAAATTTACATCCATAAACAGTACAAAATATCTGTCGCTTGTCTTAATCTACTTAGCAACTAATCTTTTTCATTATTCTACTATAGAATTAATGATGTCACATTTATATTCTTTTTTAAGTATTACTGGCTATTTATACTTTTCTCTACATTATGTTGAGACTAAAAACAAAAAACATTTTTTGCTTTCTCTTTTCTTTCTGTTCCTAATCATTGCCATTAGACCTTTTAATGTGATCATTGTAATACCTATAATAGTATATTTATATGTAAAAATGAAGTCATTATGGCAAATAGTTTATATGCTATCAACTATTGTTTTTGCTTTTTTTATACAATTACTTTTATGGCGCATACAATGTGGGGTTTGGACATTTGTTTCTTATGACGGCGAAGGTTTTTACTGGACAAAACCTCAAGTGATAAATGTATTATTTAGTTTTAGAAAAGGATTGTTTGTCTACTCTCCTATGCTATTTATAGGATTTGTTGGTATATTAATGCGGTTATCTTCCAATTTTAAACTCAACGTATTAATTTTAAGTATTTGGACCATTTTCACATATGCTCTTTCATGCTGGTGGCATTGGCCTTACGGTGATAGTTTTGGCCACAGAGCATTTATTGATTTATATGCTATTCCAACAATCGGATTAGTATATTTTATCAATTACTGTAAACTATTATTGCAAAAAATATGTCTAGTAATTGTCTCTGTAGTTTTTTTATTCTTTAATCTTTTTCAAACATGGCAGTTTGGTAAATTTATTCTATCACCAGAATATATGTCGTTTGATAAATATAAAGCAACACTTTTTGCAACAAACGATAATTTAGTTAAGGAACTTGGAGGCCCAAAAGATATTTTTCCATATAACGCAAACTACAGATTAGTAAGTGATAGCATTTTATTTATCGACATGAATCATACAGAATATTCGCCCTCTATAAAATTCACTCATCACCCTAAAACATATAAAAAATGTTATCTAAATGCTGAGTTTATAAAAGAGGAAAGTCTCCCAAATCAATCTTTCAATGCCAAGTTATTATTTCAAATAGAAGATACTATTAGCAAGGAAGTAAGATATTTTGCTTGTTGTTTAAATGAAGGAGTAAACGACTATACAATTCCCAATAGTAAGCTATTTAGTTATCAGTTTGATTTTGCAGCTTTAAAACCCGCAGAAGTGTTGACGGCTTTTTTTACAAATCCTGAACGTAAATTTTTTTTTATTAAAAAGGTAAAAATTTCACTTTACTATATTTATTAAAACTTAGTAAATTCAATGTATCTCTTTTTCTTGTTCCACGGCAACCGTTTTCTGTGCTTTAAAAAATTCTACTAATTGTAGCTTTTGAGCATCCGTTAATTTAGCTTCACTGTGCATGATTGTATATGAACTCATTGGCATCTCACCTTCTTCAATCATTTCAATACATTCGTCTAGTTTATGATTCTTACGTTTTTCTTTATAAGTTCCCCAAATCGAAAAATTTAAGTGATGACTCCCTTCGTCAATATGATGTTTAATCCACCAAGATACAGGAGCAATATTGGTGTACCAAGGATAGGTTGGCTGATTGGAGTGACAATCGTAACAAGCAATTTTTAAAGAATTAGCGACCTCTGAATTCGCTGAGGTTAAAGCTATAAAGTCGGTTGCAGGGTTTACCGGATCTGTTGTTTTATCAATTCTAATAGATTGGATGGTTAAAAGAAGGAATACTAAAAAGACAGCGATGTTTTTAAAAGTAAAATATTTTTTCATGACGATTAATTTAAGAATTAATAACAATATGTAAATATGGTTTAATTTTTGAAATCTTACATTTAATCAATCAAATTATTTTTAATTACATTTGTTACATGCGTCAATTAATCACATCAAGTCTTTTCATATTAAGCATTACCGCTGGTTTTGCCCAATCTAAATCTCCAATTACTGTAGCTTTATACAACTGCGAAAACTTTTTTGATACCAAAGATGATCCAAATAAAAAGGATGATGAGTTTCTTCCTGAGTCTAAACTGCAATGGGACGAAACTCGCTTTATGAATAAGTTAACCAAAATTGCTCAGGTTCTTGATTCAACTGTTGCTGGACCAGGCTTGCCAAATTTAGTAGGATTAGTAGAAGTTGAAAACAAAGAAGTATTAGAAGAACTAATTTCTAAATCTCAATTAAAAGAAAAATCATACGGTGTATTATGCACTGATAGTCCTGATGAAAGAAGTATTGATGTGGGTTTATTATATGATAAATCTGTATTCACTTTAGTTGATTTTAAAGAATTGAATGCAACAAATCCATCTTTAGGAGATTACAAAACACGTAATATTTTATTTGCTACTTTAAAAGCAACTAATGGAGATATGATATATGTATTTGTAAATCACTGGCCAAGCCGCAGAGAAGGAGAAAAAGAAAGTGAGCCTCGCCGTATTTTTGCAGCCGAACAAGTACGTAATAAAATAAACGAATTACAAAAGAAAGATCCAAAAGCAAAAGTAATTGTGATGGGAGATTTTAATGATCATCCTGACAACAATAGTATTTTAAATACCTTAAAAGCAAGCGATAAACCTAAAGCTAAAACCGATTTATATAACGCTTATCAAACTTTAGATGCTGCAAAACAAGGCACGCACTATTATGATAAAGAATGGAGAGTATTAGACCAAATTATCGTATCTCAAGCGTTTATTGGCGCTAAAAAAGGCTATAAGTTTAATCCTAAAAATGCATTTATCTTGAAGAAAGATTTTGTATTATTTAAAAACAATAAAACAGGAGAAGAAAAGCCAAACCGCACCTACAGCGGCGAAAAATACTATAATGGTTATAGCGACCATTTATCGGTTTATATAACATTAGACTAATAAAATTTATAATAACAACCATTTATAGCGAGAAATATCTCGCTATTTTTTTGCCTTGTTTTAGCAATTCATCACAAAAACTTATACCTTAGTGCGTATCTAAAAACATAAACCATGAAGTATACTGCCATAAAAAAAGACTTGTATGTTGATAACCGCAAAAATTTTATCAAACACTTAAAACCAAATTCAGTTGCCTTATTTGTAAGTAACGACATTTTACCAACTAATGGGGATGGTTCTTTTGGCTTTGTACAAAACAGTGACTTATTGCATTTATCAGGTATTGATCAAGAAGATGCTATTTTAATGATTTTTCCTGATGTGAAAGACGGAAAACATAAAGAAGTTTTATTTATTAAAGAAACCAGCGATTTAATTGCTGTGTGGGAAGGAGCAAAGCTAACTAAAGAACAAGCTAAAGAAGCAAGTGGCATTGAAAACATTTACTGGCATCACGAGTTCGATAAAATCTTTAAAGGTTTTGTGTTTCAAGCAGAAAACATTTATTTAAACAGCAACGAACATACGCGTCGTTATATTGATATGGAAACAGCAGAAATGCGTTTCAATAAAAAAATTAAAGAACAATTTCCTCTTCATACAATTCAACGTTCGGCGCCAATCATGCACCGCATTCGTGCCATCAAACATCCATTAGAAATTGAAGCCATTCAACAAGCTTGTAACATTACCGAAAAAGGTTTCCGTCGTTTATTAAACTTCATGAAACCAGGTGTGATGGAATATGAAATTGAAGCAGAATTAATTCATGAATTTGTTCGCAACAGAAGTCGTGGTTTTGCCTACGGACCAATTGTAGCGAGTGGTGCAAATGCTTGTGTATTACATTATGTAGAAAACAACAGAGCGTGTAAAGATGGTGATGTAATTTTATTAGACGTGGCTGCAGAATATGCTAACTACGCTAGTGATATGACTCGTGCTATTCCAGTAAACGGTAAATATACGGCACGTCAAAAAGAAGTATATAATGCAGTATTGCGCGTCATGAAAGCTGCTACAAATATGTTAGTAGTTGGTAATACCTTTGAAAAATACAACAAAGCTGTTGGCGATTTAATGACGGAAGAATTATTGCAATTAGGTTTAATTAAATCAGACGAAGTAAAAAATCAAAATCCAGCATGGCCAGCTTATAAAAAATATTTCATGCACGGAACTTCTCACTTCTTGGGATTAGACGTTCATGATGTTGGGTTTTTTGCAGAACCAATGCAAGCTGGTATGGTGTTTACCTGCGAACCTGGAATTTATATTCCAGAAGAAGGTTTAGGTATTCGTTTAGAGAACAATATTTTAATTACTCCTACAGGAAATGATGATTTGATGAAAAACATCCCTTTAGAAGCTGATGAAATAGAAGCTTTAATGAATAAATAACAATATCTGATTGAATATCAGTATTTTAACTTAAAAAATCATATCGAACGAGGTTACCTTTAGCCCCTTTAGGTATTAATGTAAACAAAGACTTTATGTCGAAAGTAACGTACACAGACCTTGAATTTATTGAAGGGCTCAAGCATAACAACGATGCGGTGTTACGCGCTTTATACAAAAAGTATTATAACCTCGTTCTTAAATATGTTGTAAACAATAGTGGTAATAGCGAAGCTGCTGCCGACATTTATCAAGAAACAATAATTGTTTTATATGAAAATGTTCAGAAGCCCGCGTTTGAACTCAATTGTCAGCTACAAACCTTTATTTTTTCGATTGCTAAGCGCCTTTGGTTAAAGCAATTAAGAGGTAGTGGTCATTTGGCTCGTTTTAAAGAAGATGAGGAAAATGAAGTAGTAGATGTGTCCGATGAAATAACAGATCATTTGAAAAAGGAATCGGATATTGAGAAAATGAATGCTTGTATGGAAAACTTAGGTGAACCCTGCAAGACACTATTAAAAGACTTTTACGTGTATAAGTTAAGTATGGATGAAATATCTGAGAAATTTGGATATACAAATTCAGACAATGCTAAAACACAAAAGTATAAATGTTTACAACGATTGAAACGATATTTTTTTGAAAACTAGAATATAGAAAGGGAAACAAGAGATGAGAGCAACTGATTTATTTGACAATTACATTTTTGGAACTTTAAGTGCTGAAGAAAAAAACGAATTTGAAACACGCATAAAAACGGATTCAGAATTTGCTATTGCCTTTGAAAAACATAAAACCTTAATCGAAGGGATTAATCAACACGAACAACGTACTCACTTAAAACAAATCTTATCTACCATTCATAAACAAGAATTTGGTAGTGATGCCAAAATTGTTTCTATAAAACAAGACGAAACGTTCATTAAAAAACACGGTAAAACCTTTGCCGTAGCTGCTTCTGTAGCTGTTTTTGCTGTTATTGGAACAGTAACTGTGTTGAGTACAGGTGGTTATTTATTAAAACAACAAGGTAACGATATTACAGATTTAAAACGTGATGTTACTGAATTAAAATATTCTCAAGACGCGATTATTGAAGGAATTACAGGGGCTACTAATAAGCGTATAAAAAATTACGCGCCTGCAAATATTGAAGGAACTGGTTTTGCTTTAAACAATAAAGGTTATTTTATTACTAGCTATCACATGGTAAAAAATGCAGATTCTGTATTTGTAACTAACAGTGTGTTAGATAGAGCTTCTGCTAAATTAGTAGCAAGTGAACCATCGTTAGATATTGCTATTTATAAAATAGATAATGTTGAAGCTATCAAAAACATCGCATTTCCTTTTTCATTTAAAGACAATGCTTCCGAAATTGGAGACAAGATTTTTACTTTAGGTTATCCGCGTAGAGATGCAGTTTATGGAGAAGGAGCATTAAGTTCAATGACTGGATTTAATAATGATACAACCATGTATCAAATTTCTATTCCTGTAAATCCTGGTAATAGTGGTGGCCCATTAATGGATGAACAAGGAAATATTATCGGTGTGATTCGTGGAAAACAAAGTTCTGCAGAAGGAACAGGTTTTGCAATCAAATCAAACTTTATTAAACAAACCATTGATAAATTAGAAAATGATTCGTTAAAAAAAGATTTAGCTTTAGTTACTAGAAAATCAAATTTAAGAGGATTAAAACGTAGCGAACAAATTAAAAAAATTCAACCATTTGTATTTAACGTGATGGTTTATAAAAAGTAAAAATTCTTAGTAAAAAAGCTGTCTCAAAAAGACAGCTTTTTTGTTTTAACCAAACTTAACAAATTAGCTCGGTTACTAACACGATAGTTGTGGCATCAATAATAAAATCCACAACCATGAAAAATTCAACATCAAATTACTTAAAATTATCAGGTATCGTTTTAAGTGCAACAATTGTATTGTTTTCTTGCGGTCCTTCAGCCGAACACATGTCTGATAGAGAAGAAAAAGCAAAAGTATTTGCCGATTCAGTTTCTACTGCTATTCAAAATATTGAACCGCCAAAATTAAAAGCGGATAGCAATAGAGCTTTTGTGCGAACAGCTGATTTATCATTTAAAGTAAAAGATGTAAAAAATGCAACATTTGACATTGAACGCATCGTATCTGAACATAATGGTTATGTTACTTCATCCATTTTAGAAAGTGACGTGAATTACAAAAACTCTTTAAGAGTAAGTAAAGACAGCATGTTGGATATAATCAATTATACGGTGCATAACAACATCATTATGCGAATTCCTAACACAGAGTTAGATAAAACCTTAACTGAAATAGCTGGGTTGATTGATTACTTAGATTATAGAAAAATAAAAGCAGATGATGTTACTAAAGAATTTCAGGCAGCAAAATTATCTGAAAACAGATTTGTGAATCATAAAAAACGTTTAGAAAAAGCTATTGATGGAAAAGGCAAAAAACTAGATCAAATGGTAGACGCAGAAAATGAACTATTAGTAAAACAAGAGTGGGCGGATAATTCTAAATTAAATACGATGGAATTAGCACATGATGTTTCTTATAGTACAGTGTCTATAAATATTTACCAAAAAGAAACGACTAAAAAAGAAGCTTACGCCTATACTTTACCATCAGAACCCTATACCCCAAACTTCGGCTCTAAATTTTTAACATCAGTAAGCGATGGCGCTTCAGTATTTGGAGAGATTATCCTGTTTTTTGTAAAACTTTGGCCAATAGCTCTTTTAGTAACGGGCATTATTGCCTTCATTAAATTAGTATTACGCCAAAAGTGGTTTGCCTAAATTGAAGCATGGTGACTAACCATTCGTAGTCACCATGTTTTTATTGTTGTCTAAATCATATATAAGCGTATTTTTGTAGCCTGTTAAACAAAGGCCTTAACTAGGTGTTTATAAAGCATACAAAAACAAACCCATGATTACTGTTGACAAACCTATCGTAAATTCGGATACTATTTTACAATACATTCCACAACGTGCGCCAATTGTATTGATTAGTAGAATTTATAAATGTGATGAGACATCTGTTGTTACAGGTTTTGATATTGTAAATGAACACATCTTAACTCAAAACGGTAAACTAACCGAATCGGGTATTGTAGAAAACATGGCACAAACCGCAGCCAGTATGGCAGGTTTTGAAGCCGTAGTTAATAAATCTCAGCCTCGTGTAGGTTTTATTGCCAATATTAAAAACTTAGTGATCAATTTTTTACCCGAAGCTGGTAATGAAATTTTAACAGAAGTAAAAACCAAAACACAAGTCATGAATGTATCTATTATTGAAGCAAATTCTTATTGCAACAATCAATTAGTAGCCTCTTGTGAAATGAAAATATTTTTACAAGAAAACGCATAAATGGGTATTTTGGTTGACATACAACACGTATCTAAAAAATACAAAGATGCACCAAGAGCGGCTGTAAATGATTTATCATTAACTATCAATAAAGGAGATGTGTTTGGTTTATTAGGGCCCAATGGAGCTGGCAAAACAACCTTTATTAGTATGTTGTGTGGATTATTTCCTGCTTCTAGTGGAGAAATCTACATAAATGGCCAAACTCACAAAACACATAGTAAAGAGTGTAAACAAGTTATTGGTGTTGTTCCGCAAGAAATTGCTTTATATCCAAAACTAACGGCTTGGGAAAATTTAATGTTCTTAGGCCATATGTATGGTTTAAGTGGATCTTCTTTAAAAGAAAAAGTTAAAGAGAATTTAAGAATATTGGGACTTGAAGAAAATATGCACCAAAAAGTGACATCTTATTCAGGCGGAATGAAACGCAGAGTAAATTTAATTGCAGGCTTATTACACAATCCTCAATTATTAATTTTAGATGAACCAACAGTTGGTGTGGATGTTCAATCGAAACAAGCTATTATTGAGCATTTAAAAAAATTGAATAAAGAAAATGGGATGACGATTTTATATACGTCTCACCATTTAGAGGAAGCAGAAGATTTTTGTAGCCACATTGCTATTATTGATGATGGTAAGTTAATTACACAAGGCGCTACCAAGCAATTAATAGCTGATAACAATTGCAAGAGCATTGAAGAAGTGTATTTAAAAATTACTGGTGTAAAGTTTAGAGATAAATAATGAAATTATTATATAGCATATACAAAGAATATAAAGTCTTAACTCGTGATAGAGCAGGATTGGCTATTACTTTTATTATGCCTACTGTTTTAATTTTAATTATTACATTAATTCAAGATACAACCTTTCGCTCTGTTAACGAGGCTTCTGTTCCATTATTAATTGTAGATAGAGATCATGATTCATTATCTAGTACGTTAGAAAAATCATTAATCAATTCTAAATTTTTTGTAATTACTAAAAAACAATTGACTGATGAAGAAACAAAAAAGGAAATTGCAACCGGACATTTTTTCATTGGCATTATCGTTCCTGAAAACACTAGTAAAAGGTTAAGAGAAAAATCTTCGGCGCGTATTGGTAAATTATTAGGAAGCTTTAGTGGTGATACAGCAACTGTTCAAGAGCCAATAGACACGAGTAAATTAAAGGTACAATTGTATTTTGATCCTATTACAAAAAAGTCATTTAAAACCACCATCAGTAATTCTATAGAGCGAATTATTTCGCAGATAGAAATGCAAAGTATGGTGAGTTCTTTAAATGAAAAAATGAAAGAAAGCTTTCCTTTAGCAACTCCTGCTAAATTAGAAATTACTCCTATTGTTAGTTTAACCGAAGAATACGCTTCTTATAATAATTCTTCTATCATTCCTAACTCTGTTCAACACAACGTGCCAGCATGGACTTTATTTGCCATGTTCTTTATTTGTATTCCTTTAGCAGGAAATATTATAAAAGAAAGGGATGATGGAAGTGCTTTTAGATTATTAACCATGCCAGGCTCGTACATGATTGTAATTTTAGGCAAAATGCTAACATACGTGATTGTAAGTTTAATACAATTTGCCTTAATGTTATGTGTTGGCGTATTTATTTTACCGTTATTAGGGTTACCCGAATTAAATATTGGGAATAATTTACCAGTGTTATTTTTAGTAGCAATTGCCGCAGGATTAGCCGCTACAGGTTTTGGTTTATTAGTAGGAACTATTGCAACCTCACATGATCAGGCTTCTTTATTTGGAGCAGTGTTTGTAATTATACTAGCTGCGATTGGTGGCATTTGGGTACCAACATTTGTGATGCCTGAAGTAATGAAAAAAATAGCCGTAATATCTCCACTAAACTGGGGATTAGAGGCCTTTTACGGAATATTTATACGAAATTTTGGCTTTAAAGAAATTTTCCCAGAGGTAGCTAAATTATTACTTTTCTTTGGAGCTTCTCTTGGCGGTTCTTATTTATATCAAAAGTATAAAAGATTGAAGTAAGATTTAATCTACATTAATGATTATTTTCCAAATGAATCAGAAATTTCTAAAACATCGTCAATTAAAAACGAATTTCCATCTTTGATAAGTAATACTTGTCTTTCAAATTTAGATTTAAAAGTCTTATCAATAATTAAAACATTATATAACAACCCTTCCATTTCAGTTTGATTTCTAAATTCGATTTTTATCAACTCTATCTTGCCAAAGTCTGTTTGAGAAATCATAAATCCGTTACCTATTCCTGCATATTTCGAATACCTCCGCCCCCATTTAGTTTTAAAAGCTTGTTCTGTCATGCCCCCATCAAGGTCAATATTTGTAGCATCTTGTTTAAATTCAAAGTACTGCTTTGAACATAGAAAAGAAAATCCTTTTAAGAAATTGGAATCATTATTAAAATAAGATTCAATGTTTTCTTTTATCCATTTTTTACCTGCTTGAATACTTAAAGAATCTTCAGAATATTTAGTTTCGCTAATATTAGCATTAACGATTTGTTGATTGTTATTACAAGCAAAAAAACCGAAAACCGAAAATATATAAATAATGACTAATACTTTTCCCATAAAACAGATTTTTACTCAATCACCTTGATTCTATATTTACAACATATCTCCCCACTTTCAACTTTACATTTCAAACTTAAAATATAAAGGAATTTGCTTTTTCTTTCTTAATTGTATATACCTTGATTGCAGAGTTTTGAGAAACTCCAAAAGATAAAAGCAAAAAGAATTAAAAGCAAAATAGAAAATGTTTCATATGATACTTTTAATTTTCTTTAATCACCATCCAAGCCATTAAGCCACTCGAAATTTCTAAAGCTTTTTCATCAATATCAAAAGTAGAGGTATGAACACCTGATGTAATGCCTTTTGATTTGTTTCCAGTACCTAAACGGAAAAAACAACTTGGTACTTGTTGGGTGATATAAGCAAAGTCTTCGGCTGTCATGCGCAAAGGTAAATCTTCTACATTTTCATTTCCTAAATACTCAATGGCCGCTTGTTTGCAGTGTTTTGTAGTTAAAGCATCATTTGTTAAAAAAGGATAACCATCCATGATGTTAATATTTGCCTTTGTATTGTATTTATTTGTAACCGTATTTATTATGTCAGTGATTTTTAATTTCACTTCTTTTCTCCACACTTCATCCATGGTGCGAAAAGTTCCCGCTAAATAAACGCTTTCGGGAATAACGTTTGTAGCACCTTTTCCTTCTATTTTTCCAAAAGCAATTACCGTTGGAATATTATTTTGTACATTTCTTGCAACACCTTCAGCATCTATAACAAACGGAAATTCTCTTTCTATTTCAGTAATAATATGCGCAGCAACAACTAAAGGATTATTGTAATCCCCAGCCATTGCTGCATGTCCGCCTTTGCCTGTAATTGTAATATGAAGTTCATCAGTGCTTGCCATATACATTCCTTCCCTAAAACCAACTTTACCAACTTCCATACTAGGAAATACATGTTGTGCAATAGCTAAATTTACTTTAGGGTTTTGTAACACACCTTCTTTTATCATTAATGATGAACCACCTGGTAAAACTTCTTCGCCTGGTTGAAACATAATTTTTACTGTTCCTTCAAATTCATTTTTTAATCGATTCAAAATAATTGCCGTTCCTAACACCGAAGCCGTGTGGGCATCATGTCCGCAAGCATGCATGATACCTGCATTTTGAGATTTATACTCAACTTTATTTTGTTCTTCGATAGGAAGTGCATCTAAATCGGCACGCAGTAAAATTGTTTTTTTAGTAGGGTTATTCCCTTCAATGATAGCAACTATACCTGTTTTTACAATGCCTTTTGTATATGTAATGTGGTATTTATCTAATACATCACAAACATATTCAGAGGTTTTAAATTCTTCAAATGATAATTCAGGGTGTTGATGTAAATGTCTTCTAAAAGAAACAACTTCATCAAAATATTGATGTGCTAATTGTTTTATGTTATCAATCATCGACATGAAATAAATTATTCTAGTTTTCCTTTTGCTTGTATGATACTTAACTTATCTAAAACTTTATCGTAAATTATTTTTAATTTCTTGGGATGCTTTGTATAATAAGCCATCGACGAATCAAATTGTGCTTTATCAATGTTATGATCCTTTAACGGATTAAACACATATGCAGAATCAAATTTTTCGCCACTGACAGCTTTTACATTAATGCCCGATGCGCCTTCTGCAAGGTAAGCATCTGTAAGCACATTAATTAATTGCTCTTCACTTAATACAGTTGAAGGAATGGTTTCTTCTTCTTCGTTAACAGGTTTGCACGAAAAAAGTAAAAAAGAAACAATAAATAGTTTAATTAGGTTTGTATGCATTAAATGCAAAGTTAACACTATGCAGCACATTTTTAAATTGTTCGTGCGATTCGAACAAAATAACATTTTTTGGAAGCGCAATTGGGCCGTTTTCGTCAAAAAACGCACGTCCTGATACCATAATATGGCAATTTGGGAAGGATTTTGATAAATTATTAAGGTAATCTTGAACAGAAATGCCTTCAATCCGATTTGTAAACGTTGTAACAATCACATCTGCTGGCACAACATCAGTTACCGATAACAAATCATTAAAAGGAACAGATTGCCCTAAATACAAACATTTATGTCCTTTGGCTTTTACTAAAAAATTACAGTAAAGTAACCCTAATTCATGTAATTCGTTTGCTGGAAGGTATAATAGGAATGTTTTCGGATTTGCTAATGGTTCAGGAAACAATCCATCAATCCCTACAATAATTTTTTGACGAACTAAATGTGAAATAAAATGCTCCTGCGCTGGATTTATCAACCCTACTTGCCACATATTACCAATTTGACGCATAAATGGAAACACAATTTTTTCAATAGTTGTTTCAAAACCAAAATGAATAATGCAATTTGAAATAATCTTTTCAAATTTTGCTTCATTCATTTCCATCATACAAAGAACCAAATTATCAATTTGATCACTTTCTTTAGAATAGTTATTTAAAATCGATTGAGCTTGTTTGATGATTTCTTCATCAGGCAATTTCGCAATTTTAGAAATTTTAAAGCCATTGTTGTTTAATAAAGAAATATTTAAAATACGTTTTAAATCTTCGCCTGTATAATACCTAATGTTAGTATCAGTACGTTCAGGCTTTAAAATGCCATAACGTTGCTCCCAAATACGCAAAGTATGAGCCTTTATTCCCGACAATCTTTCTAAATCTTTTATGGCGTATTGAGTTGACATGATTACTTTTTATACAGTAACAAAGGTAAATCAATTTTGTTTAACGTTTTTGATAAAAATCAAGATTTATTCCATTTAATTACCCTGCCCAATCTTCTTTATTTATACCTTTTATTGTATGACTTCTGCAATATGATTGGTTTGAATGTTTACAGTCGAATCCAAATCTTAAAATAGTTCTTAATCCTGTTGTAGATATTCATAAATCTGTTTTATCATTATGAATAATGCTTTTGGCATTGATTTATAGCTTACTTCTGTCTTCAATCGAAATATAATCAAAAAAACACTTTCTGTTTTTAATAAGTATTTATTTTGGTTTTAAGAAATAATAGCAAATACTTGAATACAAAAAATAGGAATGTTAATATGACAAGAAATGATAGAAAAATTAAGTAAACAGATATTTCATTTTTAAAGGGGAAAACATTCGTCAATTCTCTTCCGTAATATGTATGAGTGACATAAAATATTCGAACTGCAGATAACAATGCTAAAATTATAAGTAGAACAATCCCAGAAGTTTTAATAAGAATATTTTTGTGTTTTAAGAACCATTTAATCGAGTAAATAGATGGGAAAAATAATAAAGGCGTAATGGTAAAAACATGCCTAGTTAATACTGTTTTATGAAAAGCAGCTATTAATACATTGATAGAAATAAGCAATAAAAATAAAATTGCCTCATTACGTTGCTGTTTGTAAAACAAAACAAAACCAGGAATTGAGAATACTAATATTGGTGATATAATAAATAAGCCAGGAGTTTCATTTCTTACAGCAATGTCCCAGTTAAATAGCAATTTGATATTGCTAGAATTAATAAAAAGTGTATCTAATCCTTTTATAAAATTTCCAGATAAGGACGATAAAAAAGACATCTCTTCTGGAAAATTAGGATTGTATTTATTTGATTTTAAAATTAGTTCGCCGAATGTTAAATAATTATATAGCAGTAAAATAGAAAAGCTTATAGAAATAATAGTAAAAATTGATAAAATAGTTTTAGAATTTTGTCGACCTTTTTCTAAATCAATTTTATTAGTTTTTACTGTGTAAACAAGAATTGGAAGAAAAAAAAGCAAATTCTGTAATTCAATAATTAATGAGTAAGAAAGAAAAATAACTGCCCATAAAAAAGAAGGTTGATAGATTGATTTTGACTTAAGTAAAAAGTATATCGACATTAATACAAAACACATAGAGGCTGCATGAGAAAAAACGTGAGTACTCTCTTGCCAGTTTAAAGTACAAACGGCATATATTGTTGCCGAAAAAAGTGACAATTTGAAAGAAAATCTAAAATGCCTAAATATTAAAAAAAGAAAAAAGACCCCTGTTATACCTAAAACATTGCTTTCTAAAATCACTGAAACCTCTTCTATAGGTCTCCACGTGATAGCCGGTTTAACATGAAACGTTGTTAATAATCCACCAAATAAAAAAAAGGGCAGCATTAAAAAGGCATTACCAGGAAGTCGATCAGAATAAAACTTTCCATCTTTTACTGCATAATCAATTTTTGCTGTATAATTAACGTATTCGCCTAATTCCGTGGACTTATTATTTACCATTGCACTCACCAAAGCAAAATGACTTCCATCATTTGAGCAATTAATATAGTTTGAACTCAAGAAATAAAGAAAACCAATCACTAATAATGTAATAGTTAATGTAATTGTCTTTTTGTGATTATAAATAAATTCGAAAACTGCCATACTATAAAATAAAAGTAATTAATAAATAGTAAATCCTGAACTATTTAATATGTTAAATACTTAATTGATAAATAAACTAGAATTTATAACAAAAATTAAATATTTACCCCGCCCAACCTTCTCTATCTAAACTCCTGTATTGTATGGCTTCTGCAATATGATTGGTTTGAATGTTTTCAGACGAATCCAAATCGGCAATGGTTCGAGCCACTTTTAAGATGCGGTCATAAGCTCTTGCAGACAAGCCTAAACGTTCCATCGCTGTTTTTAATAGACTACTACTAGCTTCATCTAAACTACAATACGTTCTTAAATCTTTTGTCCGCATTTGAGCATTGCAATAAATCCCATCCGATGTTTTGTAACGTTCGGTTTGCACTTGTCGTGCTTTTATTACTCGTTCTCTGATATCTTTACTACTCTCCGAACTTTGTGCTTTACTTAGTTCGCTAAAAGGCACTGGCGTTACCTCAACATGCAAATCAATTCTATCTAATAAGGGTCCCGAAATTTTATTCAAGTATTTTTGTACAACGCCTGGCGCACATACACAATCTTTTTCGGGATGGTTATAGTAGCCACAAGGGCAAGGGTTCATACTTGCCATTAACATAAAACTAGCTGGATATTCCACACTAAATCTTGCCCGAGAAATGGTGACGATTCTATCTTCTAAAGGTTGACGCATGACTTCTAAAACGGTGCGTTTAAATTCTGGAAGTTCATCTAAAAACAACACGCCATTATGCGATAATGATATTTCTCCAGGCTGTGCGTTCATTCCACCGCCAACTAGTGCAACATCAGAAATTGTATGATGCGGACTTCTAAAAGGACGCTTAGTAACCAATCCCATGGTTTTAGTTGTTCTACCAGCTACACTATGAATCTTTGTTGTTTCCAGTGCTTCATCTAATGTTAAAGGTGGTAAAATAGATGGCATTCGCTTACTTAACATGGTTTTTCCAGCACCTGGAGGTCCAATTAAAATAACGTTATGTCCGCCAGAAGCAGCGATTTCTAATGCTCTTTTAATATTTTCTTGTCCTTTGACGTCGTTAAAATCAAACTCAATTTCATCTAAACGAGTTAAGAATTCTTGTTCTATATCAATCGTTGTTCTTTCTAAAGTGCTTGTTTCATTAAAAAAATCGATCACTTGACGAATAGTAGAAACGCCATATACTTCTAAACCATCCACTACTGCAGCTTCTTTAGCATTTGCGTCTGGCAAAATAATGCCTTTAAACCCTTCTTGTTTGGCTTTAATAGCAATAGGTAGCGTTCCTTTAATTGGGCGCAATTCTCCGTCCAGCGATAATTCTCCCATAATAATGTACTTTGATATTTCATCCGCTTTAATTTCATCCGATGCTGCTAAAATGCCTACCGCAATTGTTAAGTCATAAGCCGAGCCTTCTTTTCGAATATCAGCAGGAGCCATGTTTATGGTGATTTGCTTACCAGGGATTTTTAATCCATTGTTTTTT
>JBIICN010000065.1:0-16418 GCA_044238845.1 Bacteroidia bacterium
GCACCAATTAATGTTGGCAAAGCACCAGGAATAGCGCCTACAAAAACAGAAAAGGGAGTTACTCTTTTTAAAGGAGTGTACACTAAAGCATACAAAACAATAGAAGCAAATCCTATGATACCACTTAAAGGATTAGTAAATACCCATAATAAAACGGTTCCAATAATACCAAAAATACCACAAAATAATAAGGCTTGATTAACGGTTAAATTACCAGTTGGTATAGGTCTTAACTTAGTTCGATGCATTAATTTATCTAAATCTTTTTCGATAATTTGATTAAAGCCATTAGCTGCTGCTGTTACTAAAAAACCTCCCACGCAAATAGCAAACACTTGTTTCCAATTAAAATCTTCGGCAACAGTAAAAAAAGTGATAATAGCAGAAAAAACGACTAAAGCCGAAAGCGTAAATTTAGTCAACTTTAAAAACGACTTTATTTTACTATAAGTAATAGTTTCTGAAGATGCTGTATGAGAATTGGTTTGCAAAGCGGCACAAATTTAGGAAATAAATCGCCATTTGTTAAACTCTATTGACTTATATTTGTTACAAAAGAAATTAAATATAACATCTATGAAAAAACTATTCATTTTAGCATTATCTGCAATCACTATGGCATTTACAACTTCTGGCACAAAATCATTACATGATTTTAAAGCTAAAACCCTTGAAGGAGCTGATTTTAATTTTGCCGACTTAAAAGGCAAAAAAGTATTAATTGTAAACACAGCATCTGAGTGTGGCTACACACCACAATACAAAGACTTAGAAGCATTATATGAAAAATATAAATCGAAAAACTTTGTGGTAATTGGATTCCCGTGTAATGATTTTGGAGGACAAGAACCAGGTTCTAGTAAAGACATTAAAGCATTTTGCACTAAAAACTACGGCGTTACTTTTCAAATGATGGAAAAAGTGAGTATCGCTACTAGCCCAATTTATAAATGGTTAACAAAAAAAGCCGAAAATGGCGTTTTGGATGCCACTGTAAAATGGAACTTCAATAAATTTTTAGTAGATGAAAAAGGAAATCTAGTAAAATATTTACCATCTAATACAAAACCAATGGATGCGGAAATCACTAATTGGATTGAAGGGAAGTAATCACTTATCCCAAAAAACACCCCACTTATTAGCCCAAACTAGCCACATACTAGTTTGGGCTTTTTATTGCATGTATTGAAAGTAGTTTTGTAATAGAAACCAATTAAAAACTACTATTATGAAAACTACTTTACTTTTTTTAGCAGGTTTATCTATTAGCATAGCTAATGCACAAACATTTGAATACTTAGACATTAACCAAGTAAAAGCGCGAGTTAATAGCGGTGGCGATTTGCATTGGGATCCTAATAGTGGTAATTTTGGTGGATATGAATGCCCTAAAGGAAGCGGTAAAAACTGGGGGTCACCTGCCAGCTTATGGCTTGGTGGTAAAGATATTGGCGGACAGTTAAAATTAGCAGCACAAACTCACCATCAAGGTGGGATTGATTATTATCCAGGACCATTAACCACTTCAAGCGCAACAACCAATTCAACTACTGTAAATCAATATAACCGTATTTGGAAATTAAATAAAACAGACATTGATGATTTTTTGACTAACCTCGCTAACGGTAATGTGCAAAATGGAAGTTTTACACCTGCTGCCGATTTATTATCTTGGCCTGCAAATGGTGACATTAATCAAAATTACTCCTCACAATTAGCACCATATATGGATGTTGATGGGGATGCAATCTATAATCCTTTAGCTGGTGACTACCCTTTAATTAAGGGAGATCAAGCTATTTACACTATTTTTAATGATAATTATTTACCTCATCAAAGTTCATTAGGACAACCAATTGGCGTTGAAATACATTTAATGGCTTATGCTTACGGACCTTGCAATATAACAGCTAGCAACCAATTTTTAAATTATACAACGTTTTACAACTATAAAGTCATTAACAGAAGTTCTTTTAGATTAGATAATTTTTATGCTGGTTTATTTAATGATTTTAATTTAGGACCATATCGTAATGATTATGTTGGTTGCGATGTAATAGATCGTTACGCTTATACATACAACACTTCTAAAACAAGTAATCCTGCAATAGGGGTTGTTCAATTAAAAGGCACTATAAATACGCACAATAGTATTGATGATAATGGCAATGGATTAATTGATGAACCATTTGAACAAATGGGTATGACAGGTTTTATGTATTTTAATAATTCATTTCCAGGAGTTTCTTTATCTCAAACCGACCCCGCTAATGCTACTCAATATTTTCAATACATGAGTGGTTTTTGGAAAGATGGTACACCTTTAACTTGCGGAGGAAATGGATACGGAGGTAGCATTTCAACAAAGTATGCTTACCCAAGCAATACATACACAAATGGTCCATGCGGATCATCCACTTGGACGGAAACTGGAGTAGGAAGTGATAAACGATTTGTAATGTCATCAGGTCCTAATATTTATTATCCAAGTGCTATAGATGAATTTGAATACGCCTACATTACAGCATTTGATAGTATTACAAATACTCCTTTAGCAAAATTAGATTTAGATGTTCAAAATTTACATTCTATTTACAACTCAACATTAAATCAATGTTTAACAACAAGCCTTAAAGAACAAAAAAATCAAACTGCATTTACTTTGTTACCTAATCCAACAAATGCTTTATTAAATATTATTTCTGGTAAAACAATAAATGGGAATGTGAAAATAGAAATCATGGATGCTTTAGGGAAAATTTTAATTTCTAAAGAACACAGAGAGTTAAATCAAACATCCATCAACGTGAGTGATTTGAGTTCAGGTATTTATTTTGTAAAAATAATTTCAGGAGAAAATACCTCAACTAAAAAATTTATTAAAGAATAAAAAAATCGAATGAGATAGTCTAATAAATTCATAAAGTCATGTTGATTTTAGCACGACTTTATGAATTTTTGCTAAGACCTGATTCTGAAACAAATTCAGAATGACATAAAAAATTCGGCTTTTGAAAGCGACTCCTTTTTATTTTACTATCTCAACTTTCTCAATCAAATAAGGTGTATCTGATTGCCAAAAGAAATTCTTCAATACTTCTTTATAGTATAATCGAACATGTTTCCCTTCTGCTTGAGTAATTGCATCATAAATTGTTACGTTATTTCTTTCAACCGAAAATTTCCATATTCGATTTGGCATAATTGTTCCATCACCCTCAGAAATTCCTCCCAAATTTAATTCGCCTTCATAGGTTTTAAACAAAACTCCCTTTTGAGATAATTTAATAACTATCCCTGTTCTTGTTCCTGTGCTATAAGAAATACCACAGATAAATACATATGCTATCGATATTAATACAAAAATTAAAAATGTAATGAATATTCTTTTCTTCCATTTACTTTTTTTTGGAAGTGTTTGCTCACTAGTTGTTTCCATATAGTAAAAATAGTAATTATTTTATTGACAATTCCTCTGCCCTACTTTCTGCATTTAGTAAAGCCTTAATAATAACTTCACCCATCAAATTCTCGTTAAATGTTTTTAAAGCAGCTTCTGTTGTCCCTCCTTTTGAAGCCACAGAAGTAATGTATTCATCCAATGTTTTTTGTCCGTTGTTAATTAAATGAAAAGAGCCTAACATGGTTTGTTTAGCTAATATAGAGGAAACATGCTCGTCTAATCCCATTTGTATACCTGCATCTACTAAATGTTTCATGAAGTAAAAAAAGTAGGCTGGCCCGCTTCCACTTAAAGCAGTAACCGCATTTAATTGTTTTTCTTCTTTTAAATATAAAGTTCTTCCTGTAGTAGATAATAAATTTTCTACTAACATAATTTTATCATGCGACAAATTATCTGACGCAGTAAAAGCAGTCATTCCCATGCTAATTTCTACTGGGAGGTTTGGCATAGCGCGCACAGTAAATTGATGATTTAAAGCTGATTGAATAAATGAAATTTCGGTACCTGCCATGATGGATAAAACAACACAAGTAGGATTAATGACTTGTTTTAAGCTTTGCGCAAGCTCTTTAAAATCTTGAGGTTTTACAGCTAATATCACAATATTGCAATCCATGATTGCTTTATCATCCGTTGTAACAACCTTGCCAATATTCATGGCAGATAAACTGTTTTGTCTATCAAGGTTTTTCTCTACCAATAATAAATTTTCTTTGGTAACAATTTTATATCTTAAAAAGGAATTGGCATATATGAGTCCCATATTTCCACATCCGATGATAGCTATTTTATTCATGATTTTATAAAATTTAAAAAGGCTTCGACTTCGCTCAGCCTGACATTATAATTATTTAATTAAATATGATTCGTATTCTTCTTTTGATGAGTGTTCTGCAAAATTAATATCATACAGTAAATCTGCAATCAAGTTTCTGTCGGGTAAAATTTTAGCAAGGTGTTTGGTCACAACTATTTTTGATCCAATAAAACTAATTTCTTCAAATTCATTTTCATTCATGATTTTAAAAAAATTTTTGTTGTTTTTGTATTTTCTATAGGTTGGGAATTCCATTTTTAATCTATTACCATCAGTCTTTAAATTTACGAGGTGCTGAATCTCCCGATAGCTAAAGGGACAGCATGACCTCTTATAAAAAAAGCGCCTACAAATGTAAGCGCTTTTAGTTTTAACTATAACCCACCTTGCGGCATGGGCTGCGCTTGCTGTTCTTCTTGCGGCATTAATTCCTCCATGGGAACACTTGCTGTTAAGCGTTGCATTAATTGTTTTGAATGTTCATCCTGCTTAAATTGCTCCGCTAACATCACTAAACGACGCATAATTTCTTTTGCCTGACCCATTTCTCGATTAAACGATGCTCTATGAATAGATTTTTGTGCTTTATACACTTTTAAATCATTTTCATAAATATCAAATAATTTACTTGATAAGTCCGTAGCTTTTTTCATATTACCAATTTGATAATAACCTGCGATAATTGTATATAATGTAGCTTCATAACGCACATTAGCATCAGGCATTTTCTCTAAACATAAATCCAATACTTTTTCAGCTTTTTGCTTTTGCCCTTTATTGATTAAGGCACCTGCTAAAGTAGCCATTTGCATTCGCATATTAGATGCCATACGTGTACAGTTTTCATCCAAACTCACACCTTCTTTATCTAAGCCGCCCCATGCAAATTTGTTCATGATATTGTCGTACATAACTTCCGTATTTACACGACCACCTTGCGCCATCTCATTTTCAGTATTTTTAATTGGCGTTAAACGGTATGCTAAACCTTCTAGTTGAAAATATTCTTCCAATCCTAAATAAGCTTCGGCACCAGTGGTTACCGCAAAATAAATTGGACGTTTCCAATTATTATGCGCAATTAAATCCAATACCATTAAATCATTTTTAGTTAAGTATTGACGATTAATTGTCCATTTAATAGATTTTGCTAAACGAGCTGTATCTTTTACGGCAATAACTTTTTCGCGCATTACTTGCATCGAATCTACTGGGACATAAAACGATTTTGAAGGAAAATAATCTAACGGTTTGTTGCCATAATCCAATTTGTTTTCTAAATCATCTGACACAACAAAATCTATGGCTTTTTTTAAACTCATTGATCCAGTTCCTTTATCCATAATATAAACGACTTCACGTTTACTTTGTGTATACTTTTCGGCCGGAATTGTAAACGGCACAGGAGCAGATTCGTAGGCTGCACGGCGCATTTGATTAATGTACCAATCCGTTTGTAATAAACTTAAGTTTACAACTCGCACATCTGTTCTAACACCTTCCACTTCTTGTGCATACCATAATGGGAATGTATCGTTATCACCATTCGTAAATAAAATAGCATTTGGTGCACAGGTATTTAAATAGTTTACCGCAAAATCTCTACTCATGGTTCTTTTCGAACGATTATGGTCGTTCCAACCTTCGGAAGCCATTAATGTTGGAATAATTAAACCAACCACTGTAGCAATGATAGCGGCTGATTTGGCATTTGCTTTTTTACTTAAAAAATCAAAAATAAATAACACTCCTAATCCAATAAATATAGCAAAGGCATAAAAAGAGGCTACATAAGCATAATCACGTTCACGAGGTTGATATGGATATTGATTTAAATAAAATACTACCGCAACACCGTTTAATAAAAACAATAATGTTACAACCCACATATCATTTTTATTATTTTTAAGGTGAAAGAAAAAACCTAATAAACCTAAAATAAATGGTAAGGCGTAAAATGAATTGCTCGCCATATTGTTTGAGGTTGCGTGTGTTTCAAGAGATGAATCGGAATCTAAAATAAAATCATCTAAGCCTTTAATACCAGTTTTAAAATTACCTTCTAAAGGATTACCATTTAAACCTTGAATATCATTTTGACGGCCAATAAAATTCCATGCAAAATAACGTAAGTACATATATCCGACTTGATAATCTCTAAAATATTTAAAATTTGCCCAAAAATTAGGAATTTGCACTTCTTCCATTTGGCCAGTTTGCTCGTTCATGGTAGCCTTTGTTTTATGATTATTTTGAACATCACCCCAGTAGCGGTAAGCCGCTTCATGATTACCTTGCTGACTCCACATACGCGGGAACGGTGTACAAAATTCTTTTTGATAAGCTGGAATAGCTTTTTTTCTATCGTCTACAATTTTATATTTTTTAGAGGCTTCGTCTTTTGCATAAACAGGCTCACCATCTTTAAAATTAGCATTATCCGTTGGGGCGTTATAATACTGACCATAAGTTAAAGGCCAATCGCCATATTGTTCACGATTTAAATACGATAACATGGTAATTGCATTCTCTGGATCATTTTCATCCATAGGTGTATTGGCTTGAGAACGAATAATCAAAATAAAGAAAGAAGAATAACCAATGATTAGGGTTGTAAAACTTACTAAAATAACATTTAGAGTGTTAATATTTTTAGATTTCAAATAATGAATACCATATAATAAACCTCCTAAAACTAAGGCTCGTGTAAATAATGCTCCTACACCATAACCCGAAATAACAGCAATACCTGCAAATAAAATAGCCGCATAAAAACCAAATTTATAATACGATTCTTTCTTTTTAACAGTGTACATGATTAAGCCAGTTAAAGCCGAAAATAATAAGACAAAATAAAATGCTGAACCAATATTAAAGCCCATTCCTAATTTATTAACGAAGAAAATTTCGTAGTCGGCAGCAAACTTTACAATTTTTGGAATCATAATGTTTTGAACGCCACCTAATAAACCTAAAGAAATAAAACCTGTTATGAAAAATGATTTCCAAGTAAATGGATATTTTTTAAAATAATAAATAAAACATATAGCAGGAATTGTTAATAAATTTAATAAATGGACACCAATCGATAATCCCATTAAATAAGCAATTAAAACTAACCAACGCATAGCGCCAGCGGGGTTTGTTGTATCTTCTTCTTCCCATTTTAATATTGCCCAAAACACTAAAGCTGTAAAGAAAGATGACATCGCATACACCTCACCCTCAACCGCTGAGAACCAAAACGAATCAGAAAAAGTATAAGCTAAGCCTCCAACAATACCAGCACCAATTACAGCCCATTGCTTAGCTGAAGTAAACTCCTCACCTTTTTTAACAATAGCTTTAATACCAATACGAGTAATGCTCCAAAATAAAAATAAAATAGTAAATGAACTGCACAAAGCCGACATGATGTTAATCATTTTACCAGCCATTGCAGGATCACCGCCAGCAAATAAAGCAAACATACGCCCCACAATCATAAAAAATGGTGCTCCAGGAGGGTGACCAACTTCTAATTTATAAGCACAGGCAATATACTCACCACAATCCCAAAAGCTTGCTGTGGGCTCAATTGTAGAAACATACGTAAATGTTGCAATGGCGAAAACAATCCAGCCAATAATGTTGTTTAATTTTTTAAACTGCATAGTATTATTTTAAAAAGCTATAAGATGCGAATTTAACTAAAAAAGGCACTTAAACAGAATGAAACTTTTTTTTTATGAATTTTTTGTAAATGAAGATATTTTGTTATTTTTGTGCCCCGAACTTTTAGATAAGTTCAGATTGTCCGATGGTGTAACTGGCAACACGACTGATTTTGGTTCAGTAGAGTCTAGGTTCGAGCCCTAGTCGGACAACAAAAAAGCCCTCTTAATCAATGATTGAGAGGGCTTTTTGATTTTAATTGCATTTTCAAAGTTTATTTACCTATTTCAAAATCATTGCCAAAATTCATAGTAATTCTTTTAATTCCATTTCTGATTTTATCAAAATCTCTTCCGTGCCTTTTATACAGAGCGCATAATGTAACTTGATCGGAGTAATCGTGCTGATAAAACTGATATAATGTATGCTCGGCATATTCTTCAAACCATTTCTTAAAAACTTTTCTTCTTGAATTAATAGAGTTGTTGTCGTTACTATAATTGAAAAGCAATACTCCGGTAGGATTTGAAACAAAAAAAGTAATGATTATATAGGCAATCGTCCTTTTTATAAATATATCATTACCGCCTTTGTTTTCAGTGATTCTTTCTATTCCAAAATAATAGACATCATTAGTTCCAATTTCTTTTTGGAAATAATCACTCAAATTGTCTAATTTGGTAAAATAAACTTCATAAACAGTGCCATTAGAAGTTTGAAAAGAATACCCATTTCCGTTACTTCGAACCTGGTACATCAATAGGATGGCAAAAAGTTACACCCTCAATATTATTTTGAGAATTTGAATTCAAAATATTTTCACGAATTTTTGCTTTTAATGAATCAAGATTTTTAACCCATTCAGGCACTTCATCGCTACGCAAATGAATGTAACTTTCAGAAATTTCAACTATTTCTTCTTTTGCCATTGTAATTTAATTTACAGTAAAAATAGAACAGTTTACTGATAATATGAAATAAAGTTTTCTAAAATATTAAATAGTACATTGTTAATCAAAATTAATTAACCTAAAAAAGTATTAGGCCGACTAGGACAACTATCCTACATATACTATTATTGTCATTTTGTCACCTTCTGCCCTATTGGTACAACCTTTGACTATAAAAGGCAGAAAAAATTTATATTCTTAAACTTAAATATTTTAAAAACATGAGCACTGGAAAAATTAACGTACAAACCGAAAACATTTTCCCAATTATTAAAAAGTTTCTTTACAGCGATAACGAAATCTTTTTGCGTGAATTAGTGAGTAACGCCACAGATGCCACTCAAAAGCTAAAAGCCTTAACCTCTATGGGAGAAGCAAAAGGCGAGTTAGGTGATTTAAAAATTGAAGTCAAAGTTGATAAAGCAGCTAAAACCATTACCATTAAAGATAAAGGGATTGGTATGACAGCCGAAGAAATTGAAAAATACATTACACAAATTGCCTTTAGTGGTGCCGAAGAATTTGTGACTAAATACAAAGATAAAGTAGATAAAAACGTGGTAATTGGTCACTTTGGTTTAGGTTTTTACTCTGCCTTTATGGTAGCTCAAAAAGTAGAAATTTTCTCCTTATCTCACAAAGAAGGAAGCAAAGCGGTTCGTTGGGAATGTGATGGAAGTCCTGAATACACAATTGAAGAAAACACGACAAAAACTGACAGAGGAACAGAAATTGTTTTACACGTTGCTGAAGATAGTTTAGAGTTTTTAGAAAATAGTAAAATTGAAGGCTTACTAAAAAAATATTGTAAGTTTTTACCAGTTGAAATTGTTTTTGGAACTAAATCAGAATGGGTGCCAACAGGCGAAAAAGACGAAAAAGGTCACGAAAAAGAAAATGAAATTCAAGTAGAAAATATCATTAACAATCCTGTTCCAGCTTGGATTAAAAAACCAGTAGATTTAAAAGATGAAGATTACAAAGCGTTCTACCGTGAATTGTATCCAATGCAGTTTGAAGAACCTTTATTTCACATTCATTTAAATGTAGATTATCCGTTTAACTTAACTGGTATTTTATATTTCCCTAAATTATCTAATAAGTTCGAAGCGCCTAAAGACCGTATTCAATTATACAGTAACCAAGTGTTCGTCACGGATAACGTAGAAAACATTGTTCCTGATTTTTTAACCATGTTACGCGGTGTAATTGATAGTCCAGATATTCCATTAAATGTGAGCCGTAGTTATTTACAAGCGGATGGAAACGTAAAGAAAATTTCTGCTCATATCACTAAAAAAGTAGCCGATAAATTAGAAGAGATTTTCAAAAAAGAACGTCCTGATTTTGAAGCGAAATGGGATGATGTAAAGATATTTGTTCAATACGGAATGATTAGCGACGAGAAGTTTTACGAAAAAGCATCAAAATTTGCTTTAGTAAAAAACACCGAAGCAAAAGCCTTTACATTAGAAGAATATGACGCTCATGTGAAAGCTAATCAAACGGATAAAGATGGCAAAGTAGTTTTCTTGTATGCAACCAATACTGATGAACAACATACTTATATTGACGCTGCAAAATCGAGAGGTTATGATGTATTGTTAATGGATTCTCCATTAGATTCACATTTAATTAATCACTTAGAAAGTAAATTAACCAATACGCAATTTGTGCGTGTTGATGCTGATACGGTTGAGAAATTGATTAAGAAAGACGACGGACAGGTTAGTAAATTAACTGAAGATGAACAAAACACTTTAAAACCAATTGTAGAAGGTGTTGTTGCTAAAGAAAAATACACAGTAACATTTGAAAGCTTAAGTGAAACAGATTCTCCGATGTTAATTACACGCCCTGAATTTATGCGCCGTATGAAAGACATGCAAGCCATGGGTGGCGGAGGCGGCATGAATTTTTATGGTTCGATGCCTGATATGTATAATTTAGTAGTAAATGCTAACCATCCTTTAATTAGTAAAATATTAGTGGAGAAAGATGCCGCAAAACAAAGTCAGTTAGCAAAACAAGCTGCCGATTTAGCCTTGTTATCTCAAGGTTTATTAAAAGGCGAAGAGTTAACTAAGTTTGTGAAACGCAGTGTAGAAATGATTAATTAATATTTTTAATGGAACGCTGATGAGGCCAATGAATTGGATGGATTCTAATTTTTGAAGTTTTTAAAGTCATTCATCTTATTCGTCCTAGAATCAGCGTTCTATTTTAAACAATGTCATTTAAAAAAGATACTTGATTATATTTAAATGTCACTGATCTTAAGTTTTGTTTTAATTCAATTTTTAAGGTAATTTAGTGCTGAAACAATTTGCGCACGACGCTGATATGATAAAAAAAATTTTAATAGTAATTGGCACTCGTCCAAATTTTATAAAAGTAACGCAATTCAAAAAAATTGCACAACAATTTAGTAATCTTGATGTGAAATTAGTTCATACAGGGCAGCACTTTGATGAAAAGATGGCTGACGTGTTTTTTAAACAATTTCATTTAGAACCTGATTTCTTTTTAAACATCGTTCCTGCAAGTCCAAATTCACAAATGGCGGAAATTATGATTAAGCTAGAAAACTTAATCAAAACAAGCTATCAGCCCGATTTAATAATAGTTGTTGGCGACGTTAACTCAACACTAGCTGCGGCCATTACTGCTAACAAATTAGGCATAAAACTAGCTCATTTAGAAAGTGGTTTAAGAAGTTTTGATAAAACAATGCCTGAAGAATTTAATCGTATTCTAACTGATAAATTAAGCCAGTCTTTTTTTGTTACCGAACCAAGTGGCTTCAAACATTTAACAGAAGAAGGCGTTTCTAATGAGTCGATTCATTTTGTTGGCAATACGATGATTGACACTTTGGTAGCCTTTCAAACAGAAATAGAAGCTTCGCCAATCATTCATGATTTAGATCTTTTTAATAAACCTTTTGTGTTAATGACCATGCATCGTCCTGCAACCGTTGACACTAAAGAGGGCCTGAAAAAATTAATCCATTTAATACAAGAGATCACTCAACAATATAACATTGTATTTCCCATTCATCCAAGAACTTTACATAAGATAGAAGAATTTGGCTTTAAGAATCTCATTTCCGAAAACAAAAACCTAAAACTCACTGAGCCTTTAGATTATTTTGCTTTTCAAAAATTGATTAAATACAGTCAATTTATTTTAACAGATAGTGGTGGAATTCAAGAAGAATCTACCTTTGTTAAAGTACCTTGTTTAACCCTTAGGCCAAATACTGAAAGGCCCGTTACGGTTACTGAAGGGACAAATACATTAGTACCCTTTGATATAGCTGTGATAAAAAAACACATTCATGAAATTGAAAACAATTCATACAAAAAGGGTGCTATTCCTGAACTTTGGGATGGAAAATCAACCCAACGCATTTTAAATATTATTTCAAGTCATTTATAACTAACCCTATGGAAAATCAAAACCCTGAAAACCAATTAAACATCGAACTTTCTGAAGAAATTGCAGAAGGTATCTATTCAAATCTTGCTATTATTACGCATTCTCCAACAGAATTTGTGGTTGATTTTATTAAAGTAATGCCTGGAGTGCCAAAAGCAAAAGTAAAATCGCGTATTGTGTTAACGCCTCAACATGCTAAGCGTTTAATGAAAGCTTTAGCGGATAATGTAACCCGTTTTGAACAAATGCACGGTAAAATTAAAGATAGCGAGATGAATGCCTTGCCATTAAACTTTGGTGGACCAACAGCGCAGGCTTAGCTTCGACAAGCTCAGCTACCAAAAGTTCGACAAGCATTTCTAATGAGATCTCGCCGAAATCTCATTAGAAAAATAAAAAATAAATTCAGTGAGTGATAATTAAAAAAGCCTTTCGAATGAAAGGCTTTTAGTTTTTGATAATTTTGTGATGAGTTGTTTTTCCTGTCTTTTCGGAAACTACTTTGAGAATATAAACACCTCTTTCTAATTGTTCTAAAGGTAGAGTAATTACATTTTTACCTTCATCCATTATTTTATTATCTGCAAAAACAACACTTCCTCCGTATCCTATCATTTCTATTGATAGCATATTTTTTACATCTGCATAATATTCAAAATTCAAAACCGAAGCGGTTGGATTTGGGTGAATATTGTAAACATTATCAAACATACTTTTTAAATTTACGCTGATGATATTTGAATATTTCTCAGTCCCTGAATATTCTTTTTGTTTAATTCTGTAATAAGTTAAATCCAAATTAATATCTTCATCTTTTACTTTATATTTATTATTGCCTTGTATTCCACCCTTTGCTTTTACTAACAAAACCTCTTCAAAAGTAATCGCATCGATAGATCTTTCTAGAGTATAATTATCTATGTTCTGCTCAGTTGATGTCACCCATTCTATTTGGTTATACTTACCTTCGTTTTTTCCAGTAAACGAAATCAACTCAACTGGTAAGATACCTGAAACAGACCAACCTGTAACAGTGTATGTACATGTTTGCCCTGTTACACTATTTAACATCAAATAATAAGTATTTCCAATGGTTAATGGTGATGCTGTGATGGTACCTGTACTATTATTTGTTAAAAAATAACTAGAGCATGCTGGAAAAGGACTACCAGATGAAACCGGAGTAAATGTTTTACAACAACCATATTGATTAGTTGACACTGAAAAAACTTCGGCCTCCAAACCACCCGCACATCCAGCAACATTAAACGGAATGCTTTGAGATGTTGTAGTTGCAATAAACGAAAACCAAACATTTTCCCCTATACCACTCGTACAAGAATTAGACGTAAGATTTCCAGGCGTATCTGAAGAATAAATCCCAGCCGTGGTGCTATTGGTAGCTACACTTGTAAAAGTGGCGCCTGCCGTTGCAACTGAAGCTGGATTAGAACAATAATCATTATTTGCATCGTTACCACAAGGCCCAAGGGTAGTGGCACATATACTAAAGGTGCCAGCGGTTTGTCCATTTTTATTCCAAACTCTAATATAAACTGTGCTTCCAGGAGTTTGGCCAGGCACATACAACGAGGGAGCGCCAGTTGAATTACCTTCTGGATTACCTTCGCTACAACCTATTTGTGTGAGGCTGACACAAGGCGTACCTGTATATGTAGCAATACCAAACTGCGACATATTCCCAGCTAATGTTTGCAAAAATAAATTACCACTTGCAGGAACAGTAACCGAATACCAAGCATCTACAGAGGATGCTCCATAGCTAGTGCATGTGGGAGCGGCTAGACTGCCGCAAGTTGTTTTTGAAGCTCCTTTAATATTGCCTAATGTATACGTGCATGAAGAACTTGGCGCTGTTAAAGAAAAACTACTAGTAGGACCAGCTCCCGTTGGATCATCATTTAATGGTGTTGAGGTTACACATAAATTTATGGTTGTGTTAGTAGCATTTGTATTAATAATCCGAATAAAATAATCCTGTCCTATAGTCAAACCTGTCATCGTTAAAGTTTCTGTTTGGGCTGCATTCGTGTTATTAGCATTTGCACAACCGAGTTCTGCTGCATTAGTTAAAGTTGGAGTAGGAGCAACTGTTGTATTACAAGGTGCACTGTAAGTAACAATAGTAATATTTTGGGCGACGGTAATAGCGCCAGTTATTGTTGCAGTTGTTGCAATTGCAGTAAATTTAGCCCAAACATCACGGTAACTCGCCGTTGCAGGTGGAGTCGCACATGATGAACCCGCAGGAATAGGAGCTTCCATTGTGTTTCCAGCGGCAACCAAACTTTTATTAACACAATTACCATTTACGGTTATGTAGGCGGCAGTTCCACAATGAATCTGTCCATACAGATAATTACCAGTTCCCAAAAATGAGAACAAACAAATGATAACAATTATTTTACTTTTAAATAAATTCACTTTTTTGTGTAACCACCAAATTTACAAATAATTAGCTTACATATCAAAAAAAAATAGCCGTCCTAATTAAAGGACGGCTATGTTCATAAAATCAGCTAAGATTATTTAATAATTTTTTTGTTAGCTACTTTTCCTTGCTCATCTATAGTATTAACGATATAAAGGCCTGAAGGAAGGTCGGAAATGTTAATTTTCGCAACACTACTTGTATTAACAGATAAATTATACTGTTTAATCAAAACTTTACCTGTCATATCGTAAACCAACACTTCTTTTACAATTTCATCTTTATTGATAGATTTTAAATTAAGTGTGTTTTCTGTCGCAAAAACCAATAGGTTAGATTCTGAAAAAATAGGCGCAGATGACAGGTTTTTCTTTTTACTCATTTTTAAAACGAAATCATTATTTGTTCCAAGTTCTTCTCCGTTAAATGCTACCGAAGACGTATAATCATATCTTACACCTGTTTTAGTATTCTCTATCCAAATATTGGTGTAGTCAGCTGAATTTACAACGTTCACATCCACATAATAAACGCCTGCTTTTGGCGTAAAAATACCTAATGGCATTACTACTTCATTTGCAGAACTATTAATCGTATTTCTAATCATTTTCTTTTGAGTTTGATTATCGATTAAATAAATAGCTGGAGCAATCGCTTTAGGAAATTTACGATAAGATGCATCCATGTTCAAATCATAGCCTAAAGTCGCATCATCATTAAAATTAACAGATATTTCGTGGTTAAATGGAACCAAAGACGAATGAACCATTAGTTTAATATCATGTTGCTTTTTTCTGTAGAACTCCGTTGTATAATTCCCTTCTACTTTACACGCCTCCGTAAAAGTAATACTTTTAGGAAGAGCCGTTGGATTTGTCTCAACATAAAAACCTTGGTAAGGTGCTAAAATGGTAGTTCCCATGGTAGCAACATAATCAGAATAGTTTCCATTATCGGTGAAATAGATATTATTTGTCATTCTCTGTTTTGTTACCAAAGAATAATCAATATGAGAAGCATAAGGATTTCCCACTAATTGCCAACCATCTCCTCCTGGACCTGTTGGCCCACCTACATTTACATTATATGTTAAACCAGATAAAGTAATATCACCAAAATTTGGTGTCCCACGCGAATCAATGGTTTTTGCGTTCCATTGAGAAATGGCAGCATCGTCTGCCAATAACAAATCATATCCAATCCCTGGTTGCAGCGCTGTATTGGTTGAAGTCACTGTAACATAAGTATTACTTGGTTCATCATAGGTATGCATGGTAGGAGCCAAATTAAAAGGAGCTCCATCCACCCCAGCAGGTCCACCAATGCCATCATAATTACCAACACCTGAAATATACATCTCATTATCCCAATCCATTACATTTGTATTACTCACTGGTGATGATAAGTCATAATATTGTGCAGGCATAGTGTTCATAAATTTCTGAACAATAGTATTACCAGAAAAAGAAACACCTGCCGTATTAGTAATAGTAGCGATACGAGCAGTACTGCCTGCATTACTTGCTAAAATTAAATGATCATTACCATTGCAATTTCCACTGCGCATAAATAAATCCTGGGTTACATTTGTATTTGTATTAAACTGTACGCCAGCTCCACCAGTATTGTTAATCACTA
>JBIICN010000144.1:0-4837 GCA_044238845.1 Bacteroidia bacterium
TAGACTCGGATGCGGTAGTCCAATTTAAACCATTCGTATTTCTGTTTATGTAACTACAATTAAAGCTTACTAATTCGATTGGTAAAGGATTAGCTGTTGTTAATGACGCTAATGTAAAAGGGCTAAAAGCAGTTACAGCAGAACTTGAAATAATTGTACCCGAAGTTGTATTACCCGAAGTGCCACCATTTCCTTCATTTCTCCATAATGCACCATTCCATCTGGCAACCAATAAATCTGCCAAATTAGTAACTCCGCAGCTAGTAGCAGCATCCCATGATAATGTTACACTAACATTTGAAGTGCCGCCTGTTCGATCTAAAACCCAATACTCACATCTTCCAATATGATCAATAGAAGCATCCTTTAATGTATGCGTAAATGAAGGACTGGCATCTGCTAAAATATATCTTGCAGTAAAATGATCAGTTGCTACACTTGGGGCAGAAATTGAGATTGGTCTATAAAAAGAAGCGGCTCCAACAGGGAATGTAAAGGATTGTGTTCCAACTTTAATGACTTGACCATTCACGTAACTCGCATTATTTGCACCAGATGTAGAAGATCCATTTAAAAACCTTAATGTTCCATTTTGATTAACAATACCGTTAGTAAAAACTCCTGAACCAGCAATTTGAACTACTTTACTAGCAGGAATTGTTACCGTTCCTGTTTTATTGACTACTAAAGAACCTAAAGTTTCAGAAGCACTTCCTGATAAAGAAGTAGAAGTTGCACCTAATAAATTAATAGTGCTAGTTGAACTCGCTGAAACAATACCATTATTAATCCAGTTACCATAAACATCTAAACTGTTTCCTGCATTAATAGTTAAGGTCGCTGCTGGTAAAGCTGCGGTAACAGCAGTAGAAGCGGAAGCTGCCGCTATAGTTAAACTACGGCAAGCAGCTCCTGATGCATCAATTACTGGCATAAACTGAGGTTTTGAATTCGGAATTAAAACATCGATAGTACTTGTAGGTATACCAGAACCGCACCAGTTAGAAGAATTAAACCAATCACTATTTAACGCGCCAATCCAAGTAGATAAAGAAGCTGTAGCCGAAGCTGGTGTAAATGTAACTCTAAGACCTGAGCCACCAGAACCTTGATTTAATCTGAACTCAACCTGTGAATTAACATTAAGGGCTCCAATCCAAAAATTAACAGCTGTTCCCGAATTCGAAGCTCGGTTTGCAACTTGCACACCATCAATTAACATTGATACACCGTCATCATTGCTATTTAAGACAACAGTATAAATACCACAAGCAAAATTTGTACGTTTAAAACTCAATGAAATATTTGAAGCGGACATTGTGCAGCCTTGATAAGCCGTTCCAGATGCATTTGCTGTAGCGGTTGATGGTGCGGCGCCACTCGCCCACTGAGTACCAGTATTAAAATCATAACCAGAAGCACCAGTTCCTGTATGTGTATAGTATCCAAAATAATTACTAAATGTTGTATTATTATGACAATATACATTCCAAGAAGTTGTTGGAAATACTGTTGGACTGATTAAAGGTAAAACAGTAATAGTTGTAGTAGCAATAACATCTGCACAGTTATTATTTCCAGTAACCGTATAAACCGTTGTAACAGATGGCGTAGCAATTACAGAAGTTCCTGTAGTTGTATTTAAACCTGCAGAAGGTGACCATGAATAAGTATTCGCACCACCTGCGCTTAATGTTCTGGACTGTGCAGCACAAGCAATCGATGCTGAAGTTGGCGACACAGTTGTAGAAGGTAATGGATCAACTGTGATTGAAACACTGGCCGCTGCACTACAAGTTGTAACAGGATCAGTAACAGTACAAGTATACGATGAGCCAACTGTAGGACTAGCAAGTACAAGTGTTCCAGTTGTAGGACTTACACTAGCTGAAGGAGTCCATGAATAAGTTGCTCCAGAGATAAACGGAGAGGCTGTTAATGAAGTAGTAGAACCAGCGCAAATAGTTACTGGCGGAGATAAAACTGGATAAGCAATTGGATTAAAAGTTGCCCCTAAATATCCTGGTCCACCAGTATTAACTAAAGTAAATTCAACTAAGGTGTTTGGTCCAATAAAGCCAGTCCAAAAATTAGTTAAATTTCCGCAACATCCTGTACTTGCTACTTGAACTCCGTTAATAAATAATCTTAAATTATCATCTCTATTGACATCAATTGAATAATAACCACAAGGTATATTGGTTCTTCTAAATCTCATCGACCATGGGGAGGAAGGAATGTTACATCCAGAGTACGCTAAACCTGTTGCAGTGGTTGTACACGTAGATGGCCCATTAGACTGATTCCATCGAGTTGTCGTTGAAAAATTCAAATTATTTTCAGTATAATACCCGTAATAATTTGTAAATAAGTTATTATCGTTATAACAATACACATTCCAAGTTCCATTACCATAAACTGTTGGCGTTGGTGAAGCAGGAATTGTTTGAACATTTACTGTTGATGAGGAAACTGTAACAGAACAATTATTACTACCACTTACTGTATAAACAGTTGTTACTGTTGGGTTGGCGATAACGACGTTACCATTAGTTGTATTTAAACCAGCAGCTGGTGCCCAAGTATAAGTATTGGCTCCACTTGCCGTTAAGGTTGATGAGGTAATAGGAGAACAAATTAATGTAGAAGTAATTGAAGAAATAGTAGTTGTTGGCACGGGGTTAGTTGTTATTAAAACGGTATTAGTAAATAACGAACAAGCTGTTCCTCCAGCATCTGAAGAAGTCACGGTATAAATAGTACTAGCAGCTGGCGTTGCCACAACTACAGAGCCAGTTGTTGGGCTTACAGAAACAGAAGGAGTCCAAGCATAATTCAAGGCCAGTGTACTAGAGTTAGTAACTGATAACGTAGCAGTAGTTCCTGCACAAATAGTAACTGGTGCCGACATCGTTAATGGATTAATGGGTATAAAATTAACAGCTAAATAACCTGGTCCACCACCGTTTGTAAATCTGAATTCTAAATTATCGGTTGGTTGAATAATTCCAGTCCAAATATTAGTATGCGCATCACAACATCCAACATGCACAAATGCTGAAACACCGTTAATTAAAAAATAAACGTTATCATCATGGGCTGGGATATTAATCTGATAATATCCACAAGGAATATTTGTTCGTTTATAGCTTACGGAATAATTTGTATTTCCAAAAGTACAACCTGCATAGGCAATACCTGATGATGCATCCGCGGAACTAGGACTATTACTTTGCCCCCACCTTGTTCTGCTATCAAAACTCAAATTATTTTCCGTATAAATTCCGTTATAATTACTAGTATAATTATTGAAATTATTAAAACAAGAGGCGTTCCAAAAACCGTTGCCGAATACAACTGGATTACCTGAAGCTACATTAATTGTAATATTTGTTCCATTATCAGGACTAGTAATCACTGGATTTGAACTAACAATTCGAACACGATAGCCCGTCCCAAAAGGAACAGCTGGAATAGTACATGAAATAGCTGCAGCTGTTGTAGCAGTTCTTGTGCCGATGGTTGTTGGTGCAGCAAAAGAACCTGTTGCATCCGATAATTGAACTGTGTAAATGTTTCCTGCTAAAAAAGGACAACTTTGAGAATACGTTAAATTAAAAACTTCACCTTGACAATACACTAAACTTGTTGTTGTTGGGGTATTAATTGCTAGTGCATTCACAGTTAAATTAATTCCATTATCGGGGCTGGTTAATACAGGATTTGAACTAACAATTCTAATTCGATATCCTGAACCTGCACTAACAAATGGCATGGTGCATGGTATTGGACCTACGGTTGTTGAAGTTCTGGTACCTATGGCAGTAGGACTTGTAAACGATCCGCTTGCATCAGACAATTGTACAGTGTAAATGTTACCAGCTAAAAGCGGACAAGGTTGAGCATATGTTACATTAAATGCTTCACCTTGACAGAAACTCGTAGCAGCAGTAGACGGTGAATTAATTGCTAATGCAGTAACGGTTAAATTAATCCCATTGTCTGGGCTAGTTAATGAGGGATTTGAACTAACCATTCTAATTCGATAACCTGTGCCCGCAGGCACAATAGGCATTGTACAAGCTATAGTACCAGCTGTTGTACTTGTTCTTGTTCCGATAGCAGTAGGAGAAACAAAAGAACCACTTGAATTAGACAATTGAACCGTATATATATTTCCTGCAGCTAATGCGCCATTTTGAGTGAAATTAACATTAAAAATTTCACCTTGACAAAAAACTGTGCCTGTTGCTGTTGGTGAATTGATAGCTAAAGCTGTAATTGTTAAATTAGCTCCATTATTAGCACTGGTTGTGGCAGGATTTGAAGATAAAACTCTTATTCTATAACCACTGCCTGTTGGAGTGTTAAACGGTATAACTATTTGATGCTGAGTTCCAGTTGCGCCAGTAGTTGCAACTCGGGTAACTAAATTAACCGGAGAAGCGAAGCTGCCAGTTGCATCTGACAATTGCGGGGTAAATATGTTACCAGCCGTAAATGTTGCAGGGCTTAATGAGTAAGTTAAATTTACAGTAGCACCCGCTGTGTATGATGTTGCAACGGTTGGCGAAGTAATAGTTACTGTTTGCGCACCAACCGTGTAAAACAAAAATAAACTTAAAATTAAAGCTAAATTCTTAAATTTTAAAGAAATTAAAGGTCTTTTGGTAAAAATTGTATTCATTATGTTAATTTAGTTTGCGCTAAAATACAAAAAAACACACAATATTTACATTAATTTGTTAAAACTTACATCAGCAACAAAATGAAAATATAATTTACTTATTCGTGATGATATTTTTCATTTTTTAAAATCGAAAAGCCACGATATAAT
>JBIICN010000025.1:0-54957 GCA_044238845.1 Bacteroidia bacterium
TAATCGTTTTTTTATTTCAGTAACAGACTCTACATAATCGTGATACTGTAATCTGTATTTAAAATCTAATTGATTTTGATACTCCATGGCAATTTCAACAAATAACGATAAACGTTCTTCAAACGTCACTGTACCAATTGTTTTAGGGAATTTGTATTCCATTAAGTATTCAAACAGGTTTAATTTAGTTTGAGTTAAAAAACGTTCAACTAATTTTTCAGTATCTAATTTTATTTGTTGTTCAAGTCCTTTATCCTTAAAATTACCTGCCATTTTATCGGCAAGTCCACGTACCATTAAGCGTGTAATTTTATACTTCTCAGCGATACGTTTACATAAAACATGTCCATCATCGCTATATAAAAAGTCGATTGGGATTTTTGTTTTTGGTGTTTTGTGTCCGTTATGTTTTAGTGTATTGATATTAGAAACGATCTCTCTAAAATTAGTTTTAAAGTGAAGCGTTCCATGATCTTTAACTTCTTTTAAACGTTGTGCTTTTTTGTAAACATCTAGTTGATACTGAATTTTATTGATGAAATCCGTAATGTCTGTTTGAATTTCAATTAAGAAATCCAGGTTTTCAATTAAACTTGATTTTAAAGCCGAAACAATTCCAAATAACTCGGTGTCATTAGTGATATTAAACAACACTCTAGTCTCATCAACAATAGCATTGGTTTGTTTAATAAATTCAATAATGGTGTCACGTTTTTCGCGGTAATCTTCCAGCTTTTGCAATTTAATGCGATAGTTACTTTCGTTCTTGTAAGTATCATCTACATTTTTTTGAAGCTTAATAATTTCTCGAGTTAAAGTAGAATTAATACGTTTTAAATATTTCTTAATACTACGCAAAAATCGCATTTCACGGGCTTCTTGATAAAAACGGATGTAGCGTTTTAATTCGTTGATGTAATCATTAATGAAACCTGGAGTTACTTCTCCAATCTCCATAAAATCTTCAAACATGGCAACAACAGCATCGTTTAGGCTTACCACATTTTCGTATTCGTAAAGAATATCTAGGGACACCAATTTACGGTATTGTTCTTCCGTAATATCATCTCTGCTCAATAATTCGTTTACCGTTACATGGTCGCGCTGACCAAATAGCAATTCCACTACACCACGATTGTAGTATAGATTTGATAGTAAATCTTTTACATTAACTTGTAAACTCATTAAAATAGTTCTGTTTAACTCTTAAAAATACGAAGGCTTTGCAGCCCAATGAATTTGGATTATTAACAAAAAACAAGGTAATTAACGAAACCCGAGGTTACGAATTCGTAACTACCTGATAAATAGCTTTTTTAGTGTTAATTAGACGTTGATAACGGAATTTAAAATTGATGCAAATCGAAACTTACTAAGGATTAAAAATAAATGAAGTTAAATACGTTTCATAATAGATAAGAATATAGAACTTTCTTTGATTTAGTTTAAAAATAGATGATAGTTTTGCTGTATAAATAAACCAAAAATGACTGATATAGAAATTGCTCAATCCGTTAACCCAATTCACATAAAAAAAATTGCTGAAAAAATTAATATCAGCGAAGATGATTTAGAATTATACGGAAAGTTTAAAGCCAAATTACCACTTCATTTAATTAATGAAGAGAAAATAAAATCATCTAAGTTAATTTTAGTCACAGCGCTTACTCCTACTCCAGCAGGCGAAGGAAAAACAACGGTGTCTATTGGCTTAAACGAAGGTTTAAATAAAATTGGCAAAAAAAGTATTGTTGTTTTAAGAGAACCATCTTTAGGACCAGTGTTTGGAATTAAAGGCGGCGCCGCTGGCGGCGGCTATTCGCAAGTCATTCCAATGGAAGATATTAATCTTCATTTCACAGGAGATTTTTCGGCCATTGAAAAAGCCAATAATTTTTTAGCAGCGATTATTGATAATGTGATTCAAAATCATGAGCATAAAATTAAACTCGACCCAAGAACTGTAGTTTGGAAACGAGTAATTGACATGAATGATAGAAGCTTAAGAAATATTATTATTGGTATTGGAGGAAAAGCAAACGGCGTGATGAGACAAGATGGTTTTAACATTACGGCGGCTTCTGAAATTATGGCCATTTTATGTTTATCCAATAGCCTGTCAGATTTAAAAGAAAAACTTGGAAATATATTTGTGGGTTTTACCTATAATAACGAACCCGTTTATGCGAGAGATTTAAAAGCTGAAAACGCCATGACCATCTTACTAAAAGATGCTATACAACCAAACTTAGTTCAAACACTTGAAGGAAATCCAGCTATTATTCATGGTGGTCCATTTGCGAATATAGCTCAAGGAACAAATTCGATTTTGGCAACTAAAATGGGATTGTCTTTAGGAGATTATGTTGTGACCGAAGCTGGTTTTGGTGCTGATTTAGGGGCTGAGAAATTTTTAAATATTAAGTGTGGCTATGGCAAATTAATGCCAAGCATTGTAGTTATTGTAGCTACTATTAGAGCTCTAAAACATCATGGTGGCGCTTTACCAAATGAACTAAATACTCCATCTGTTGAGAAACTTAAAAAAGGATTTTGCAACTTAGAAAAACATATTGAAAATATCCAAAAATTTGGCATCACTCCTGTTATTGCGATTAATCATTTTGTAAAAGATACTGATGAAGAAATTAATGCTTTAATTGGACTTTGCTCTCAGTTAAACGTAAAAGCCGTTTTAAGTAAAGGCTGGTTATTAGGAGGCAATGGCACACAAGAATTAGCAAAAGCAGTGGTTGAAGAAATTGAAAAAAATAGCAATTCAACTTTCAAACCATTATATGATTGGAATTCAACCATTAAACAAAAAATACAAACCATAGCCAAAGAAATATATGGTGCAAACGAAGTAGAGTATAATACGAAAGCGGAGCAAGATTTAAAACGTATTGAAAAATTAGGATTAGCACATCTACCCATTTGCATGGCAAAAACACAAAAATCATTTTCGGATAACGAAAAATTAATTGGCCGACCAACTAATTTTACTGTTACCGTTCGGGAATTTGAAATTGCGGCTGGTGCCGGTTTTATCATTCCTATTCTAGGAAACATGATGCGTATGCCTGGATTGCCTTCTATTCCAGCTTCCGAAGGAATGAGTATTGATGACAATGGAACCATTAGTGGGTTGTCATAATTAATGTACTAGTATTTGGCGTGAAATGATATAAGGAATCTGAACAATCTATTAAATTTTTATATTTGATTATAAATTAAAAAATCAAACTTAGAAATGAAATTTAAAATTTACCTTACCTCTTTATTCATTATTATTTATACAGCTAGTTTTAAAGCGCAAGAATTAAAGCATTGCGGAACAGATGAAGCAATTAGACAACTATATACAGCTCATCCAGAACTGTTGCAATCGTTTATTGACAACGAACAGATTTACAATTCAAAAATTAATGCACAAAAAGGCATACAAAGCGTAACGGTGTATACTATACCTGTTGTTTTTCATGTGCTACACCAAAACGGTCTTGAAAATATTTCCGACGCTCAAATTATTGATGGAATAAATATTTTAAATCGCGATATGCGAAAATTAAATGCTGACACTATTAATATAACTCCAAAATTTAAGTCGTTAGTTTCGGATGTTCGCATTATTTTTGAATTAGCAAAATTGGATCCTCAAGGGAATTGCACCAATGGTATAGATAGAATTTATACTAGTAAAACTAATTACGGAGATGATAGCGCTAAAGTTAATCCATGGCCAAGAGATAAATATTTAAACATTTGGACAGCAAAAGCCTTAATGCAAGGTTGGGCTGGCTACGCCTACTATCCATCAGCAGCAACAGGTTCGCTTTCAGTTCATGATGGATTAATGATTTTAGCAAATTACATTGGGTCCATAGGTACAAGTGATGTAAATAAATCACGTACATTAACACATGAAGTGGGGCATTGGTTAGATTTGGGACATCCTTGGAACACTACCATCAATATTTCTATAAATGTTGGTTTAGCCTGTGGAGATGATTTAATTGATGATACTCCTATCACAAAAGGCCATACTACTTGCCCTAATTTATTAACTCCTGATTGTATGATTGATGATTTTTCTTCAGGAATTTTAGATTTTAATAATGTAACAACTGCATCAGGGAATATTGACAACAGTATTCCAGCATCTGTTTTTGATAGCCTTACCATAACTCCGTTTACAGCAATTGGCCTGTCTGCAAATTCAAATCAAACTGCTGAATTTTCTTTTTCCGATTGGCCAACAGGTGCTTCAAATGGAGAAACTAACTTTAGTAATTTATCTGGCGCTTTAAATCCGTTAAAATATTATGAAATCACAGTGGCTCCAAAACCATCATCATCCATGAGTTTAACTGGCTTAAAATTTAAAGTAAATCGTTCGTTAACTGGCCCTAGAACATACGCTATTCGTTCAAGCGCTGATGGCTTTGCAAATAACCTAACAACAACAATTACCCCAAATAATTCGAATTTAAGTGTGAATCCTGGTAATGTGTTTTTTATTAATAATGATTTTTCTAATCCTGAATTAGGAAGTACAATCACTTTATCAGGTGCAAACTTTACAAATAAAGATGTTCCTGTAACGTTTAGAATTTATGCGTGGAACGCGGAAGATAATTTAGGCTCATTTTCAATTGATGATGTGTCAATCTTAGGTTCTACTGGTATTATCGAAAATATTCAAAACTATATGGAATATTCTTATTGTTGCTTTATGTGGACAGCAGGACAAAAAGATCGTATGCGTTTAGCTATTGAAAGTCCAATATCTGGCAGAAATAATTTATGGTCGGCAGCAAATTTAATAGCAACTGGTATTACGGCGCCAAGCTCAACGTGCGCACCCATTCCTGATTTTTATGTAAATAGAAATAGAATTTGTAAAGGAAACAGTGTTACTTTTACCAAAAATATTTTAAATGCATCTGAAATAAGCAGAGTATGGACTTTTGAAGGTGGTACACCAGCAACATCAACCGCTGCAAATCCAGTAGTTAGTTATTCTGCTGCAGGTGTTTACTCAGTGAGTTTATCGGCAACAAACGCTACTGGAACTAATACCGTAACAAAAACTCAATATATTAGAGTAGATAATACAATCGCCGATGTGTTTTCAAATGGAACCTATAGCGAAGGGTTTGAAAATTCAAATATTTTAGATTATGTATGGCAATCCTATGATTTAGATAATAATGGTCATAAATGGTCATATGTAGCTAATGCTGGAACTAATGGCTCAAATGCTGCGGGTATGAATGCCTTTGGAAACTATGCTCAAGATATTGATGTGATGATGAGTCCTTCTTTTGACTTTACTGCTGCTCAAAATCAACAGTTTACATTTAATTTAGCATCTGCATCCACGTCAACCGTTAGTTCTGAAATAACAGATGAATTAAGAGTTTTTTTTTCAACTAATTGCGGATCCTCATGGTTGCAAAGAGCTGTGTATACAGGCACTACACTTATAAATAATCCAGCCACCACATCTGCTTTCTTTCCCAATTCATCAACTGTATGGTCTCAAAAATCTATTACAATACCAGCACTATTTCAAACCAGTAATGTGTTAGTAAAGTTTCAATACAAATCAAGCTTTGTAAGTAACAATCTCTATATCGATGATATAAATATTTCTTCACAAACAGTTGGAATTAATGAAAATAATATTGCTAATTTAAACTTTATGGTTTTTCCAAACCCAAGTAACGATAAAGCCACAATTAGCTACCAATTAAACTCAGAGGCAAATGTTGGAATACAAGTAATTGATGTTTTAGGAAAATTGGTTTATCAAAAAAACACTATTTCTCAAGCAAATGGACATTATTCAGAAGTATTATCAAAAAATGAACTAAATTTAAACACCGGTGTTTACTTTGTAAAACTGTTAATTAACAATAAAATACATGTGCAGAAATTAATTATTTCAAAATAATAATTTCCTTTACTTCCTATTTAATTTAAGAATATGTTTCAAAAACAAAACATTGCACTAGATAACACAAATCTTTTCTCTACTCTATTTTTAGATTATATCAATCAATCTTCTCAAGTAAACCCATTTTATGATCATCATATTAATAAGAAAGATTTTTCAACTTATTTAGAGAAAAACAAATTTGATTATTTAAATAGACCTGTTTTAGTAAAAGCACTTCAATCGCAAGCAAAATTAGTTGCGAATACTTCTTCAGCATCATTATCTAATATTCAATTATTAGAAAACAATAACACGTATACCATTACTACTGGACACCAATTATGTTTATTCACTGGACCACTCTATTTTATTTATAAAATTGCGAGTGCCATCAATTTATGTAAATCTTTAAAAGAAAAATTTTCATATAAAAACTTTGTGCCTGTTTATTGGATGGCAAGTGAAGATCATGATTTTGAAGAAATTAATCATGTGAATGTATTTGGTAAAAAAGTAGTTTGGAATAGTACTCAGAAAGGCAGTGTTGGCGAGTTTAGCACAGAAGGATTGCAAGAAGTAATCATTGAATTAAAATCTATTTTAGGAGAAAATGAAAAAGCTAATGAAATACTATCTGTGTTTGAAAAGGCATACATTAATCATACAAATTTAGCAGATGCTACACGTTATTTGGTAAATGAGCTTTTTGGAGATTACGGTATTATCATTTTAGACGGCAATGACTCAGAACTAAAACAATTATTTAAGGAAGAATTTAAAGAAGATATTTTTGAAAATGCTTCTTACAAATTAGTATCAGAAACCATTACCGAACTTCAAAAAAAATATTCGGCACAAGTTACCCCAAGAGAAATAAATATTTTTTATAAAGAAAAAGGATTAAGAGAACGTATTGAAAAACAAGGCGAGCGTTTTGTGGTTTTAAATACTGAAGTCAGTTTTTCAAAGGAAGAAATTGAAAATATTATTCAAACTGCTCCAGAAAAATTAAGTCCAAATGTAGTATTGCGTCCTCTTTACCAACAAAAAATATTACCAAACATTGCTTATGTTGGTGGTCCTGGTGAATTAGCGTATTGGCTAGAATATAAAACAATGTTTGATGCTTATGCTATTCACTTACCCATTTTGATGCCTCGCAATTTTGCAATGTTAGTTGACAAAGGCACGCAAAATAAATTACAAAAATTAAACTTAACTATTAACGATGCTTTTAAAGATGGGGAAGAATTAGTAAAAGCCTTTATCAAAACTCAACACAACGACATAAATTTAGAAGAAGCTAAAAAGCAGTTAGCAGAAATTTACGCTTCGATCACTGAAACCGTTAACAGTATCGACAAATCATTAGTAGGAACTACAGAAGCCGAAAAACAAAAAGCTATCAATGGTATTTCGACGATTGAACAAAAAATCAATAGAGCTTTAAAACAAAAATCCGAAACGGATGTGAACCAAATTTGGAGTATAAAAGAAAAATTATTTCCAAAAAATCACCCACAAGAACGTTATGATAATTTTAGTATGTATTATACTAAATATGGAAAAGAATTTATCACTAACATCATAGAAAATTTAACTTATGATTTAGAAAATTTCGAATACACGATTTTAAAAGAAAACTAGTAGTCTATAATTCTTCGTCAGAAACTCTTTTGCCTCGAATTAATTTCCAAACCGTTGCAATTTGTTTTCTGAAAATAAATGCCATTAATAGATAAGGCACAATCATTAAGTAAATAATGCCTTGATTAATCCCTCCTGCAACAGAGTTTTTTTGTCCTTGGCTACTTTCCACCGTTGCTTTACACATAGCACACTGTGCTTCAGTAATGTTTGGTAATAAAACCAAAGCAACTATGATAAACAATATGAAATAGTATTTTTTCACAGTTCAAAGATACATGTTTTTTCAATATAATTTTATCTGTTTATGAGATTACTTTCGAGGGATGCAAACGATCCGCCAGCTGGCTGATGCCTGCCTCTTGCAAAAGATTGCAGTGTAAAGCCCGACGGTGCCTGTACTTAGCGCCGGCACGCCCTAATGATTTATAACATAATTACCGCCCACATACGCCCTGTTTTTCCATGATCTCTTCGGTAAGAAAAGAAATCATCTTCGGTTGTGCAACGATTCATGCTCCAAATATGTTCAGGTTTTATACCACTTTCCAAAGCCACAAATCGATTTGCCTGTAATAAATCTAACTGTCTGCCTTCCCAACAATGATTAGCAAATCCAGCATCTATAAATTGTTGTATCACTTCTTCACTTACCTGATAGTTAGCCTTACAAATTCCTTGTCCAATGGCGACTTTAATTTCAGAAACTTCTGCCCCTAACTTCACCATCTCATCAATTGTATTTCTTACAATTTTAGATAAGGTGCCTTTCCATCCACAATGAGCAGCCCCAATTACTTGATTTTTTTCGTCGTAAAATAATACAGGATAGCAGTCAGCTGCTCCAACAGCAATCGCTAAGTTTTTTTGATTGGTGACTAAAGCATCTCCTGTTTGTTTTCCAAATGCTGCTTGACAAACGGTACTACTATGTATTTGATTTAAATACGACACTTGGTTCATATCAATACCCAAATCTGATAAAGCACGCTTTCTGTTCTCGGCAATATTCTCAAGTAAATCTTCTGTACCACCTAAATTCAAACTCAAAAACGGAGCTGGAGAAACGCCCCCATTTCGGGTTGAAAATCCATGAATCGTATTAATATGTGGGCTTTTTATCCAATACATTTTTGTAGTGTTTCAGCCATAAATTTAGTAAATTAGCCCTGATTTTGTGGGTTATTTTTTAAACCACATAGAATCATAGAAAAAAAGGCCAAAGATAGAAAAACTAGTTTTTTACACAGAGTACTAAGTGAAAAAGCGAAGCTTCTATCGTTTCCTTCCATAAAACAATTTCTATGTATCTATGTGGTTAAATAGTTCACAACACTAATTTTAAAATAATTTAAATAAATATAAAATTGACTTTCAACGACTTTAATTTCGATCAAACATTAATAGATGGTTTGCAATCTATGGGTTACAAACTACCTACTCCTATTCAACAACAAGCCATTCCTGTTATTCAGGCTGGTAAAGATTTAATTGCTTGCGCACAAACTGGTACTGGAAAAACGGCTGCTTTTGTATTGCCTGTTTTAGATAAAATCATCAAAACAAAAAAAGGGGGCATCAACACTTTAATTATTGCACCTACTCGTGAGTTAGTGTTGCAAATTGACCAGCAAATTGAAGGCATGGCTTATTTTTGTGGCGTTAGTTCTATTGGCATTTATGGCGGTAACGATGGTGTAACGTGGGAACGTCAAGCAAAATCATTGCGCGAAGGTGTTGATATTGTGATTGCAACACCTGGTCGATTAATAGCCCTTTTACAATCAGGTGACGTTAAGTTTGAAACTATTGAGCACTTAATTTTAGATGAAGCCGATCGTATGTTGGACATGGGTTTTGCAGATGATATTAAAACCATTTTAAAATACGTTCCTGAGAAAAGACAAACAATTATGTTCTCGGCAACGATGGCTCCAAAAATTAGAGTACTAGCAGGGCATTTATTACAAAACCCAGAAACAATTAATATTGCCATCTCTAAGCCAGCTGCTGGCATTGTGCAACAAGCATATGTTGTTTATGATGGACAAAAAGAAAAATTATTAAAAGAGATTTTAAAAAATGAAGATTTTTCTTCGGTTATTATTTTCTCTTCTACCAAAGAAAAAGTAAAAGAATTAGCACAAACATTTAAAGCGTTAAAATACTCTGTTCAAGGTTTCTCTTCGGATTTAGAGCAAACCGAACGTGAAGAAATTATGCGCAATTTTAAAGCACGTAATCTTCGGATTTTAATTGGCACTGATATTTTATCGCGTGGTATTGATGTGGATGGTATTTCATTAGTTGTAAACTTTGATGCACCGCCAGATCCAGAAGATTACATTCACCGAATTGGAAGAACAGCACGCGCCGCAAAAGCGGGTGTTGCTATAACTTTTATTAATGAAAAAGATCAGCCTCGTTTTGCTCAAATTGAAGCCTTAATGGGCATAGATGTGATGAAAATGCCTATTCCAGAAGAATTTGGTGCTGGACCAGAATACAATCCAGATGCGGCTAAAAAGAAATTTGATAAGCCTCGCGGATTTGGAGGAAAAGGAAAAACTGGTGGGGCAAAACACGGGAATAAAAAACCTTTTCATGGGCCAAAAAAAGCGTAATTATTATACAAAATTGTATATTTAAATTTTAAAATAAATGAACACAACATTAGCTTCTGAAGCTAAAACTAAACTAACGGATATGAACTCAAAATTATCTTTACTAGAAAAAAAACAAGCAGAAGCACTTTTAGGTGGCGGACAAAAACGTATTGATTCTCAACATAAAAAAGGAAAATTAACCGCACGTGAGCGTTTACATTTTTTGTTAGACGAAGGAAGTTTTGAAGAAATTGGAATGTTTGTGACTCATCGTTCAACAGAATTTGGATTAGATCGCGAAAAATATTTAGGAGATGGCGTTGTTACTGGTTACGGAACTGTAAACGGAAGATTGATTTATGTTTTCTCTCAAGACTTCACCGTTTTTGGAGGTTCTTTATCAGAAACACATGCTGAAAAAATTTGCCGTATTATGGATTTAGCCATGCAAAATGGCGCTCCGTTAATTGGCTTAAATGATAGTGGTGGAGCTCGTATTCAAGAAGGCGTTGTATCATTAGGAGGTTACGCAGATATTTTTTATAAAAACACAATGGCATCGGGAGTAATTCCTCAGCTATCAGCAATTATGGGACCATGTGCTGGTGGAGCTGTTTACAGCCCTGCTATTACAGATTTTATCATGATGGTAGAGAATACAAGCTACATGTTTGTAACTGGACCTAACGTTGTGAAAACTGTAACTCATGAAGAAGTAACTTCTGAAGAATTAGGTGGAGCATCTGCACACTCTATGAAATCGGGTGTGACTCATTTTTCTTGTGCAAACGAAATTGAGTGTATCAATAACATCAAAGCCTTGTTAAGCTACATGCCTCAAAATTGTGAGGATGATGCACCAAGTGTTCCGTATGAAAGTAATGGTAACGAAAAACGTCCAGCATTAAATACTATTATTCCAGATAACGCTAATCAACCTTATGATATTAGAGAAGTAATTGAAGGTGTGATTGATGATGGTTCATTTTTAGAAGTTCATAAAAATTATGCCGAAAACATTGTAGTTGGTTTTGCACGTTTAGCAGGAAAAAGTATTGGTATTGTGGCTAATCAACCAGCATTTTTAGCAGGTGTATTAGACAACAACTGTTCTACAAAAGCAGCACGTTTTGTAAGATTCTGTGATTGTTTTAATATTCCTTTATTAGTATTTGAAGATGTACCAGGATTTTTACCAGGAACAGATCAAGAGTGGCATGGTATCATTAACAACGGCGCTAAATTATTATATGCATTTTGCGAAGCAACTGTTCCAAGAATTACAGTGATTACTCGTAAAGCATACGGTGGAGCTTATGATGTAATGAATAGTAAACATATTGGTGCTGATATGAACTATGCTTGGCCAAGTGCAGAAATTGCTGTAATGGGCGCTAAAGGTGCAGCTGAAATTATTTTTAAAACTGAAATTGCAGCAGCAGCAGATCCAGCAGCTAAATTATTAGAAAAAGAAAAAGAATATATTGAGCATTTTGCAAATCCATACCGTGCAGCAGAAAGAGGTTATGTGGACGAAGTTATTAAACCTGAAGACACACGCGAAAAATTAATTCGTGCCTTTAAAATGTTAGAAAACAAAGCGACAAAGTTACCTAAGAAAAAGCACGGTAATATTCCTTTGTAATACATAACATGTTTTTAACGGCAGCACTATTAATAGGTTTAGGAATTATCTGTTTAATACTAACAGTGATTGCTCTTATTTTTGGGGTCATTGCTTTTGCTAATAGTAAGCCAAATAAATTTATTTGGCTTACTGTTTTTTTATGTTCAATCATAGGCTTACTAATTTGCATCTTTACATTCGTCAGAAAAACGGTAAATGCTGTTGAGAATTTGACTGAAAATGCTATTGGACAATTTGAAAGTTTTGGTGATAGTTTATCACAACTTGAAAGTGTCGATCAACATCAAGCAAACAGTAATAGTGCGCAAATACAATTACTAAAAAGTTATTTAGATCCTGCTGTTCTAAATAATGAGCCAGAAGAATTTTATAGCTATTTAGGATTTAAAGATTATTATCGATATCCATTAAGATATCCATTTTCGATTCACAGTAATTACGATCACTCTAACGGAGAATTATATAATGAAAAAAATGTATTACGTTTTGATGAAAATGATAATGGCGAAATTTATATAGATATTGACAACATTAACAAAATAGCATTTGATAAAAATTACTTATTAATAGAACAAACTACCACTTCAACCCGCACTGATAAAATCATTTATCATTATATTTTGTTTGATTTTAATAAAGAAATACAAGTGGAAGCAAAATCATTACAAAATTTAGTAAAACTTGCTAAACAAAAGGGTTACTCAGGCACAGATACATTAATTACTTTAAGGCAATATAATGCTCTATTTTAAGGTAAAACTTTTAATAATGTGCTAAAAATCATTTTTACGGTAGCATAATTTACAACCGTAGTTGTAAATTTAGCATATTCAAATATTGCACATGATTTCACGTTTTTCATACATTATTTTATTTCTGTTTATAACGGTTAAACTTTTTTGCTATGAAATTAGGGTTAATAAAGACAGCCTTGTAAATACATTACGTGTTAAAGATTATATAAAATTTAATATGCAATTGGGCTGTATAGTAAATACAAACAATAGTAATGCGCCACGCGTAAAACCCGAATATTATAAATCATACAACGAAAGTTATTCATCTCATAATGGCAACAAATATAACTCTAGCATTAATATAGGTTTTAATTTTATTTTTGGCAGAGGCGCACATATACAACACGTAATGGGAGTAAATTATTTAAGACCTTCTGGTGAATTTGAACATCAAAACAATTCAATAGCACATACTGAATTTATGATATATAATTCACAAATCGATTTTTTAAATTTTACATCAGGCCCACGTTTTACTATATTCAAACATCTAAAAATAGAAACCCTTCTTTCCATAAATTTTGGGATACATAATGATGTTAAAAAAACAGGCTATATCAATTATTGGGATAGAAATACTGGTTATGTATACAACCAAGATATTTACAAAGGCGAGCGCGTAAATCCCAGTCACATTCTACAAGCAGTTTCTTTCAATCCTAAAATATCATACGAATTCCATATTAATAGTCAATTAGTTGGTTTTTATATTGGATATAATTTTTCACCAGTACTACGTTTGCCTTGGTATATGGCTGGAATTACATATTATCCATTTAAAAAATTGAGATAGTTGTATGCTTAGACCTGTCAGGTTTTTAGCAAACTGTAAATAAACCTGACAGGTCTGTTTTACAATTTAGCATTAAACTCAATTAAGAGCTTACATACATCTATATATTTTGTTAGTGGCAAAGTTTTCTCCACATCATAAATATCATGGTAAGCTGTTATTCCTCCCATGGTGTAAATAAAAAAACTAGGCACTCCTTTTTCCGCAAACCAATAATGATCGCTATTTGCTGCTTTACCTCGTTGCTTAACTTGCTTTAAATAATTTTTCTCTAAATTGATTTGATGTAATTTTTCAAACTGATCTTTAAACACTGTTGCATTCACTACCATAATACCATCGTCACCAGTTCCCAACAAATCTAAATTAGTTAAGAATTTAATTTTTGATAGAGGAAAAATCGGATGCTCCGAATAATACTTGGAACCTAATAAGCCAGCTTCTTCTCCACTAAAGAAAATAAAAGCGACAGAGTATTTTGAAGGATGCGTTTTATAATACTTGGCTAAATTCAACAAGACACTTACACCACTCGCATTATCATTAGCACCAGGAAAATAGGCGTCCTTTCCCATAGCCCCTAAATGATCGTAATGAGCCGTAAATACTAAAAAGCTATCAGGCTGTTGAGTTCCTTTTATGTAGCCACATAAATTTTGGGATTTAAAATTTGGAATAAATTTATTTTCTAAAACAATGTCTATATTTTTTAATTCGTTAGGAAAAGAATCCTTTAATAATTCGACAGTAGTGTTATCCGATAATTCAGTTTCAACAGTATAGGTTAACTTCTTTTTTAATTTAATTTTAATTGGCACTAGCCTTTTACCATCATTAGCCTCATAAGTCACACTATCTGTTTTAAATAACTGAAAGCCTGCTTTGATAGTTTTCGCAGATGGATAAATTAAATAATGTTTTCCTGCTATTAAAGGTTTTCCATCCAACACAACAGACATTACTCCTGGAAATGAATTTACCGGAAATGAATAAAACTGAGAATAGGATTTTCCAAATTTATCAAGTCCAATTGTTTTCAATTCAATAGAAATATAAGCTGCTGCTTTATTTACCCCATCATTAACATAACCACGTCCCAAAAATTCTTTGGAGGTAAGTTTTTTAATCACTTGACGAGCATACGTTGTATCTTGACTGTAAGTATTTACAAAGAGAAAGGAGAATAAAATAAATATAATTTGTTTCATAAAAATTATAGAGGCTTCGACTCCGCTCAGCCTGACAGATATTGTCACCCTTAGCGGAGTCGAAGGGCTAAGAAAAACGTTTTTGTGCTAATGCAAATAAATTTTTAACAACTTCGCTATCTTCTTTCCATTCGTAAATAGATTTGAGTCCATTTAAATAATTATTTAATTCATGTATAGTGCTCACCACATTAATTTGTTCAATCGCAATATTGTATTCTGTGGCATTAGAAGCAAACAATTCATTAATAAATCTAAATTTATCGTTAATGTTAATTGTAATTTTTGGTAATTCTTTAGTAATTGGAGTTTCTTTAACCTGCTCTTGTGTTCTTTCCGCAATTGGTTCAGCTACTTTTTCAATCACAGGCAATTTTACTTCTTCAATTGGTTTAATTTCCTCTTTTACAATAGCAACTGTGGGCTCAATAACTTGTTCTTTAATAGGTTCTACAATAGCCGCTTTTTCAGCAGGAGTTGGAACATTCATTAATTTAATATGCAAATTCAAATCAGGAGAAACGTCTTTATGTTCCTTTAAAACCAAAAATGCTGATACTAGTTTATTCGTTTGATGGATGGCATTATGCAGTTGCTCAGCATACTGAGTACTAGGTGAAGGATGTTTCTCAAATTTATCAATAGCCGTTTTTAATTCTTGTAATGACGTTTGAAGTTGTTTCTGTAAAATATCCGTTTGCATAATGTGAATAATTAAAAATTAAAAATACTGCATTTTATGGATACATAGTTTATTTTTAGATTTTGTTATCAATATATAATAAACATGTTTTTAGAAAACATTAAACATAGCACAGGACGCAAAGGCTGGATTGAAGTAGTTTGCGGCTCCATGTTTTCTGGCAAAACCGAGGAGTTAATTCGACGTTTAAAACGTGCTCAATTTGCTAAACAAAAAGTAGAAATTTTTAAACCACAAATAGATACTCGTTATCACGAAGAAAAAGTAGTATCCCATCAAGGTAACGAAATACATAGCACGCCTGTTCCTTCCAGTTCTAACATTTTATTACTAGCTAATGATGTGGATGTGGTTGGAATTGACGAAGCCCAGTTTTTTGATTTGGAACTTGTAAACGTTTGTAATCAATTAGCGGATAGCGGCGTTCGTGTGATTATTGCTGGTTTAGATATGGATTTTAAAGGTCAACCATTTGGCCCTATGCCAGCATTATTAGCCTGTGCCGAATACGTTACTAAAGTTCATGCTATTTGCATGCATTGTGGAAGTTTAGCACATATATCTCACCGAACATCTACCGAAACGAGTTTAGTATTATTAGGCGAAACAGATAACTACGAACCATTATGCAGAGATTGCTATAATGAAGCGAATAAAGGAAAATAATTAATTCTTTATTTTTTCAATCACTTGATTTATTTCATCAATTACCATGTCAGGTGCTTCTTTTTGAATAAAATGTCCGATTTTGTATGACGAAACCACTTTAGTTTTCGGATTAATTGTTTTCCAATTTTCAAAAAAGTTTAAACGAAATTCCATTTCCTTATTCACATAATCATTATCTGTGTCAATTTTTCTAGCAATCATAATCGTCGTTGGAATATCAGTAGGTAATTTCAAATCTTTCACAATTCGTTGATTAGTTGAAAATCCAAGAGTATCAAAATCAAAACATTGTTTCGATTCTGCTTTATGTGCTTTGTATTTACCTTCTAATCTTAAATAAGATTTAAACTCATCTTTAAATACCACTTTATCCGAATCATTTCTAATTTCTAATCCATTTTTAAATTCATACTCATGAGAAGGGTCAACTAATACCATTCCCGAAACATCTTTAGGATACATGTTTACATAGCAACGCATAATGTATGTTCCTAATGCGTGCCCAACTAAAATATACGGTGGTTTAATTTTTTCTTTCACTAATAATTCATGTAATTCAAATGCCATCGTATCTACTGTTCTATCTCCTCTAAAAGATTCCGATTTCCCAAGCCCTGCTCTATCGTATGCAAAAATCTGATTTGTTTTTTTTAGTTTATCGTACACTTTTTTAAAATCGCCACAATCGCGACCTTTGCCTGTTAAAAAAACAATCGTTGGTTCGCCAGTTCCTTGAACAATCACATATTGTTTTTTGCCACGGAGATAAGTGAAGTAACCATCATCTCCTTCGGAGTATATCCACGAAGAGAGAACTACTAATAATAGTATTGGTATAAGTATTTTGATAAATAATTTCATAGTTAATATTTACTTCACAAACACATCAGTAAACTCAAATCGTTTGCCATTAAACAAACCTTTATCGCTTAATTTTAATTCGGGTATTACCAATAATGCCATAAACGATAAACTCATATAAGGCGCCCGTAATTTGCTTCCTAAAGCTTTAGCGCGTTTATCTAATTTGGTATAAGCTTCCGCTACTTCTTCAGCAGCTTGATTAGTCATAATACCTGCTATAGGTAATTCTAAAACCAATTCTTCGTTGCCGTTAGCTAATGAAATTCCACCTTTAGCTTTGATAATTAAATTAACGGCTTTGCACATATCATCATCATTGGTTCCAACAACAACAATATTGTGACAATCATGCGCTACGCAACTAGCAATAGCACCTTGTTTTAATCCAATGTTTTTAATAAATGCTTTTGCAATGGGCGCGTCATTATATCTATTTACAACAGCTATTTTTAAAATATCATGCTCTACATTTGATTGTTCAAATTCATTTAAAGAATAAGATTGAACGCATAACTCATTTGTAATTAATTGCCCATCCAAACATTCAATTACTCTTATTCTGTCGCTGTCGCTTTCGTTTTTCAATTTAAAATCCACGGCATGTTTTAAACTGCAATTAAAATTGTTAACGATTGGTGCATTAACAGATTTAATAAACGATTGACCGTTTTCAGCAACTACATTTCCATTAATATACGTTTTTAAAATCGTAAAATCTTGTAAGTTATTAATCTCAATAAAATCAGCATTGTCGCCTACTTGTAATAAACCAATTGATAAGTTGTAATGCTTAATCACATTATAAGAAGCTGCTCTTAAAACGTTATATAAATCATGACCTTCTTTTAACGCACGTTTTACGTGATCATTAATATGAGATTCTATTAAATTATCCGGATGCTTATCATCGCAACAAAACATAATTTGTTCAGGATAATCTTTTAATAAAGAAATTAATGTTTCAAAATTTTTAGCAGCACTTCCTTCTCTAATTAAAACCTTCACTCCATGTTGCAATTTTTCTAAAGCTTCTATATATCCAAAACATTCATGATCGGTGGTGATGCCGGCATCAAAATAATGTTTCATATCATCGCCCATTAATCCTGGCGCATGGCCATCAATAGGCTTGTTGTGTTTTTTTGCTGATGCTATTTTTTTTAATACTTCTTCATCTTTATAAATCACACCTGGAAAATTCATCATCTCTGCCAGATAAACTATTTCCTTTCGTGCTAATAATTGATTAATGTCATTTGAATCAATCACTGCTCCAGCTGTTTCAAAATTAGTAGCTGGCACACAAGAGGGTGCTCCAAAATAAAAATGAAAAGGAACTTGGTTAGCATTATCAATCATATAATCTACTCCTGCTACTCCAAGTACATTAGCTATTTCATGTGGGTCGGAAATTGTTCCAACAGTTCCGTGAGTAACTGCAATTCGAGCAAATTCGGAAGGCACCAACATACTGCTTTCTACATGCACGTGGGCATCTACAAAACCAGGCAAAATGTATGTATTTAGTGTTTCAGAAATTTTGGTGATAGTAATGATTTTATTGTTTTCGATAACAACTTCGGCGGCATAAATTTCTTTAGCAATTATATCTATGAGATTTGATTTGATAGTCATACTAAGTTTTTTAACCCAAAGAGTCGGCACGCGATAACGCGATTATGGAAAACGCAAAGAGATTTACTATTCCTTAATTCCCAATTTTTTAGAATACTTCTTGTATAAATCCGTTTGAAAATTATTAAGATTAATTTGTCTTCCATTAATATAAGCTAAAATAATCTTGTTGGTTCTCATATCTAAAATATCTCCCTCAGAGATAACAATAGAAGCTAGTTTACCTGTTTCTATACTTCCTACTAATTTATCAATGCCTAAAATTTTTGCTGAGTTTAAGGTTACACTTTGTAAAGCTTGCTCTTTAGTTAACCCATAAGCAGCGGCAGTACCAGCTAAAAACGCAATATTACGCGCATTCATTGCTTCCATATCACCTTGGTTTTGCAAACAAAACAGCACAGAATCTTTCTGTAACAAGTACGGTAATTTGTATAATAAATCAATTTCTGCCTCTGGCAAATCAGGTAAATCATGTAAACGATTTAACATAACCGCCACATTATTTTCTCTTAACATCTTGGTTATTTTATAGCTGTCTTTACCGCCAACTAAAACCATTTTTTTGATATTGAATTTTTTAGAGAAATTAATTGCTCCAATAATATCCTTTATATAATCTGCATGAATATACAAATTTTTAGAGCCATCAAAAATGCCTTTCATGGCTTCAAAACGCAAATTCTTTTCTGTAACATTAGCAGTATTATAATATGCTAAAGCGTTTTCAAAAAAGGCACTTAGCTCATTTACTTGTTCAGTGAATTTATTATTTTTTTCACTAGGCTCTGGTTCTGCCCACCATCCATGGCGTTGAATTGTTTTTGGGAAATTTACATGCACACCGTCGTCTGCTCTAATTACCGCGTCTTCCCAGTTCCAACCATCTGTTGCTAATACAGATGACATACCACTAATCATTCCATAACGAGGAGTTGATTGAGTATATAAAACACCGTTAGTTTTAACGGTCTCTAAAATTTTACTTTCAGCATTGTAGGCAATTAAACTTCTCACATGAGGGTTATATTCGCCCACCTCAGCATAATCACTAGTTTGACGAACCGCTTCGGCTTCTTGTAAACCTAAAATACAATTTGGCGCAATTAATCCAGGGTAAATATGTTTGCCTGATAAATCAACTGCTGTATCAAATTTTGATATATCAATTCTTATCAATCTAGCATCCGCTACTAAATCAATCTTTCCATCTTTAATAGAAACTAAACTATTTTCAATAACCTCGCCGTTACCAATATGAGCAACCGCATTTTTTAATAAAATATGTTTCTTGTTTTGTGCAGACAATAATGTGCTAAGCAATAAAAACGAAATCAAAAATTTAGTCATAGTTTCTATGTTTGGTAATAGGTAAATATAATAAAAAAATAAAGTAACTTCGAGGTCTAAACTTTTTGTGTTCATGGGTAAAAAAATCATCAAACAAGCAAAACCACACCGTATTTTATTACAGGCAATCGTTAATGCTTTAAATACCATATTTAATGATAATAAGTATGCCGATAAGGTTATCGAAAAAACCTTGAAAGAAAACCCAAAGTTTGGAAGCCGCGATCGTCGTTTTATAGCTGAGACAACCTATGATATTGTTAGAAATCATCGATTGTTAAGCTATCTAGCTGATAGTAAAGATAGTTTTTGGGATATATTAGGGGTTTACTTTATTATTAGACATTTACCAATGCCTGATGAGCGTGACTTTAAAAACCTCAACGAAAAAACAATAATTGACAAATACAAAGCCATTAAAGATCAAAAAATACTTCAATCTTACCCAGATTGGTTATGGGATTTATGCGAAACTGAATTAGGTAAAGGTGTTTGGGAAAAAGAAGCCAAAGCCTTAAACGAACAAGCCGAAGTAGTGTTGCGTGTAAATACTTTAAAAACAAAAGCTGCCATCTTAAAACAGCATTTAGCTGAACAAGAAATAGAAGTAGACTTTTTAGAAGGCCATAACGATGCATTAATCTTATCTAAACGCCAAAATTTATTTTCAAATCCTTTATTTAAACTAGGGTTATTTGAATTACAAGATGCTGGTTCGCAACATATATCGGAGTTTTTAGATGTTGAGCCTGGCATGCGTGTAATTGATGCTTGTGCTGGTGGGGGCGGAAAAACATTACATATTGCTGCTTTAATGCAAAACAAAGGGCGTATTGTTTCGATGGATATTACTCAATGGAAATTAGACGAACTAAAAAAACGTGCGCGCAGAGCAACAGCTAGTAATGTTGAACCTCGTTTAATTGAAGGTACAAAAACCATTAAACGACTAGAAAATACAGCTGATAGATTACTTTTAGATGTGCCATGCAGCGGAACAGGTGTTATTAAGCGTAACCCAGACGCAAAATGGAAATTGAATTCAGAGTTTATTGAACGCACAAAAGATATTCAGAAAAAAATATTGAGCGAATATTCTATCATGACAAAAATTGGTGGTCAGTTAGTATATTCTACATGTAGTGTTTTACCTAGCGAAAACAGAAAACAAGTAGATGAGTTTTTAGCTAATAATTCTAATTTTGAATTAATTAAAGATGAAACTGTGTTTCCTAGCCAAGGATTTGATGGGTTTTATATGGCTTTGATAAAACGAAAAAAATAATTATATTTATGATTCAATGGTATTAGACAGAGCTTCACATACTGTTATTGAATCTCATGCTGACCGAACTTCCGATGTGGAATTTTGGGACAATAGTATCGTGTATATTAAAATAAAAAACCACGTAAATATTGAATTAGAAGATGCACAGCAGCAATACCAGCTTTTAAAATCAAAATATGATGGCATTAATAAACACCTTGTTTTAGTTGAAACTGGAAATGACACATCTCTTTCAAAAGACGCGAGAGAGTTTGGATCAAAACCAGAATCAAATGAAATGACAACTGCAATGGCAGTTATTGTAAAATCACTTGCTCAACGACTAATAATAAATTTTATAATAAAATTTACTCATCAACAAGCCATGAAAATGAGAATGTTTGATGAAAAACAAAAAGCTATAAATTGGCTATTAACATTTAAATAAAAAAACATTATGAAAAAAATCATTACTGCCTTTGCTCTGTTTGTATCTATGATGAGTTTTTCTCAAACAAAAATTGAAAATGTAGATGCAACAACGTTTAAGAAATTAATTGATGAGAAGAAATCGTATCTGATTGATTTACGAACAGATGATGAATTAAAAAACAAAGGCTTCATAAAAGGGGCCGCGCAAATTGATTATTTTAAAAAAGATACTGAAGAGGTAATTGCAAAATTAGATAAGAAAAAAACATATTTAATTTATTGTGCAGGAGGAGGCAGAAGTGGAGAATGTGCCGAACTAATGCAGAAACTCGGATTTACCCATGTGGTAAATTTAGAAAAAGGATTTGACGATTGGAAGAAAAAAGGATTTGAAATAGAAATGAAAAAATAAACCAAAAAAAGCCCCCGCCAGCTGGCGGGGGCTTTTTTAATTTCAACTACTTATATCCAACCATAAAAACAGCACACCCACTATAAGAACCCTCTTCGCTTGGCGGAACAACATAATCAACATATACGTGTCTTACTTTTGATATTTCAAATGTAAATTCTTTTTTGTCTCCAATATTTTTTGAAGAGAATAATAACTTCCTACTTTTAGAAGCTTTATCTTTGTTATAGATTTGAACTTCTACTTGTTTTGGCAATGCCTCTAATTCAAAAACAATACGATATTTTTCTCCGATAAATAAAGGCACTTCTACCTCTTTCACTGTTTCTTTCTTTTTATATAAGATGCGAGTCAACTCTGAGCTGTCGTATTTATAAGGCTCAAGTGTATTTTGCGCTTTATTTTTTAATTCCTTCGCATTACACAAAACATCACCTCCTTGAAAAGCCATTAACACAAAAACAAGAACAGAACTAAATAAAGGTTTTATCATTTTTTTCATACTCATGTTTTTAGTTAACCATACTTGTTCTTAATGTTTTTATCGATTCTGTTATCAATAACAATTCACTATCTAAAACTGGCATTACGTTAAAATCCATTTCTTCATCTTTTTCAAGAGCAGTTTTTACAGAACCAATTGCATTAAATTGGGAATTTATTTTTTCTATAGAAGTAATTAATCCTTGCATTTCAGGCTCAGCATTTTGATAACTTTTTAATGATTTCATAATTGTTTCAGATAACAAAAGTTGCTCCATTAAACTTGCTAATACTTTTTTGTTTTTTTCTTTTGCATAAACTTCAACTGCAATATACATGCTTTCTACCCAAGCACCAGTAAATGCAATAACCGTAATATGTTTTTGTTTATTTTGTTCAAACATAACATCCGTTTTTAACTGAACGTTAGATACAATTTTCACTAACGAATCTTCACTTGCTATATTTTTATCAAAACGTTGTGCCATGTTATCACTTTCAAAAGCCTGATTTAATCCTAAATAGGATCCCATATCTTTACATGCTTTTAAATATTCCTTTGACTCTTGATATTTTTTATTGAATAAACAATACGCTAAATCCGCACTATAAATACCAAAATTAACTGCTCTTTTATAATTACTTGTATTATATTTAGAAGGATTAGCTTTATTATTTAAAAGAGTGGGAATAAAACCAGCACCAGATTTTTTAAATACATAAGCAATTTGTAGTGCAGATGGTAAGTTATAGGACACTTCATTATCCTCAACAATTAAAGTTGTGTCTAAAGTTGTCAAAACCGAGTCCAGTTCCTCTGCAGATTCTTGATTTTTTTGATTTTCAGAATTATCGCCGCAAGAAGCTAAAGCAACTGTTAGTGCAATAAATGTAATACCAATAAATTTAAAAGTCATAGTAAAAATAAATATCGGTAAAATTACAACTTTTTACTCAGATAATACCTCTGCTGCTTTTAATATGGATTTATCTTTTTGATTTATTATAGGGTAATAAGCATCTTTATCAAATACGTCTCGGCCAATAAAAGCCTTTAAATAGGGTTTTAATGCCTCGTTGGTTTTATGTTTTGATTCTTTCTCCAGAAAAATATTTTGCTTAGCACAATAATCATAAAATTCGTTTAAAATAGTATCATCAACTTCAAATTTGTCAATATAATTTTTCGCTGTACCATATCCTTTTAATTTAGCCCTTAATTTATCTGCATATTCAAAAGCAAACACATTGATAGTACCAGCGTAAAAAACTTTATTTAAATAAGTATTAGAGCTAGCCGTATCAATAGGTACAAAAACATCTGGCATAATTCCGCCACCTCCATAAACTGTTTTACCTTCGGGGGTTTTATAAATTTTTGTTTTATCTAACTTTATACTGTCTTTATTTAATAATTCACCATTGTTATATCGATCATACTCCTCGTTATAATATTGGTCTTTATCATCAGAATATGGTTTTTGTATACATCTACCAGTTGGCGTATAATATCTAGCAATGGTTAGTCTAATAGCAGATCCATCAGGTAATTGTAGTTGATCTTGTACTAATCCTTTACCAAAGCTTCTTCGTCCTATTACCAACCCTCTGTCATTATCTTGAATGGCACCTGCCACTATTTCACTTGCGCTGGCCGAACCTTCATCAATAAGCACTACTAAAGGGTTGTTTTCGAAACTGCCGCGAGTGGTAGCTTTATATATTTTTTTAGGATTAGCTTTCCCTTGTGTATATACAATTTGTAAACCATTTGCCAAAAATTCATCAGAAATGTCAACTGCTGCATTCAAATACCCTCCAGGATTTCCTCGTAAATCCAAAATTAATTTTTTCATCCCTTGCTTACTCAAATAATTAAAGGCTTTTAAATATTCTTCGTAGGTAGTTGCCGCAAATTTGCTAATTTTAATATATCCTATACTTGAATTTATCATATACGATGCATCCAAACTGTACAATGGAATAGCGTCACGTATTATTTTAAACTCTAATGGCTTAACTATACCATTTCTTAAAACGCTTACTTTAACAACAGTACCACTTTTTCCTCTTAATTTATCAAATACTTCTTTATTCGTAATTTTAACTCCTGCGACATTTTTCCCTTCCACTTTCACAATTTTATCACCAGCTCTAATACCAATTTTTTCTGATGGACCACCTTCTATTGGATTTATAACTCTTATTGTATCTTTAATAATATTAAACTCTACTCCTATCCCATCAAAGTTTCCTTCTAAGGGTTCGTTAACCGTTTCAAATTCACTGGCTGCAATATAACTAGAGTGAGGGTCTAAGCTTTGCAACATAGATGTCACTGTTTTTTCAACTAAATCTTTTTTGTTGATCGTATCTACATATTGATATTCAATATAATCTAACAAACTATTTATTTTATCATTTGTGGATGCGTGGTAATTTTGATTATTCATCGATCCATTATTAACTCTTTTACTTAAAAAGTATCCCAACCAAATACCAAGTACAAGTACAAAAGACAATATTATTGGTAAAAAAACGTTGTTTTTTTTACGAGGTGTGGATGGGTCAAAGTCCATATGAAAAGTTTATATTTGTGCTACAAAGGTATTTGTTTAACCTATATTGTTACATAATGTTTAGAAAAATTACTTTCATAGTTTTATTAGGATTTGTTAGTATATTTTCTTTTTGTAAAAAGAAAAACAAACCAGTTCAGGATAACATAGCATATCAAACAGTTAACATTACTTTATATCCAAACGACCCGTTATATTTTAATTTACAAACCGCTGGTGGCTGGGTATATATAAATGGAGGGGTTAATGGAATTATTGTGTATAGAAAAACTTCTACAAATACACCAACTGATTTCGTTGCCATTGAACGCACATCAACAGCGCTGCCAAATGATCCAAATGCCAAAGTAAAAGTTCAATCAGACAATTTTACATTAAAGGATACCATTACTGGGTCGAAATGGCAAATATTTGATGGCGGAATAATTTCAGGTTCTGCTTCACAAAACTTAAGACTTTATAATGCTGTGTTTGATGGCATCAATACACTAACTATCAGAAATTAATAAAAAAAGCTTCCTTATATGTAGGAAGCTTTTTTTATTATATATAGTAAAAAAATTATGCGTTTTCTGGTTTTCCTTTTGCTTGAGAAACAACAATTGCACGTTCATAATGTTCTGTTCCGTTTAAAGCGTCGATGGCTTTTTGCCCATCTTCGTCGTTAGCCATTTCAACAAAACCAAAGCCACGGCTACGTTTTGTTTCTTTGTCTTTAATAATTCTTACCGAGGTTACCTCGCCATACTGAGAAAAAAGTTCACTTAGTGCTTGTTCTCTTACTTTAAAGCTGATGTTGCTTACAAAAATATTCATAACATAAAATTTATTTAGTTATAGTAAAATTATAACAAAAAATTAAATAAACAAATATTTTTAAGCATATTTTTTCGGTGAATAAAACTTTTTTGTCTATAAGAAGCTAAAAAACACATCTCAATTTAAAATTCAAAAAAGAAGACTTCTCAAAAGGAAAGCAAAAAAAAGAGATTTTAAGCACAAAAACGCTCAAAATCTCTCAAAAAAACGGTATTTGAATAAAAATTTCTTAAAAAACCTTTGCTTCCACACTAATTTCAACATTAGCATCTTTAGGTAATCTATCTGCTTGAATGGTTGCACGGGCAGGATAATCGCCATTAAAATAGCTACTATAAACCTCGTTTACATGAACAAAATTATTCATGTCTGATAAAAAAATAGTTGTTTTTACAATATTAGCGTATGTTAAACCAGCTTCTTTTAAAACAGCCCCTAAATATTCCATCACTATCTTAGTTTCATCTTTAATCGTTGTTTTAATTAACTGTTTAGATTCCAAATCCATAGCAATAGTTCCTGATACATAAACACAGTCGCCAACTTGTACAGCTTGATTATATGGACCTATTGGAGCAGGAGCATTAGAAGTTTTAATAATTTTTTTCATTTTGTAATGAGGTTAGTTAGTAAAACAAAAATAGTAAAAATTCACATAAAACTAATTCCTTTAATTTAACAAGCATGTTTTAGTAAAAATCTATTTTTTACGAGAAAAACCATTATAAATTCAATAGATTTACCGTGATGCAACAAAAACCACTCATATTAGTAACGAACGACGATGGAGTAAGCGCTCCTGGCATTTTACATTTATCATCTATTGCCAAAAAATTTGGTCAAGTATTTGTTATAGCTCCAGACAAACCTCAATCTGGGATGGGTCATGCTATAACCATAAATTCTACACTGCGAATTCAAAAAACCAATTATCATGACGGTGCTTTAGCAGAATATAGTTGTACTGGCACTCCAGTAGATTGCGTGAAAATGGCAGTCAATAAATTATTACCTCGTAAACCCGATTTGGTTTTATCAGGCATTAATCATGGCAGTAATAGTTCAATTAATGTAATCTATTCTGGCACGATGAGTGCTGCAATTGAAGGTTCTTTAGAAGGGACTTCGGCGGTGGGATTTAGTTTATGTGATTACGACATCAATGCTGATTTTAGTGCGACAACAACATTTATAGAAAAAATCATAGCTTCCTGTTTGAAAGATAAATTACCTAATGGCGTTTGCTTAAATGTTAACTTCCCTAAGTTAAAAGCAGATGAAATAAATGGTTTAAAAATTTGCCGACAAGCAAAGGCTAATTGGGTAGAAGATTTTGAAGAACGCCAAGATCCATACGGCCGTTCATACTATTGGCTAACTGGTAAATTTGTAAATTTTGAACCAGAAGCAAAAGATACTGATGAATGGGCTTTGCAAAACGGGTACGTATCAGTTGTGCCTATTATGCATGATTTAACTGCTCATAATTACATTACACATTTACAAAACACGTTATAATTATGTTAGATAAAATAAATAAACTTTGGATAGGCTTTGTTTTTGGAATTTTTTTTCCAGCATTTTGTTTTTTCTGTTATTGGTTATTTATGCATAACCAATTAAGCTTTCCTTATGGCTTCATAAGATATCTAAGAATGGGAGACATGCTACAAGAGGTAGTTATTGCTTGTATAATAGCCAGTTTAGCAGTGTTTTACATTTCTTTAAACAAAAAAATATTTGATTTTGGAAGAGGGTTAATTATTTCAGCATTCTTATACGTAGGTTTAGTATTATACATTTCACTTCTTTAAATTAACCTATGAAATACTACGTTATTGCAGGAGAGCCATCAGGAGATTTACACGCCTCAAACATGATGAAAGAATTATTGCTATTGGATAATTCTATCGAATTCAGATTTTGGGGTGGAGATTTGATGGAAGCTGTTACTCAACAAAAACCTAGAAAGCATATAAAAGAACTGGCTTTTATGGGATTTGTAGAAGTAGCAAAAAACATCCGCACAATTATTAAAAATATTGCCTTTTGCAAACAAGATATTTTAGAATTTAAGCCTGAGATTTTAATATTAGTTGATTATCCAGGCTTTAATTTACGAATTGCAGATTGGGCTAAACAACAAGGCATTAGAGTGTTTTATTACATCTCTCCAACTATTTGGGCATGGAAAGAAAAACGTGTAGAGATAGTAAAACGTAGTGTCGAAAAAATGTTTGTGATATTGCCTTTTGAAGTAGCAGTTTATAAAAAACATAATTACGAGGCTGATTATGTTGGCCACCCATTATTAGATGCTATTGAACAAGAAAAATCGTCACTGCCTGATAAAGCCACTTTTATAGCTAAAAACAATTTAGATAAACGTCCAATTATTGCTGTGTTACCTGGAAGCAGAAAACAGGAAATAGAACGCATGTTTTCTATTATGTTGGATGTGGTAAATGATTTTACAGAATATCAATTTGTGATTGCTGGAACCACTAACCTGCCAAAAGAAGCTTATAAAATGGCAGTTGATATGGGATTAAAAGTAGTATTTAATCAAACTTACGCATTAATGCACAATGCACATGCGGGTATTATTAAATCTGGAACATCAACATTAGAAAGTGCATTATTTAAATTACCTCAAGTAGTTTGTTACAAAGGTGGCACTATTTCACATGCTATAGCGCGCTTGGTGGTAGGAAATAGAATTAAATATATTTCATTACCGAATTTAATTCTTGACAAACCAGTAGTAAAAGAATTAATACAAACTCAACTAACTGCTCATCATTTAAAAGAAGAATTAATTAAAATTATTAGTGGGCCAACCAGAGAAAAGATACTTACCGAATACGATGGCTTAATTAAATTATTAGGAAATAGTGGGGCTTCAAAAAAAGTTGCAAAATTAATGTACAATCATATACATGCAAAACAGTAAAATCATCATAGTTATAAGCGGATTGATTTTATTTGCTTCATTGCAAATGACAAACTCTTTTGCTAAATCAAAAAACTTATCTCCAGAAAAGAAGTCAACCCCTTCTCATGTAAAATACAATGCTGATGAAGTTGTTAATATCAAAATATTTTCTCAAATAAAAGTACAGGCATTAACCTTTAGTGCCGACGCTGGAACTTACAGTGTTTGGGCTAATGGTAATGAAATTGTTTCTACTGACAAATTTCCTCTTATCAAATTTAGCTACAAAAATGATTCTGTTGAAGTGAAGACATTTGAAAATATCATTGGTAGATATAAACGAGTGAAGATTTCTAGTCCAAACTTTGTGAAATCTTTTAGAGTAAAATTAATTTTACCAGATAGAAAACCAAGATTTTATGAAGATAATTTATATATATCTACGGAAGCAGGTGATTTAAAATGTATTAATGAGATATCATTAGATAATTACATCGCTGGAGTGGTGCAAGCAGAATCTGGCAGAAGATCTTTTCAAGAATTTTATAAAGTACAAGCTATTTTAGCACGAACCTTTGCTTTATCTCATTTGCAAAAACATGTTGCTGAAAATTTTAATTTATGCGATCACACACATTGTCAAGCCTATTTTGGTAAAACTACAGAGTTAGATATTATGAAAGCTGTAACCGATACAAAAGGTAAAGTAGTGGTTGACGATAATTTAAATTTAATTGATGCGGCTTTTCATAGTAATAGTGGTGGACAAACTGCCAACTCAGAAGACGTTTGGGGAAGCAAATTGCCTTACTTAAGAAGTGTGAATGATACATTTAGTACAAAAATGCCAAATGCCAAATGGGAACGTAAAATGGCAAAAGAAGACTGGTTGTCTTACTTAAAATTAAAGCACAACTATCCTATACAAGATTCGAATGCACGATGGCTGGCACTCACATTTAAACAAGAAAATAGAAAACCTTATTTAGAAGCTAATAACGTGCGAGTACCTCTCAAAAATGTAAGGACAGATTTACAATTAAAATCAACTTTTTTTAGCGTTGTGTCTGTGGGTGATTCAGTAATTTTTAAAGGACGTGGCTTTGGGCATGGTGTTGGAATGTGCCAAGAAGGTGCCATGCGAATGGCGAAATTGGGTTATAAATATCCAGAAGTCATTAATTTTTATTACCAAAAAACTCAATTAATAGATTTACATAAATTAAGTTTCTTTAAAGACGAGTAGATGCAATAAATAATCAGTAGAATTAATGTTAAAATATTTAGCCATTAATTTACATCTGCTCTAGTTCTGCTTTCAATTTTTTAGTTAAACTAGCTACCACCAATTCGTAACTGTGGTTAATCCATTCTTTAATTTGATTATCAGATACCGAGCCGTCACAAATTATTGTATTCCAATGCTGCTTGTTCATATGATATCCAGGTAAAACACAAGAGTATTTTTCTCTTAATTCAAGAGCTTTTTCAGGATCACATTTAACGTTAAATTGAACTGGCTGCGTTTCTATTCCTGACAATAAAAACATTTTTCCTAGCACTTTAAACACCAAAGTATCATTACCAAAAGGAATACATTCTTCTACTCCTTTTTTTTGTAAGCAGTATTCTCTGATTTCATCTAAAAACATTTTTTCTAAAATAAATACATTTTAATTAAAAAATCTTACATACTAAAAATTTAGATTGTTAAATTTACATGATTTGTTGACAATTATCAGTATTTTTTTCATATAAATCAAACGTTATGTTTTTTTATTTTTTACCTTTGGTAATAATAAATAATCATACCTATGAAAAAACATCTATTTTCAGTGTTAAGTTTTCTAATACTCTGCGTTGGATTGCAAGCACAAACGAACATTGCAAATTACAAATTTGCATCTTCTGTTGGAACATATGTTCCGCTATCAGCAGGGGCAACTACTCTCTTTACTGGGGCATATGATAATCAGATAAGCGCCGCTATTCCTTTAGGTGGTAATTTCACATATGGAACTGTAACGTACACGGCATGTTTTGTAAGTGCAAACGGATTTATAACATTTGGGTCGGCTCCAGGTGGGACTAATTATACGCCATTGAGTTCGGGAACTTACTCTGGGGCAATCTCTGCATTTGGCCAAGATGCTGGTGGTTCTACAGTTGCTGGCGCTACACCATTGGTTTCTTATGAAAACATTGGTGGTGCTACTGGCGAGTTTGTAGTTCAGTATGCAGATCATGCAAATTACTCAAATAGAGCTGTAGAAAAATTGAATTTTCAAATTCGATTAAACTTAGCTACAGGTGCTATCAATATAGTTTATGGTTCTTGGACTGCTCCTGGTACGACTAATGCTGCCGCTATTGTAGGTATTCGTGGTAACTCAACGACATATGCTACAAACGTTAACAATTTAAACATTGTTAATGTTCCTACAGGAACAACATGTACATGGGATAACGCCGTAACTGCTGTGGCAAATAATAGTACTATGTTTTTTAGTTCTACCAATACTGCCATAGTTCCAAGTAACGGTTTAACTTATAATTGGACTCCTCCAGTTAATGCGGCTTTAGCTCCTGTTCGTACTTTTTCGGCAGTTGCAGGTATCACAACAACTGGCGCAAATCTTTCATGGACTGCTCCAGTAGGCGCAAGTCAATACAATGTGCAATACCGTATTCCGGGAACTTGCTCTTGGACAAATTTTGCAGGTAATCCTGTAACTACTAACTCTGTTGCTTTAACTGGATTGGCAGGAAGTACAGTTTACCAAGCACGTGTTCAATCTTCTGATGGAACAAACAACGCAATTTGGTCTCACATTCCAAATCCAGCTGGTACTGGTGGAGGTTATAATGCAACAGGTACATTCAGCACCTTAGCTTCATGTCCTGTTCCAACAGGTTTAAATAATGCAACGTTATTATCTACTTCAAGTAATTTTACTTGGACAGCTGGCGGATCTGAATCTGCATGGGATGTTTATTATGGTTCTTCTCCATTAACTGCTCCAACAGCTACTACTATCCCTACTGTTACAACATCTGTTGCTTCTTATTCAGCAACTGGCTTAACTGCGGCAACGGCATATTCTGTTTATGTAAGAGCTAATTGTGGCGCTGGTGATTTAAGTTCTTGGACAATTGCTAAAACATTTACTACTCCATGTAACTCAACTAATATACCTTATATTCAAGATTTTGAATCAGTTACTGTTCCAGCAATTCCTGGTTGTACATCTATTCAAAATGCTGGAACTGGAAATAACTGGGTGACTTCTAGTCCTGCGGGAACAAGTGGTTTTAATACTAAAACTTTAACTTATAATTATAGTACACCTAATGCTGCGAATGCTTGGTTTTATACTCAAGGTTTAAATTTAACGGGTGGTACTTCTTACCGTTTAACATATAATTACGCTAACAGAGGTACATTTCCTGAAAAACTAAAAGTTAATTACGGAAATGCTGCTGTTTTTGCTTCTATGACTTCGACTTTAACTGATCATCCTGCAATTACAAGTGGAACAATACAAACATCTGTAGTTGATTTTATTCCAGCTACTACTGGTATTTATTACATTGGATTTAATGCTTATTCAATTGCAGATCAATTTCAATTATTTGTTGATAATATTACTGTAGAACTTACCCCAACATGTTTCCCCCCAACGGCATTAACAACAACAAATGTAGCTACTATAACTACTGATTTAAGTTGGACTGCTCCAACTTTAGGAACTCCAGCTAATTACAATTGGGAAGTTAGAACTAGTGGTGCAGCTGGTAGCGGTACAACAGGACTTGTAACATCAGGAAATGTAATTGCTCCAACAACATCTGTTGCAATATCTGGTTTAACACCTTTAACTTCTTATTCTGTATATGTTCGTTCAGATTGCGGTGCTAGTGATTTTAGTGTATGGTCTGCTGTGAAAACATTTACAACTTTAGCTAACTGTCCAGTTCCTACTGGCGTGACTGTTGCAAATACTCCAACAACTGCAGTTGCAACTTGGACGGCTGGTGCTTCTGAAACTGCATGGGATGTGTATTATGGTGCAACTCCGTTAGCTATACCTTCAGCTTCAACCGCAGCTACAGCAACGACCTCATCTACGTCTTTTACATTAACAGGCATCACACCTTCTACAGGATATGCATTTTATGTAAGAGCAAATTGCGGAAGTGGAAATATGAGTATTTGGTCTCCAGTTAATACATTTACAACTCCATGTTTACCTCCAAACATTTTAACTGCTAATGGTAGTGCTCGTTGTGGTACTGGTGCTACAACATTAACTGCAACTGCAGATATGGGTGGCACTTTAAATTGGTTCGCTAATTCAACAGGAGGTTCTGCAATTGGTTCAGGAACATTGTTTACAACTCCAACAATTTCTGCAACAACAAATTACTATGTTTCTGCAACTGGTGCTTTAACTTCAGGTTCAGGTGCAAGAACAGCTCCAGTAGCAACAGCAAATACTACTCCTTCTGATTACGGTTTAGTATTTGATGCTACTAAAAACTTTACCTTAACTTCGGTTGATGTATTTCCTACAGGTGCAGCAGGTAACTTAGTTGTTAACTTAACAAACAGTACTGGTGCGGTACTACAAACTACAACTGTAGCAATTCCTACTGGAACAATTGGTGCACCATACACTGTGCCTTTAAACTTTTCTGTATCTCCAGGTACTGGTTACCGTTTAATGGCACTTTCTGGTCCTAGTATGATTAGAGAAAGTTCTTTAGGTGGTTTCCCTTATGCTTTAGGAAATGTTGGTAATATTACATCTGGATATATTAGTGGTACTTCAACAACTTACTACTTCTTCTATAACTGGCAATTTGTTTCAGGTTGCGAAAGTGCTCGTTCAATGGTAACTGCTACAGTTAATACTGCTCCAGTTCTTTCTGTTACAAGTGGAACAACTATTTGTGCTAATGTTATTAAAACATTAAATGTAACATCTACTCTTTCTGATTATGATAGTTATGTTTGGTCTCCAGTGGCTAATTTATATACAGATGCTGCAGCAACAACTCCTTACACAGGTGGAAGCGCTTCAACGTTGTATTATTCATCAGCAACTACAAACAATTCAAACTACACAGTTAATTCATCAAATACTATAAGTGGTTGTGTAAATACAACATCAGTAGGAATGTCTGTAACTATTCCTTCTATTGTTGCAAGTGCTAATCCAACAATTGTTTGTTCAGGTGCTTCTGTCAATTTAAATGCGACTGGAATAGCAGCAGTTTCTGGAACAATTGCAGTAGGTAATGCAACAACTGTAACTACTGCAACAGGTGAACTTACAGCATTTTGCAACAGAAGAGTTTCTTATAGAATGCAAAGCGTTTATACAGCAGCAGAATTAACTGCTCTAGGATTAAGTTCTGGAAATATTACTTCTATTGCATATAACATTACTACTATTGGTGATGCAGCTACTAACGCGCTATATACTGTGAAAATGGGTACAACTAGTGTAAATGCATTTACTGATTTTATTTCTAATACTGGATTTACAACTGTATATAACCCAGCAACGTATACTCACTCTGTTGGCATAAATACAATTAACTTTAATACTCCTTACACATGGGATGGTGTATCTAATATAGCAATTGAAGTTACTCATGATGGTATTGATAACATAAACAATGCTCAAACATATTACACTGCAACTACTGGTAATATGATTGTTTATTCTTTTGATGGAAATGCAACAGGTACTCCAAGTTTAAATAGATTAAACATCATCATTAATGGTCAAAAAAACATAGACAATACTGCTAACTATACTTGGCAATGGAATCCAGGTGCAGTTAATAGTAACACAACTACTGTAATTGCAACCAATACTGGAAGTACTACAACAACTGAATCTTACACCGTAACAGCATTAGATCCTGCTTCTACTTGTACAAATTCAGCAGTTGTTAATTTTAGTGTGTTACCAATTCCAATGGTTACAGCTGCTACTTCTAACACAACTGTATGTGCTGGTTCAACAGCTACGTTAACTGCTGGTGGAGCTACTAATTATACTTGGACTGCGGCAGGAACTGCTTCTACACAAGTGGTTACTCCAACTGCTGCATCTATTTACACTGTTACTGGTGAAACAGCTGGTTGTTCAAATACAGCTACTGTTGCTGTAGGTGTAAATGCTATACCTGTAGTAACTGCGATTGCCTCTCAAACATTATTATGTGATGATGCAAGCACTGGTGCTTCAATTTTAACAGCATCAACAACTGCTTCAACTTACTCATGGTCAAATGGAGCAACTACAATGACAACCTCTGTAACTCCTACTTCAACAGTAACATATACTGTTACTGTTACTGAGTTAGGATGTTCGGCCGATGCTTTTGTTACAGTAACTGTAAGTAACTGTAATGGCGTGAAAGAATTAGTTGCTAATGGAATCAATATATATCCTAATCCAACAAATGGTATCTTAAATATCGCTATCTCTTCTGAGTTAGCAGGTATTACATCTATTGAAATGTATGATGCAATTGGTAAATTAGTCATTAAAGAAACATTATCATCTGAAACAAACACAATTAATACTTCTAAATTAACAGATGGTATTTATGTATTCAAAATTGTGAGTAACAACCAAGCTATTAAAATTGGCAAAATTGTTAAACAATAATTAGTTCTTATAATTAATTAAAGGCTATCTCTTGGAGATAGCCTTTTTTATTGGAAAGAAATTTAAATATATCCTTCAAACCTTTATCTTTGGGGTAAAATTTCCAGAAATGAACAATCAAGTATCAGCTCAATTATTTGAAAAAGCTAAAGCTTTTTTTCCAGGTGGTGTTAACTCTCCAGTACGTGCATTTAGAAGCGTTGGAGGAACTCCTATATTTATTGATAAAGGAAAAGGCTCTCACGTGTGGGATGCCGATGGAAATGAATATATTGATTATTGCGCAAGTTGGGGACCATTAATATTAGGACATGCTAACGACAACGTATTAAATGCTGTAGAAAAAACAATGCGTAATGGAACATCTTTTGGTGCACCTACTCGCTTAGAAAATGAACTGGCCGAATTAATTTTAACGAACAATCATTATATCGAAAAAATTCGTTTTGTGAGCAGCGGAACAGAGGCCGTTATGAGCGCTATCCGTTTAGCAAGAGGATTTACAGGAAGAAATAAAATTTTAAAATTTGAAGGTTGTTATCACGGACATTCTGATTCATTATTAGTGAAAGCAGGATCAGGATTAGTAACTTTCGGAGAAACATCATCTGCCGGTGTGCCAGAAAGTTTTGTACAAGAAACCATTGTAGTTCCTTTAAATAATAAAGAAGCCGTAGAACAAGCTTTTGCGCAATTTAAAGATGAAATAGCCTGTGTGATTATTGAACCAATTCCTGCAAACAATGGTTTATTATTGCAAGAAAAAGAATACTTACAATTTTTAAGAGACATCTGTACTGCAAACAAAACCTTATTACTATTTGATGAAGTCATCAGTGGATTTAGAGTTGGTTTTTGTGGAGCGGCTGGCTACTACGATATTAAACCAGATATTATCACATACGGAAAAATTATTGGTGGCGGTTTCCCAGTTGGTGCATATGGCGCCAGTAAAGAAATTATGAGTTCTATTTCTCCAGAAGGAAACGTGTACCAAGCTGGCACTTTAAGTGGAAATCCGGTAGCCATGACAGCAGGTATTGCTCAATTAACTGAATGCTTAAAACCGAACTTCTATCAAGACTTAGAAGCAAAAACACAAACCTTAATTATAGGACTAAAAAAGAACACTAAACACAACTTTACTGTATTTAATATAGGTTCCATTTTTTGGTTAGCCTTTACTGATAAAAAAGCAATCAGATGTGCGGAAGATATTGACGCAGATAGTATGAAGCATTTTAAAATTTTATACCACGCTTTATTAGAAAATAATATTTATTCTGGTCCTTCGGGTTATGAAGTTGGTTTTATGAGTAAAGCTCACACTCAAGAAGATATCGAAAAAACGATTAAAGCTTTTGAGATTGCTTTTGAGAAATTATAGTTAATACATCTTTATCAATGTAAAGAGCCGCAATAAATATTGCGGCTCTTTTTTTTAATAATAAATAATACTATTTCAAAATTGGCAAAATAACACTGGATGCATTATTAGCATCATGATATAATTTAATTTCTGATTTAATAAAATCTTTATCCTCACAATGGTAAATATCAATGAACTGCTGAGGGTTTCTATCTGCTAAAGGAAACCAAGTACTTTGAACCTGAATCATTAATCGATGTCCCTTTTTAAACGTATGAGCTACATCAGGTAATTCAAATTTCACAGTAGTAATTTTATTGGGCTCAAAAGCTTCTGGTTTTTCGAAACTATTTCTATAACGTCCTCGCATTATTTCTCCACGCACTAACATTTCATAACCATCCATTAAATAATCATTCTCTTTATCTGACGTAAAAGTTAAAGTATCATATTGAAATCCATCAGGGAATACATCAATTACTTTTACTACAAAATCTGCATCCGTTGTAGAAATAGCCACTTTTAAGTCGGCAATTACCGTGCCCGCTAATGTTAAATCATTTTCTAAAATGCTAGTTTTAAAAGTAATTACATCTGTTCTTCTGCTAGCAAAGCGTTGGTCATCTGTCATGTATTCTCTTGTTCTTCCTTCTAATACATCTTCTGTAAATGGAACTGGTTTTGACGGATCGCTCACATAACTAGTAGAACTGTTTTGTGCCGCTGATTTAGTAAATGATAAAACGTTATTACCATTAAAATAAATTGGCGTTGGTGTCATTTCTTTTGGAGGCCAAAAGTCTAAACTTCTCCATTTATTTTCTCCACTAAAAAAGATAGAAGCTTCCGCTAATTGATCAATATTACCTTTTCCTTTTAAATGATAATTGAAAAAAGGAATTTCAATATTCTCTTGAAAATAGTTAGATGTTTTACTTCCAAAACGTACATTTCCTAAAAAGCTGCCGTCGCCTTTACTCCAACCTCCATGAAACCAAGGACCCATTACAATTTTATTATTAGTTGTTGGGCTTTGCTTTTCAATTGCTTCATACAAACGCCAAGCACCATAACAATCTTCTGCATCAAACAAACCACCAACCGTTAACATAGCAGGCTTCACATTTTTACAACCAACACGCGCATCACGAGCTTTCCACCAATCATCATAGTTTGGATGATTCATTAAATCGTTCCAAAACAAAATGCTATCTCCCATTAATTTGCTGAAATTTTTTAACGCACCCACTTCTAAATAATATTTATAAATATCATTTGTGTAATGTTTAAAATCATTAGGCCCAACTGTTGTAGGTTTTGGACGAGGTTGACCAAATTCCGCATAAAAATTAAAGGCATCGCATAACATAAAAACACCATTATGATGAAAATCATCTCCTTTGAACCATTCTGTTACTGGCGCTTGCGGACTCACTGCTTTTATGGCTGCATGTTGGCTTAATGCTGCCATTGTTGAATAAAATCCTGGATAGGAAGTTCCAAATACTCCCACGTTTCCATTATTATTGGGGATATTTTTTACTAACCAATCAACGGCATCATAAGTATCACTTGCTTCATCAATGTCTTTCTTTGTTTTTTTGTTTGGGTTAAATGGCCTTACATCCATAAATGTTCCTTCGCTCATCCATCTCCCCCGCACATCTTGAAACACTAAAATATATCCTTCTTTTAAATATTCTCTCCAATGAAAATTCCATAAACGAGGCTGATATTTATCTTCACCATAAGGCGCACAAGAATATGGTGTTCTAGTCATTAAAAAAGGATGCTTTTCCGAATTATTTTTTGGAGCATACACTGTGGTAAATAGTTTTACACCATCACGCATCATTATGGTATATTCTTTTTTCGTATAGTTTTCCTTAACCCATGATTCATTTATTGGCTGAGAAAAAAAAGATAATTGAGAAATAAATAAAAGAAGAAAAAATATGCTTTTCATATTTAAAATGTAATTGTGCGATTTAACAAAAAGAAAATGAATTGAAACTTTGACTTAACTAGTTAGAAATAAATCCATGATATACCTAAATTTTTGAATTTAAAATGTGTTAGTCTAATTACTAAATTTATAATTCTAAGGTGAGACTAAATTAATAGAGACATTGAAGTAATACGAACCGCCTACTTTATTATTCATAATAACGGGTTTGGCCTTGTAATCCACATTATCAATATCAAACTTGTATCCTAAACGATAACCTGCTTGAATGCTCATCCAAATAAAATTATAGATACTAAATTCATAAGTTAGTCTAGGTCGTATTTCGCTACGATGTAGTTGCAAATTTTTGTTTCCTAAATTATATTTATCAATCATTGGATCCATATAATATGAATTACCTTCTAATTCAAAACCAGCAAATAATAAATTTCGTGGATTAATTGTGTAACGAATATTAGCTCTTGCGGGCAATAGCATTTCGATTCCCCATTTCTTATTTTTAAACGTATAATTATACAACACAACAGGAAAATAGTTTAGGGCTCCTCCGCGATAAGATTGTGTTACTCCAATTCCATATTGCAATCTATCGTGTGGTTTACAGCCAAATATGGCAGCGCCGCTATACTTTAATCCATTGGCATGAAACTGGTCGATTGTACCAGCATTGTTATGGTCTGCAGCTAATTGTAAAATTCCAAATAATTTAGCGTTGAACGGTTTAAACAAAGTAGCATTAATGCCATAAGAACGCAATCCATTTTTATGCAATGAATAAATTAAAGGTTGCACTTTATTTTCTGGACTTGAAACATTGTATTTAAAGTCTAAATAACTAAGACCTAAACTCAAAATCATTTTATTATTTGAAATCACAGGAAAATTGGCAGTAAAACGAATGCCACTATTATATTTCACATCAGCTATATTGCCAAAATAGGAACTAATTGTATCAACATCAACAGCATTCGCTCCAACAAAATCAAAACCTATGGAAATTAATTTTGACGGGCTTAAGCCTAATATTTTTTGCGAACAATACACTTTTGATTTATTTGTAGAAGGAGCATCAACCACATCATCATACATTGAAAAATCTTCTTCTTCTGTTTTAGCAGTATCTACAGGAGTTTGAGCCAAAGCAATGGATGAAAAAAATATGACTATAAGTAAAATATTAAATTTCATATATATTGGTTATAGTATATAATTTACTTGGCTTTTAAAGTAACTCGTTTCCATGTATCCGTTCTACCAAATAAAGAAACACCAATATATCCTCTTACCTCCAGTGTATTATCATCTTTTAAAGAAATATTGCAGTTATAAACGCTTCCATTTTCAGGGTCGTAAATAGTGCCGCCATCGTATTCTGATTTACCTTTGTATGAGAATCCTAATAAATTATTATAGCCTAACAATGGGATTGTTCTTTTTGTTTCATCAGGGTTATTTTTGTCCACTTTTTTAGTCCCATCAGGATAAGTCGGTTCTTTTAACCAAACAATTTTTCCACCAAACTTATCGCCATATTTTGTGATTTTAACTCTAGCTTTACCACTACCAACCTCCCATACACCTATAATTTTATCAGATTCTAATACCTCAGTAGTTTGAGATTTTGAAATATTTAAAATCAAAATGCTCATCATTAAATAAATGTATTTTTTCATGCTAAGTATAAATTAATAATTGATGGGGTGAATAGTTATATATTGTAAAGCCACTCCAAAAAACTTTACATTTAATAACAAACATACTAAAAAGATGCCAAAATTTATATAAATGCCATCTATATTTAACGTTAAAACGATTCTACATAAAATAGTATATTTGGCTATAAAACAAAAAACATGAAAAAATATATTTTCTTTAATCTTTCTGTTTATCTCCTTTTCGCTTATCTCTCAAAATGGCGATGCGCTAATTGGAACTTATATGACAGATAAAAATGAAGGCATGGTAGACATAATCAAAAAAGGTACTAAATATTATGGCACACTTACATGGACAAAATTTCCAGGAAAATTAGACTTAAACAATCCGGATAAAAAACAACAAACGGATAAACTTGCTGGAAAAGAAATTCTAAAAGATTTTGTATTTGATGGGAAAGATTTATGGCATAACGGAACCATTTACGATCCTAAAAACGGAAAAACATATAGTTGCAAAATTAATCGTGACGAAAAAGGAAATCTGAACGTACGCGGTTATATCGGAGTATCTATGCTTGGACGAACTACTTTTTGGGTAAAGGTGAAATAATATTAATAACATGAAAATACCAACAATAAAAGGAATAATTGACAGACGCGTTCTCATTAACTATACAGTTGATCCAGAAATAATAGCCAAATTAATTCCGAAACCATTTCGTCCAAAAGTATATAAGGGCAAAGCCATTGTAGGCATTTGTTTAATTCGTTTAAAACATATTCGTCCAAAAGGGCTTCCAGCATTTGTTGGCTTATCTTCTGAAAATGGAGCGCACAGAATTGCTGTTGAATGGGATGATAATGGCGAAGTAAAGCAAGGGGTATATATTCCGAGACGAGACACCTCTTCGCTTATAAATAATATAGTTGGTGGACGTATTTTTCCAGGAGAACATTGTTTAGCGAAATTCAACGTAGAAGAAAGCAATGGGAATTATGCAATCTCATTTCAAAGTTCAGATGATACAAGTATTTCAATTGAAGCAAAAAAAACCCAAAAATTCAATCCAAATTCTATCTTTCAAAATCTTAGTACAGTATCCGATTTTTTCGAAAACGGGCGAATAGGGTATTCTCCCAATGGCAAAACAAAATTTGATGGCATGTGGCTTAAAACCAACCAATGGAAGGTGGAAGCGTTAGAAGTTAAATCGGTAGTTTCAAGTTTCTTTTCTAATGAAACCAATTTCCCAAAAGGTTCGGTTCAGTTTGATAACGCATTACTTATGACTAACGTTGAACACGAATGGCATTCAGTAGAAGATAAATACACTTGCTAAAACTAATAACTCAATAAATCCGCAATAGCCTTCTCTACCTTATCAGCATTAGGCAACATTGTTTTTTCTAAAGTTGAATTTAAAGGAATAGCTGGTAAATTTTCGGAACCAATGACTCTTACTGGTGCGTCTAATTTTTTAAAGCAATTTTCTGAAATACGAGCGGCGATGCTTTGAGCAAAGCCATTAAAAACAGGTTCTTCTGTTAACACCAAACATTTACCATGCTTATTAGCGCTTGCAAACATTAACTCTTCGTCTACTGGCGCAATCGTTCTTAAATCAATAATTTCTACTTGACCTTCAAATTTTTTAGCAGCACTCTTAGCCCAATAAACTCCCATACCGTAAGTGATAACGGTTAAGGATTTACCTTTAGTCATATTTTCTTGAGAAGCTTCTTGCACTACTCTACCTTTACCAAAAGGAATGACATAATCTTCATCAGGCTCTATCGTTTTTGCATCTTCTGTTCCTTTAATTTTACTCCAATACAATCCTTTGTGTTCTAACATCACAACAGGATTTGGATCATAAAAAGCAGATTTCATTAAGCCTTTTAAATCAGCGCCTGTGCTTGGATACGCAATTTTAATTCCTTTAATATTTGCTAATACACTTTCTACAGAACTAGAATGATATGGTCCACCACTTCCGTAAGCGCCAATTGGCACGCGAACAATACAACTAACTGGCCATTTACCGTTACTTAAATAACAAGAACGGCTTACCTCTGTAAACAATTGATTTAAGCCAGGCCAAATATAATCGGCAAACTGAACCTCCACAATTGGTTTTAACCCAACTGCACTCATACCAACCGTACTACCAATAATAAATGCTTCTTGTATTGGTGTATTAAATACTCTGTTATCTCCAAATGTTTGCGCTAATGTCGCAGCCTCTCTAAATACACCTCCTAAACGTTTACCTACGTCTTGTCCATATAATAAAGCATTTGGATGTTTCTCCATAATTTCACGTATAGCAAACAAAGCACTATCCACCATAACGGTTTTCTCTTTACCGCTTGGCACTCTATTTCCTTTTTCTTCAGTAATTGGAGTTGGTGCAAAATCATGTAATAATAAATCTTCAGGACGAGGATCTTCTTCTAATAATGCTTTTTGATATTCTGACTCTACAAACGCAGCAGACTCTTCTTCTATCTTCTTTATTTCAGAAGCATCTACTCCTGCAATAATTAATTGATTCCGTAAACGAGGCAATGGATCTCTCTTTGCACATTCTTCCAAATCATCTCTGTACCATTCTTTACGAACGCCCGATGTATGATGATTTAACAAAGGCACCTTTGCATGAATCAACATTGGGCGGCGTTCTTTACGAATAATTTCTAAGCACTCATTAATCGTATTGTAGGATGCAATAAAATCCGTTCCATCAATCGTACGAGTCTCCAACCCTTTAAATCCTTTAGCATAATCGGTTGCGTCTTGAGAACGAATTTCGCGAGCATGTGCCGAGATATCCCATTCATTATCTTGCACTAAATATAATATTGGTAACTTTTTTAAAGTTGCCATTTGAAAAGCCTCCGCTACTTCGCCCTCGGTAATACAAGCATCGCCTAAAGAGCAAACTGCTACTGGATTTTTTCCTTTATAGTCTTGTTGTAAATTATTTAATTCTAAATACTGCAAACCCATTGCCACACCTGTTGTAGGAATAGCCTGCATTCCTGTCGCACTTGATTGATGAGGAATTTTAGGCATATCATCTCTACGTAAACTTGGATGAGCATAATAAGTTCTTCCGCCAGAAAATGGATCGTTACGTTTTGCTAGTAATTGTAACATTAATTCAAATGGGGACATGCCAATACCTAACAACATACTGTCATCACGGTAATATGGACTCACAAAATCTTGTGGTAACAATTGCAAACCCATTGCTAACTGAATTGCTTCATGTCCACGAGATGTAGCATGAACATACTTTGCTGTTATTTCTTTATTAGCTTCGTATAACTCCGCCATACTTTTAGCAGTGCACATTAAAGTGTATGCTTTTTTAAGCGTTTCAACAGAAATTTTCTCTTTCACTGACTTAGGATCTAATATTGTAGTTGCCATTTAAAATTATATACTTAAAGTACTAAATGTATAAAAATTACTCTATTCTGCATAAAAAAACATCCCAAAAAATGGGATGTTTGTCTAATTTTTAAAAGAAAAGTAGCGTTTTTCTAATTTTACAATTCCAAACCAGCATTTAAGGCTTCGCTGATGGTACTAAAACCTTCTACGCCAATTGATAAACGCACTAAGGAATTCGTGATTCCGCGAACACATCTATCTGCTTCTGGTATAACAGAATGTGTCATACTTGCTGGATGTTCGATATAACTAATAACTGAACCCAAACTAACGGCTAATTCCATTGGAGTATCTGGACGAGCAAAATAATTCATCAATTTTACACCAGCTTCAAAACCACCTTTTACTTCAAAGGAAATCATACCACCACCATTGCGCATTTGTTTTTTACAAATGTCATAATGCGGATGACTTGGTAATCCTGGGTACCAAACTTTCTCAATTTTAGGATGCTTCTCTAAAAACTCTGCTACTTGTAAAGCCGTTTTACATTGGTGTTCCATACGCACTCCCATTTCTTGAATGGTTAAACTATTTAACCAGCTATCAAATGGAGAAGGTGTTGGCCCGAAATCTTTATAAACAGGGTAAACTTCTTTGCTGAAAAACTCATAAGGCCCCATAGCTGCGCCAGCAATAGAGGTTGAGTGTCCACTCACATATTTAGTTAAAGAATGAATGACGACATCAGCACCTAAACGGAAAGGTTGTTGTAAGTATGGGGAACAAAACGTATTATCAACAATTAACATCGCTTCATGTTGCTCTGTGTATTTTGAAATCGCTTCGATATCACACAATTGTAATGTAGGATTATCAGGCGTTTCAATTAATACAGCGCATACATGAGGATGTGCATTTAACGTATCTCTAACGTTATCAGGATTAGTGGCGTCAACAAAATAGACATCAATACCAAAACGCTTTTGTAAAAAACGCATTAACGAATCAGTACAACCGTATACATTCCCAACTATGATTCCATCACCAGGTTGTACAAAACCCATAATAACTGTAGAAATAGCAGCCATACCAGAAGCAAACACTAAGGATGCAATAGTTGGTGTTTTTTCATCAGACTTTAAAGCATTATCAATAATATGCTGACACTCTAATTGAAACAATACTTTTTCTAAATACTCTGTATTAGGATTTCCTAATCGTGTATAAATACGGGCAAAAGGTTTTTCTCCTGAAGGAGAATTTCCTACAAAACGAGAAGCGCCATCCGCTACATCTTTAAATTTAAATGTTGATTTTTGATGAATGTTTGGTAATCCAGTGCCTGCACAAATAGCATTAAACTTATCTGAATTTAATTGTTTATCGGTTGCGGTAGCGTATTTATGTTTACGCTCCATCCATTCGTTCCACCAGTAAAATCTGCCTTTCATCTTATTTGTTTTATAAATTTCGTCTAATATACACGAATTTATAAAACTGAGATGTGATTTTTGTTACAAACAAAAAATTATTTGATAATAACTCCCATTTTATCTAAAAAAGGAATCATTTGAAAATTGGATTCAATTATGGATTCAGGTAAAAAAATAAATTGTTTATCTAACAATTGTCCATTTAACGTAAAACTTACCCAATATTCATTACTTAAGCCAAATACTTCTTTTGATACTGGCTCAATTAATTTATAATCCAAGGTTTGTATTTCTTCGAAAAAATGACGGAGTGTGCTTGTTTTTTTCTTGACATCATCAATCACTCCATAACCAGTAGAAGTAATTAACACATTTTTTATACTCTCTTCTTTAAAGTTAAAAATATAAGCATTGTATTCATCCAAGCCTTCAAATTCTTGAACAATAGCAATTGCTACGTCGAATACTTCTGGAATTACGATGTCTTTAATCATTATAAAATTTTAAACCAACTTTATTAAATAATTTTCTTTTTTGCCTTTGCTTACTAATAAATATTTCCCGCCGTTAAAGGCATCTAAACTAATAGTTGCATTAACATCAGTAACTTTTGTTTTGCTAATACTCACCGCATTTCCTGTAAACATTTTTCGTGCTTCTGTTTTGCTTGGAAACACTGCTGCTTTATCTACTAATAAATCAACCACATTAATTCCACTAGCAACTTCTGCTTTGTTTACTTCAAAAGTATCTATACCACCTAGCATTTTTTCAAACGCATCTGGATTTAAATTAGCTACATCTTCTGCTTTTGATTTAAATAAAAATTCAGCGGTTTCAATTGCTTGCAAATAATCCTCTTCGCTATGCACTCTAATTGTAATTTCTTTAGCTAAAGCTTTTTGCAAATGACGTTCATGAGGGGTTGTAGCATGTTTTGCTTCCAACTCTTCCACTTCAGTTTGATTTAACAAAGTGAAAATACGCACATAAGATTTTGCATCATCATCACTCACATTTAACCAAAACTGGTAAAATTTATAGGGTGACGTTTTTTCTCTATCTAACCAAATATTCCCGCCTTCTGATTTTCCGAATTTAGTTCCATCTGATTTTTTAATTAATTGAGTGGTTAATGCAAAAGCTTCTCCACTTGCTTTACGACGAATAAATTCTGTGCCAGTAGTAATATTTCCCCACTGGTCGCTTCCTCCCATTTGAACTTTACAATTCTTTTCTTTCCATAAATGGTAAAAATCAAAACCTTGAATTAATTGGTAACTAAATTCTGTAAACGACATTCCTGTGTCGCCATTGATTCTGTTTTTTACAGAATCCTTCGCCATCATGTAATTCACGGTAATGTGCTTACCTGCATCACGTATGAAATCCAAGAAAGAATAATTTTTAAACCAATCATAATTATTAACTAACTCTGCGCTATTTGCCCCACAATTAAAATCTAAAAATAGACTTAATTGTTTTTTAATTCCTTCTACGTTTTTATTTAAGGTATCAGCATCCAATAAATTACGCTCTGCAGATTTTCCACTAGGATCACCTACCATACCAGTTGCACCACCAACTAAAGCTAATGGCTTGTGTCCAGCTAATTGAAAACGCAATAAAGTCATGATTTGGGCTAAACTACCAACGTGTAAACTATCTGCTGTTGGATCAAATCCAATATATCCTGTAACAACTTCTTTATTTAATAATTCCTCTGTACCTGGCATTACATCATGCAAGATGCCTCGCCATTTTAATTCTTCTATAAAATTTGTTTTCATAATTGAGTTTCAAAAATAGAAATAATTAGTGGATTTTTTTCGCTATTAATTAAGATAATATTTAATTGAAATATTAGGATAGTTTAGTTTTATTGTAGTTGGGGCGTTGCCTCTGACCCAGGCTTTCACTGCAATCTTTTACTTCACTCCGTTACTTAAAAGGATTTCCGTTCAATCCCTAACGCAAATTTAAATGCACGTATTGCGCGCGTGAGGGATGCAAGCGTAAATCCTTTTGCCTGTCACCAGCAAAAGATTACTCAATTTTTGCTATTGTTTTTTAATGGCTTTCATGATATCGCTTCGCTAAGTTGAAGCGACAGCCCGACCCAAAGGGACACGCCCAAAAAAGGGTTAAAATAAAACCACTTTCTACATAGCTGATATAAACTCCTTCATGGCTTTTACCATTTGAGGAATAGCTTCTAAATTAAGCGTATGACCAACAAAAGGAATAATAACCAATTTACTATTTGGAATAGAATCTACAACTTCTTGTGCCATGTGAACTGGGAACAGTGTATCTTTTTCGCCTTGAATAACAATCGTTGGAACCGATATTTTTTTCAATTCAGGACGATAATCAGGGCGCTCTTTTGTAGCTCTCATCAATTTAAACAATGCTTGTTTGTCTTCGTTTGCTTCTTGACGAGCTACTTTCATCATGTCAATTGGAATCAATGGGTTTTTAAAATAACCTTCACTTAATACAGTTGGCAACATAATATCTAACATCAATCCATAGCCACCAAACTCTAAAGCTCGCCACCACGACAATTCGATTGCTTCGTAATAAGGCGTTTTAACAGCAAAAGTTGACATAAGTACTAATTTCGAAATTCGATTTCCATAATGCACTCCTAAATATTGAGCCACTAAACTACCATAAGATAGGCCAGCTATAATGGCTTTATCAATCTTTAAAGTATCTAATACACTTATTACGTCTCTTGCGTGCACATCAAAATTTCGCCACTCACCTGTTTTTTCACTTTGTCCTTGAAATACAAAATCAATTAACACAATTTTATAGTCATTTTTAAAATGTGGTGTGGTTAAAATCCAGGAAATTGTTGATTGCGACAAGCCATTTAAAAACACTAAAGTATCTTTAGCATTCTCGTTACCTTGTACTTCAAAGTAGATGTTTAAATTATCGGTTGTTTTACAAAACATAGTATTATAAAAATTATTTCCCTCGTGCAGATGATAGATATTCAAATTTACGGAAAATTAATTATTGTGGAATTAATAAAATGAACCACATAGGCACATAGTAGTCAAGTGTAGAAAAGTAAGAGCTAGAAAACAAGTTTTCGCACATAGTATATGTGTGAGAAGCGAAGTTTCCTCTCCAAGAATTATAAAACCAATTAATCTATGTTTCTATGTGGTTAAAAAACTATAAAAATTTTAAAATAGCATTATCCGCTACATTCAACTCAACTTCTCTTCCAAAATACATAGCAAGGTTTCTATCAATATGTCCGGCTGGAAAATCAAAGCACACTGGATAATTATAATCTTTCACCGCATCTAAAATAATTTCTTCTGGGAACTTTCCAAATGGAATAGCATTGTCTTTCATGTCTGTCATTCCACCAACAACTAAGCCTTTTAAACAACTTAGTTTTCCTGATAATTTGAATTGCATCATCATTCTGTCGAGATGATACAAATATTCATCTAAATCTTCGATAAATAAAATTTTGTCTCTCGTATCAATGTCGTATGGCGTTCCAGATAAAGCATATAGTAAAGATAAGTTTCCTCCTACTAATTGACCTTTTGCAACTCCTTCAATATTGGAGTAATTTTCTTCAGTTGCTATGTCGGTTAATTTTCCTAACAAGGCTTTTATGAGACTACGACTTGCTTCTTGGTTTTTAGAAAAATTCAACGGCATGGTGGCATGCATGGTTGCAATGCCAATATTATGAATAGCACTATGTAATACGGTGATATCGCTATAACCAATGACCCATTTGGGATACTTTTTAAATTCAGTAAAATCAACATGTTCCATTAATCTTACCGTGCCATAACCACCTCGTGCAACAATAACTGCTTTAGTGTTTTTATCATTTAAAGCCCATTGCAAATCTTCTGCTCTTTGAGCATCAGTGCCTGCATATTGATTGCTAGATTCAAATAAGTTTTTACCTAATAAAACAGAAAGGCCGTAGCTTTCAAAAAAAGCTACGGCTGGTTGTATTTCTTCTAAACTGACTTTACGAGCTGTAGCAATAATAGCAACAGTATCGCCTTTTTTCAAATAAGAAGGTAGTATCATTATTTTTTATTTTTCTTGGATTTCTTTTTATCCTTTTTGTCTTTCTTACCCTTCTTGTCTTTCTTAATTTTATCTTTTTTAGGTTTTACAACCACAATAGGTTTGCTAAGCTCTATTTTTTTTGCTATTTTTTTTACTACTAATTTCTTTTTTACCTTACCGGCAGGCAGGGGAGCTGCCTTCTTAACGACTTTTTTTGGAGCCGCTTTCTTTGCTACTTTCTTCGTCACGCCAGGGCGTGATTTTTTTACTTTAGCAGCCGCCTTCTCATGAAACTCAATATTTTTTAATTGTGCTTTGTATTTAGGGAAAATTGGCTCGCCCTCCACGTGCACATGAAACCACAATTCGCCATTTTTAATACGGTATAAATTCATTTCGGCAATACCGTATTTAGCAGCTAATTGCTTAAATGTTAGTTTACGTTTTGGGTTCCAGATTTCATTTTTTAATTGGATTACCTTTTTCTCGTTCAGCTTTTTAGAAGTAGCCCCAGTATATACTTTATGAGCAGCCGCTGCTAATACATATGGACTTTTCTTACTGTGCTCAATTTGCTCGGCACGAGTAGCCCATTTAAGATTAGATGGCTCGTTATTAGCCTTATTATAATCTAAATGCAGGACATATTTATGTTTTGGACTAGGTTTTTTGAGAAAACCATATGCTACTGCATGATGAGCAAATAAAGCCTTAGTTTTATCGCCAACATGGATAGTTACCATTGGGAAACCACCGTTTAAGTGTTGTTTTAAAACATATCTTTCATCAATTTTATTATCATAAGAAGCTAAACGAGCCTTGTTAGACACCGCATATCTTTTACTTGTTGATGCTTTTAAGTGAGTAACCGGTTTCCAAATTTCTTTGTCATTTGCTGCCATAAGATTTGATTTTTAATGAATAAAGTTTATGTTATCTTTACACAATTTTACAACATTTTAGCTATTTAATAAACACTATGTCAGCTACTTATAAACGCACACTTGTTACTTCCGCTTTACCTTATGCTAATGGTCCTGTTCATATTGGTCATTTAGCTGGTTGCTATTTGCCCTCTGATATCTTTGTGAGATATAAAAGAAGCAAAGGCGAGGATATTTTATTTATCTGCGGTAGCGATGAGCACGGCGTTCCTATTACAATTAAAGCTAAAAAAGAAGGAGTGACTCCTCAAGATGTGGTAAATAAATACCACAAAATGATGGGTGATTCTTTTAAAGAATTTGGAATTTCATTTGATATTTATTCTCGTACATCAAATAAAGTTCATCACGAAACAGCCTCTGATTTCTTTAAAACATTATACGATAAAGGGGGGTTTACTGAAGAAATAACGGAACAATACTATGACGAAGAAGCAAAACAGTTTTTAGCTGACCGTTATATTACTGGAACGTGTCCTAAATGTGGTAATCCAAATGCTTATGGTGACCAATGCGAAAAATGCGGCAGCACTTTAAATGCAACTGAATTAATTGAACCAAAATCAACTTTAAGTGGAAGTAAGCCTGTTTTAAAAGAAACAAAAAACTGGTTTTTACCTTTAGATAAATTACAACCAAAAATTCAAGCCTATTTAGATCAACATAAAGATTGGAAAAGCAATGTATATGGGCAATGTAAAAGTTGGTTAGATAGTGGCGATGGTTTACAGCCTCGTGCAATGACTCGTGATTTAGATTGGGGTGTTCCTGTTCCAGTAAAAGGTGCCGAAGGAAAAGTTTTATACGTATGGTTTGATGCACCAATTGGATATATTTCGGCTACTAAAGAATTAAGACCAACTGATTGGGAATTATATTGGAAGGATAAAGAAACACGTTTAATTCATTTTATTGGAAAAGATAATATTGTATTTCACTGTATTATTTTCCCAGCGATGTTAATGGAACATGGTGATTATATTTTAGCTGATAATGTTCCAGCTAATGAGTTTTTAAATTTAGAAGGCGATAAAATTTCCACTTCTCGTAATTGGGCAGTTTGGTTACATGAGTATTTAATTGACTTTAAAGATAAGCAAGACGTGTTACGTTATACTTTATGTTCAAATGCACCCGAAACAAAAGATAACGATTTTACCTGGGCTGATTTTCAAACGAAAAATAATAGTGAATTAGTTGCTATTTTGGGGAATTTCGTGAACCGTACTTTAGTTCTAACACACAAATATTACAATGGTGCCGTCCCTTCTGCTGACACATATACTAAAGAAGATTTATTAATCTTAGAACAGTTATCTGCTTTCCCTGATAAAATTTCTTCAGCTATTGAACAATTTAAATTCAGAGAAGCTCTAGCTGAGATGATGAACTTAGCTCGTTTAGGAAATAAATATTTAGCTGAAACCGAGCCTTGGAAATTAATTAAAACGGATGAGCAACGAGTAAAAACAATCATGAACATTGCTTTACAAATTACATGTAATTTAGCAATAGTGTGCGAGCCATTTATTCCATTTACATCCGTTAAGTTATTTAAAATGCTAAACATGCCGATTTTAAAATGGCATGCGGCTAAACAAACATCTAACATGGCTGCCGGGCATGTGATTAATAAAGATGAATTATTGTTTGCGAAAATTGAAGATTCAGAAATTCAAGCACAAATAGACAAATTATCAGCTAGTAAAGCTGCTAATATTGTTACTGTTATTCCTCCTAGTAAACCAGAAACTAGCTTTGATGATTTTAGTAAAATGGATATTCGCACTGGAACTATTTTAGAAGCCGAGCGTGTGCCTAAAACAGATAAATTATTAAAATTAAAAATAGATACTGGGATTGATCAACGCACTGTAGTTAGTGGAATTGCTGAATGGTATAAGCCAGAAGATATTATTGGACAGCAAGTAAGCATCTTAGTAAACTTAGCACCTCGTAAAATTAAAGGCATTGAAAGTCAAGGAATGATTTTAATGGCATCAAACTCTGCGGGTGAATTAAGTTTTATTACTTCAACTAAACCAAACTTTAACAATGGTTCTGAGATTAAATAAAATAGTTTTTATACTAGCACTTTTTGTGTCATTATACTCTTTTTCGCAAGAAAATGATGGGCCAAAGCCACCAAAAGTAACAGACTATAAAAACGATTCTTCCTATAACGATTATAACGATTTAAGATTTAAAGTTGCTAAAGCACAAATTAATAAATTAAAAAAAGGCGGTGCTTTGTTAGTAAGACTTAAAACAAATGCCAATACAATTAATAAATTAAAAGCGGCTGGAAATATAGATTTAGCAACACAAGTAGAAAGAGAAACGCATTTAATAAATAAAACTATATTAGCATCCTATTTACAAGAATTTACATTTTGTCCAGTGTATTTTTTCTATTCTAATTCATCTGATTCGGTTAAAAACAAAAAACTAAATGGCATTTTTGTGGACACAAATTTAGTTGTAGATCCTACAATTACATGTACCGCTAATTTTTATTTAATTGCCGAAAGTGATAAGGTGTACAATTCATCTTTAGGAATAGTGCCAGAATCAAAAGCAGCAGAAGCTATTGAAAGAGGAACTCCAAGCAGAGAAGCGCCTATTGTCTTGAAGAATCGTTATTTTATTCAACTTCATAAGCCTTTTCCGTATTTTCAAATACAACAAAGTAATGCCGTTCCAATAGTTGCGGCACCTAATGGTATATACATAAACTTATCGGCGTTGCACACACAAGTAAAAAAAGAAATGACTAAAAAGGAAGCTAAACAATTGATAAAATTAAAAAACTGTGTGAGAGGATTAAGCCAAAGCCTAGATAAATTTTATTCTAAAAATATGGGTTACGAAATACCTGCAAATTTATCAGAATATGTTTATTAAAATTCTGCAATAACTGTCTGAGATCCTTTTACAACATCGCCAATTTTCACTTTTAATTTAGTATCCAAAGGTAAATATAAATCAACACGAGAACCAAATTTAATAAATCCCATTTCGCCACATTGTACTGCTTTATCGCCTTCTTTACTATACATCACAATACGGCGAGCTAATGCGCCGGCTACTTGTCTAAATAAAACAGATTTACCATTTGAAGAATGTTTTACAACAACAGATGTTCTCTCATTCTCAGTACTTGCTTTTGGTAAAGATGCGACCATAAATTTTCCTGGGTGATATTTTGCATAGGTTACATCACCCGCAATTGGGTAACGATTAACATGTACATTAATAGGAGACATGAATATAGAAACCTGAATACGTTTATCTTTAAAATATTCTCCTTCTTCTGTTTCTTCAATTACAACCACTTCTCCATCTGCTGGTGCAATAATAGCATTATCATTAATTGTATGAACGCGAGATGGATGACGGAAAAACTGAATAACAACAATTAATAAAAATGCTGATAATGTGTATGCAAACCAATGGGCAATAGCAAATTCAGGAAATGCTAATTTTGCAATACTAATAATAATGGTGCTAAATAAAATAGTAACTAATAGTGTAGGATAACCTTCTTTATGAAATTTCATTTTTTAAAATGTTTTATATCTTAATTTTTAAAATTTTGCATCGGCATCGTCTTGCCAATGTTTTGATTGTTTTTTAGAAAAACGCAAGCCCAACATTAATTCATGTGTTCCTGTTGAGTATTTTTTAAGATTAGTTGTTGTGAAATCATATGAATAACCAATCATTAAATAATTTTTATACATAAATCCAACTAACGCTGTCACAGCATCATGATGACGATATCCTATACCCAACCAAACTTGTTCTTTATAAATGACTCTCGATCCTAAGTCAATTTCGAATGGTGCTGGATTAGCATATTTTAATAAAAAAGATGGCTCTACTTTAAAATCATCGTTAATATCAAATTTATATGCTCCATTCAAAATAAAATGCCTCACTAAAGTACCTTTATCATCGCCATTTGGATATAATTTAATTGGACTTTGATATAGTTGTGGGGCACTAAAACCTAAGTACCATTTATCATTATGAACATATACTCCTGCACCAAAATCAGGCAAAACTTTAGTTTGGTATTGAGTCAATAAATTATCATCTCCCGAATCGCGTAAATACAATTTATGGCCATCTATTCCCCATTGTTGAATGCCTGCACTTAAACCTAAGGATACTCGTGTTTTTTCAGCAATTTTAATATGATATGCATATGCTGCACTAATCCCTACTCTTCTGGTAGGACCAACAATATCTGTATAAATATGCGTTCCTAATCCCATATGTCTATTTTTTAAAGGACTATGAAGCGTCAACATATAAGTTCTTGGAGCGTCAGTTATTCCAGTCCATTGATAACGGTTGTTTGATCTTACATCCGCATATTCATTTTTGCCAGCAACCGCAGGGTTAATAGCTAAATCATTTAGCATATACTGTGTATATTGAGGCAATTGTTGTGCTTGTAAAAAATTTACAAGTAACACGATAACCGTTATATATAAAAGCTTTTTCATTTTTATCTAAATATGGTTAATGGACTTGTATAAGCATTTGGATACGCTGGATTGTTTAAGTTCACAATATAGTAATAAGTACCTACAGGTAAATCTTTACCTTTGTATTGCCCATTAAATGG
>JBIICN010000107.1:0-4775 GCA_044238845.1 Bacteroidia bacterium
GTCCATTTTATGATTCGTTAAACCTATGTGCTAATTATTTCCCTTCATTATTCTCTCTATCTTCATTTGAAGAATATAAAACGCCGATTTATAAATTATTTTCAGATTTAGTTATTAGAGATATAATGCCAATGGCTAAATACCAAGCAAATATCCCGTCTCTTTTAATAGAAGCTAGCAATGAATTAAAGCGTTATAATTCTTCAAATAAATCGAGTAAAAGCAATAGTGAATATGATGCACAAGCTGAAGCGGAAAGATTAGCCGAATATTATGCGTCTATGATCGAATCAAGTTTAACAAATGGTACTAAAAAAACATACCCTAGTTATACTAATATGATTGAAAATCATGCCGCTGTATTAGCGCCATTTTATAAAACTAATCCAAGTGTAAAGCAATATTTTGACAAACTATTCAAAATAAAAAATGAACAAACTCTATTAAACATTAGCTTAATTGCCGAAAGAAATAAAATACCTGTAAATGATACAACTTGGAAATTTTTTAGTACAAACAAAAAAACGAAGCTTAAAACATACAACGAGTTAACTAAATTAAATTTGTTAAATAAAATTGATTTAACGAAATTATCTCAAGAAGATTTTTGTAAAACTGAAATTGAGAACAGTATTGAGTCTATATTAAATGCTGATAGCGAAGAGAATTCTTCATTAAAACAACAAGCCAAACCAGACAGTATTGTCTTCAATAAAAAAGTTTCGGTAAAAAACAACCGAGAAGAAGGGTCTATTTACTTTTTTGACAGAATTGATCGCCAAACAAAAGTAAAAAGTTTAGCTTATGCCTTTGTAAAGAAACAAAAAGACAACAAACTAACTACCAAAATAGATATTACGGATGTTAAACGAGTGATTGAAATTGGAAAAACAACAGAGGAAATAATTACATCCATTTGTTCCGAATTTTATTATAAACATAGGCTGAGATACGTTTTAGAAAACAGTTACTCAGCAATGGAAAACTATTATGGAGATTACTAGTTTAAATAATTAGTTTATTCCTAATTGCTAAAAAACCTATAAAATATAAAAAATCAAGCGCTCCATTTTCATAATCACCAACAAGGAAAGATCCGAAAATTAAAATTAAAAAAAGAACTAAGGCTAAGTCTAACCCTAAGTTAAGACTTACTTTATTTGATTCTGCTTTATATTCTCTTTTGAATAAAGAAATAATCATGCAAATAGCAATGGTTGTTTCGAGTATAGTTATTAAAAGAAAAGATAACGAAATCCCAAAAGGAATAAGACCAATAAATGAATTTTCAAACTTATGAATAAACCAATCTGGAACCACTAACCCGCTTATTTTTTGATAAGCGGTAATACCAGCTAATGATAGCAATACAAGTTGAATTAAAAGTGTGTGATTTATTTTAAATTTCATAAATAGATATTATTGTTTATAAATGTCATTCGACATAAGAAGTTTAATTATTCGTGTTTCTGCTTTTGGAAAAAATTTCTATTTCACCTTTAGTCTCTTTTAAAACTCATTCTTTCGCCTTTCTTACTTTCGTCAAATGTTCCATTATCAAACACTAAATGACCATTTACGAATGTTTTATTAATGCTAGACGAAAATGTATAGCCTTCAAACGGACTCCATCCACATTTGTATAATAAAGAGGCTTTAGTCACTTCAGTTGGTTTATTTAAATCCACTAAAACCAAATCCGCAAAATAACCTTCACGGATATATCCTCGTTTTTCGATTCTAAAAAGATCCGCCACATTATGAGACATTTTTCTTACAATCATTTCCAGAGTAATTTTTTGTTGTTTATAAAACTCCAACATGGCAATAATAGAGTGTTGCACTAAAGGACCTCCACTAGGCGCTTTTAAATAGGATAATTGTTTTTCTTCAATGGTGTGAGGTGCATGGTCGGTTGCAATCACATCAATACGACCATCTAAAACTGCTTCAAAAATATTTGCTCTATCATATTCTGTTTTTACAGAAGGATTCCATTTAATCCAATTTCCTTTAGTTTTATAATCATCATCATTAAACCACAAATGATGAATACAAGCTTCGGCAGTAATACGTTTTTGTTTTAAAGGAATTTTATTAGTGAATAAATCTAATTCCTTAGCGGATGAAATATGTAAAATATGTAAACGTGTATTGTGTTTTTTTGCTAATTCTACAGCAAAAGAAGATGATCTAAAACAAGCCTCCTCATTACGAATAATTGGATGAAAATAGGCAGGTAAATCTTCTCCGTACTCCTCCACTATTCTTTTTTGATTTTCTTTAATCATTGGATCATACTCGCAGTGAGTAGCAATTAAAGCATTAGATTTTGAGAAAAATCCTTCTAATGTTTTTTCGTTATCCACTAACATATCGCCTGTACTTGAACCCATAAAGATTTTCAAGCCACAAACCGTTTTATAATCAACTTTTAAAGTTTCTTCTAAATTCAAGTTCGTCCCACCCATAAAAAAAGAATAATTAGCTAAAGAACATTCTTTTGCTCTGCTATATTTTTTTTCCAATTCTAAAATAGTAGTTGCTTGTGGAACCGTATTTGGCATTTCCATATAAGAGGTTACTCCACCAGCTACAGCTGCTTTGGCTTCTGTATAAATTTCGCCTTTATGAGTTAAGCCTGGTTCTCTAAAATGTACCTGATCATCAATAGCTCCAGGAATTAAAACTAATCCCGTGGCATCAATAATTTTTGCTGAATCATCTGTAATATCTTTATCTATTTGAGAAATGATGTTTCCATCAATTAATACATCTGATACAAATGTTTCGTCTTCGTTGACGATAGTGGCGTTTTTAATTAAGATTTTGCTCATATTAATTTTTTAAAGAATCTAATACTGTTATTTCTACTTTAGTTAAGCCTGATTTTACAAAATTTAATTGTTTTGCAGCTCTCAAACTTAAATCTATACTACGTTTTGATTTTTGAGGAAGTCTATCGTTGATTTTAACAATCACTGTAGAATCATTTTTTAGATTCCTCACCAAAACATATGTTCCAAATTTAAGTTTTTTATGAGCAGCAGTCAAACTATCATTCGAGAATTTTTCGCCAGAACTTGTTTTTCTACCATTAAATTTTTTGGCGTAAAAACTAGCTGTTCCTTTTGTTCTATTTGTTGTGGAAAGCGTGTCTTGAGAAAACATATTGTATCCCAAACCGAGTAATAGCGTTATTAGTATAAATGCTCTCATACTCAAAAATAAGTCATTTTTGAGTAAATAGTCTTCAATTCGGTCGAAAAACATGGTAATTGTTAACCTATTTTAACAGCAAACGCAAAATAAATGCTGAAAAATGACGCTTTTAATAATCTAACAAAGTAGTATATTAGCAAACAATTTATGAGCAAGAATTTAGTCATTATACCAACCTACAACGAAATTGAAAACATCGAAAAAATGATTCGAACTGTTTTTGATTTACCTCGTGTATTTGAGCTATTGATTGTAGATGATGGTTCTCCTGATGGCACTGCTAATAAAGTAAAAGAATTACAAAAAGAATTTTCGGGCAAATTACATATTGAAGAACGTAAAGGAAAACTAGGTCTAGGCACTGCTTATATTCATGGTTTTAAATGGGCTTTGGCTCGTGATTACGATTTTATTTTTGAAATGGATTGTGATTTTAGCCACAACCCAAAAGATTTAGTGCGTTTATTAGAAGCTTGCGAAAATGGTGCTGATGTTGCAGTTGGTTCTCGCTACACAAAAGGTGGACAAGTTAGTAACTGGCCTATTGGACGTATTTTAATGAGTTATTTCGCCTCTGTTTATGTTCGTATTGTATTATGGTTACCAGTAAAAGACACAACAGCTGGCTTTAAATGCTACCGCAAAAAAGTATTACAAACAGTTGATTTAGATGCTGTTCGTTTTATGGGTTATGCGTTTCAAATTGAAATGAAATACAGAGCTTATAAAAAAGGATTTAAAATTGCAGAAGTTCCTATTATGTTTACTGACCGCGTGTTAGGAGTCAGTAAAATGAGTACCAAAATTTTTAAAGAAGCATTTTTAGGCGTTGTTCAAATGCGCTTTATGAAGATGTAAGCTTACTTTTTTGTTCTCGACTCCGCTCGAACTGACAGTAATTTATTTCACTAAACTCCCATTCACTCTCAACAAATCTGTCTCTGCTAATTTAATAGCATATAAAGCCTCAATATATCGTACTTGAGCATCTTCCAAATTCTTTTGCGTTTCGATAGTTTCTAATAAATTAGCTTTACCCACTTTATAACGCTCAATCGATACATCTAATACTTCTTTTGAATCCATTAAATTTTGTTTTTCTAACTCAACTATTGTTTTGTTTAACTCATATGTTTTATAACTGTTATAAACCTGTCCATCAACTTGCAGTTGAGTTTGCTCGGTCATGTATTTTTGATTCAAAAACAAGATATTTCTTTCCATCACTAACTTACTGTTTTTTGTTCCGTTAAATAATAACCATCCAGCTGAAACACCTGCATTTAAGCCCGCTTGTCGATTTAAAAACACAAAACCAGCCTGACTTTGAGAACGAGTAAAATTATAAGCGCCATTTAATTGCACAAAGGGTAAGTTTGCCGAACGAGCTTCTTTAATACTTTGTTGCATCATCAACTCACTTTGCTTAGACATCAAAATAGAAGAATTTGATTTAGACGCTTCTTTTTTAAGATCTTCTATCGTTGGATTGAAATTCACTATAATAGAATCAGTCGCTTTAAAATCAGTATCTACGGGTTTATTTAATAAAG
>JBIICN010000108.1:0-4626 GCA_044238845.1 Bacteroidia bacterium
TTTTATTACCTTAAAAGGAGACGTAACTTATACAATAAAAATTGTTGCAAAAGGCTATAAAACAGCTGAGGAAAAAGTAGAATTAAAAATTGGAAAAACGGATACTTTCTCTTTAGAAAAACAAATTATGTTGACTAAAGACAAATAATTTCAGTAAAAATAATTTCTAAAAACGCTAACATGTATGTTGGCGTTTTTTTTGTGAAATAAATTAAGATAAAATGTGTTTTATAGCTACGCCAACTGTAACTTTTTACTTATCTTAAACGTCTATTATTGTTATGAAGAACTTCTTATTTTTTAGTGTTTTATATATTATTTCCATTGGCGGGCTTGCTCAACCATTTTCAGTTACTGGAAAAATTACAGATGATAAAAATCAAGCATTATCTTTTTCATCAGTATTAGTTAAAGGAACAACACAAGGCACAAATGCTAATGCCGATGGATTTTACTCTTTAAAATTAACTCCTGGCACTTACGAACTCATTTTTCAATATGTTGGGTATAAAAAGAAAATTGAAAAGCTAGTTGTTGACGGAAATACAACTAAAAATGTTGTTTTAGCACCCGAAAGCTATGAGTTAAAAGAAGTAGTAATTAAAGATGGCGAAGACCCCGCCTATGCAGTTATTAGAGCTGCCATTAAAAAACGTAAGTACTATTTAAACGAAGTAGATGCCTTTACGTGTAAAGCTTACATAAAAGGTTTACAACGCTTAAAAGATTTTCCTAAAAAAATGGTTAAACTAATTAACGCTATGAATACTTCTGGCGAAAAAATTGATTCAACATTATTAGGCGTTGTTTATCTCAGCGAAAGCGAAACAAAATACCATTATCGTAAACCAAACGACGAAAAAGAAATTATGTACTCAAGCCGCGTAAGTGGCGATAATAAAGCTTTTAGCTTTAATCAGGTAAGCGATATGAAATTTAGTGTGTACGAAAATTTAATTACATTAGATGGATTAAGCGATAGACCATTTATTTCTCCAATCAACGAAAACGCTTTGTTATCATACCGTTATAAATTATTAGGAACAACCTTTGAAGACGGAAAGATGCTAAATAAAATTGAAATCACTCCAAAGCGTAAAACTGACCCATGTTTTAGAGGTATTATTTATATTCAAGAAAATACGTGGCGAGTGCACAGTGCCGATGTATATTTAACTAAAGATGCTAAAATTGATTTTGTTGATACACTTCATATTAAACAATTAAACGCTCCAGTAAATGATAGTATTTGGATGCCAACTGGCTTAAATATGACTTTTAATTTTAAAGTATTTGGCTTTGTTGGTGATGGCTATTTTAATGCTGTTTTTTCAGATTATGATATGCATCCAGTATTTCCTAAAAAGTTTTTTAAAAATGAAGTATTAAAAGTAGAAGATGGTGCTAATAAAAAAGATACTGGTTATTGGAAAGAATCTCGCCCAGTGCCTTTAACGTCCGAAGAGCAAGCTGATTATCGAAAAAAAGATAGTATAGGTGCTATTAAAAATAGCGATCGTTATAAAGATAGTATTGATAAACGCGGAAATAAACTCACTATCAATGATTTGATAATGGGATACAGTTATAACAAAACCGCTAAAAAATTCAGTTTAAATACATCAGGATTATTAACATCAGGCGTTCAGTATAATACAGTAGAAGGGGTAAACGCTTCTATAAAAGTTGATATGACAAAGCGTTACGAAAATAATCGTTACCATAACTTAGCAGCTACAGTGCGTTATGGTTTCTCAAATTATTTATGGGGAGGAACCGCTAATTATAAATATTTAATAAAACCCGAAAAATTTGAATCTATTAATGTAAAAGTAGGAACTAGTGCGTTACAGTTTAATAGTAATGATCCTATAAATGCTACCATGAATACCTATTACACTTTATTTAATAACGATAATTTTATGAAGCTGTATAAAAAAACGTATGCTTCATTTAGTTATCGTAAAGAACTAATAAATGGTGTAATAGGATATTTTGAAACAGAGTATTCAGAGCGTTCTTCGTTAAGAAACACAGCCAATGATTTATGGATTGATAATAAAAACAAATTATTTACAAGTAACAATCCTTTAAAGTCTAATACAGATGATTCGAGCTTTGCCGTAAATAATTCATTTGTTGTTGGGGTAGGATTTACTATTCGCTTTAAACAAAAGTATTATACGCGTCCACATCAAAAAATAATTGTTGGTAGTAAATATCCAACGCTTGGTTTATCTTATATCAAAGCTATACCAGGTTTAAATACAAAAGCCGATTATGATGTAGCTAAAATTGTAGTTGATGATAATATTAAATTGGGATTATTTGGAACATTTGCATACAGATTAAAAGGAGGTTATTTTTTAACCAATAAGTATGTTGAATTTATGGATTACAAACACTTTGATGGTAATCAAACTATTTTAGCAAATAATGATTATTTAAATTCATTTAAATTGTTGCCTTATTATACATACAGTACAAAAAATTGGTACGCCGAAGGTCATGCAGAACATCATTTTAATGGATTTATTTTTAATAAAGTTCCTCTTTTAAAAAAATACAGGATACAAGAAGTAGTTGGTGGACATGTTTTATTTAACGATAAATTAGATCAGTATTACGAAATTAATTTTGGTATTGAGCATATTTTACAAATTATTAGAATTGATTATGTGTTGGGGTATGGGCCTAAAGGAAACTTTAATCAAGGTTTTGTAATTGGTTTAGGATTAGAATTTTAAGAATACAAAAATGAAACAGATATTATTAATTGCTTTTTTGAGTTTTGCTTTTAAAAACTTTGCCATTGATTTCCCTATTAAATCATTCACTTTACCCAATGGACTAAAAGTAATTGTTTGTGAAAAAAACACATCACCAATGGTTCAAATGGAAGTTTGGTATAGAGTAGGAAGTAAAGATGAATGGGATGGGGTAAGAGGCATGGCACATATGTTTGAACATATGATGTTTAGAGGTTCTAAAAAATTTAATGGAGAAGGCGATGTATATATTCATGAAATGGAAAAATTAGGCGCACAAATTAATGCTTATACAACATTTGATAGAACCGTTTACTGGCAAGAACTTCCAAAAGAAAATATCGAAAAAGTGTTTGCCATGGAATCTGATAGAATGGAAAATCTAATTTTGGATCAAAAAGTATTAGATACCGAACGCGAAGTTGTTGGTGAAGAATTACGTTTAGGAGAAAATAATTGGTACCGTAAAATGATGGCTGATAGATATCCTCATTTATATCCTACAGGACATCCTTATAAAGTGGATGTAATTGGCTTTTTAGAGGAGATAACAAAGTTTACAACTAAACAGTGTCAAGATTTTTACGATAAATATTATAGTCCTAATAATGCTTATTTAGTAATCGTAGGTGACGTAAAAGCAGAACAAATGTTTGATTTTGCAACTAAATATTTTGGAGGAATAAAAAAGCAATTACCCTTAAACGCTAAAACAGCAGAACCGGATGTATTTGCATTTAGCCCTACAACTGAGCAAATGCAGATAGATTATCCTGTTCAAATTTATTCATATGCCGTTGCGAGTCCTGCTGTGGGAACTACTGATTATTATAGATTTAATTTATTGAGAGATTTGTTATTTAATAACTCAAATTCTATTTTAAATAATAGCCTTATCGAAAAAGGCAATTTAGCCTATCAAATTGTTACACAAACGGATGATTCTCGTTTATATTCTAATATTTCAACTTTTGATGTCGTCATGCAGGCGCAAATGGGAAATGCCAAAGTTAAAAAAGTAATTTCTAAAGAAATTTATGATATTATGAATGAAGGAATAGATCAAGAATTAATAGATAATTATGTGAAAAATTTAGAAGTTGCGCAAACTTTTCAAAACTTCTCTAATCAAGCGATTGCAGATAAATTAGGCTTTGCAGAGTATTATTTCACGGATTATAAAAAATATAACCAAACTTTGGAGGTTTATAAAACAATTAAGGCTGAGCAATTAACCGACATTTGTAAAAAATATTTTAATCCCGAAAACTTTAAGATTATCAATATTAAACCAGTAATGGAATAGAAAATCATATATTATCGGAACTTATAATCCTATGGAGAGGACAGAGGGAGGAAAATTTGCTAAATTCGCAAACTAAATTGAAAAAACTGGTCTACATATTTATTTTAATTGCTGCGCTTTTTGTCTTTAATAGCTGTAAGGTCAAATATTCTCTTAATGGAGCAACGATTCCCATTGAAGCAAAAACTGTATCTGTAGCTTTCTTTGAAAATAAAACAACATTAGCTGGACCTTTAGTAAGTCAAAAATTTACCGAAAAATTAAGAGATGTGGTTTCTACACAAACCAATTTATCGTTGATGAAACAAAATGGCGATTTACAATTTGAAGGCGCAATTGTTGATTATAATATTGCTCCAGTTGCTATTCAAAGCAATGACCAAGCGGCTAAAAACCGTTTAACTATAACTATTGGAGTAAAATATGTTAATAAGTTTGAAGAAGCTAAAAATTTCGAACAAAATTTTACTAGGTTTGCCGATTTTAATGCAAGTTCTTCATTATCTTCTCAAGAAGATATTTTGTTAACGGAGATTAATAGACAATTAACGG
>JBIICN010000109.1:0-4599 GCA_044238845.1 Bacteroidia bacterium
TATGGACACCAACCACTGGCTTAAGTTGCAGTACTTGTTCAAATCCAATAGCATCACCAACCGTAACTACTGAATATTGTGCATTAACTACTATTGGTTCATGTACCAATACATCATGTGTTTTAGTTACTGTAGAAATTGATTGTATAAGCAACGCCGACTACTCCGCGCCTAATGCTTTTAGCCCTAATGGCGATGGAATTAATGATGCATATTGTTTAGAGGGATGGGATAAATGTGTTAGCACTTTTTACATAGCAATTTACAATAGATGGGGAGAAAAAGTTTTTGATTCGGAAGATCCAAAATTTTGTTGGGATGGTAAATTTAGGGGGAATGAATTAAACTCAGGCGTATTTGTTTACTACATCAATGCAACCGTTAAAGATGTTGGTGAAATTGTAAGAAAAGGGAATATCACATTAGTAAAATAAGAAAATGAACATGAAGATATTTATAATAATAACGTGTTGTTTAATGTTAAATACATTATCATCTCAAGATTTCCATTTTTCACAATTTAATGAAAATCCTTTGCTAGCTAACCCAGCATTAGCTGGATCAAATCAAGTCATGCGACTTTCAACAGTATACAGAAGCCAATGGGGCAGCGTAACAACTCCTTTTCAAACGTATGGCGTATCATTTGAATCGAGATTTAAAGCAAGTAATTGGGAAAAAGTAGATCCTAAACGAAGCATGATTTTTAAAAAAGCTAAAAACAGAATGGCTGGTGGATTGACCATTTATAACGATAAAGCAGGTGATTCTAAAATGGGAACACTAGCAACAAACTTAACCTATGCGATGTTTTTTCCTTTAAATAAAAACAGTAATCTTTCACTGGGTTTGCAAGGTGGGTTTGTTCAACGTAAAATGGATGACGCTAAACTAATTTACAGTGCTCAATATAATGGGTATACATATGATCCTACAATGCCATCTGGAGAAACCTATTCTCGTAATAGTTTTATGTACGGAGATATAGGAAGTGGAATTGCCTATACTTATGCGCGCGGTGAAAGATCGATTGCTGCAAACGATCAAATTAATGCCCAAATTGGATTTGGTGCTTTTCACTTAACACGTCCTAATCAAAATTTCACAAATGGATCGGCAGATAGACTGTATAGAAAATACGTATTTCATGGTAACTTTGTATTTGGTATTCCTAACACACTGCTTGGTATTGCTCCAAGTTGGTTAGTGCAATTTCAAGGGCCTTCCAAAGAAATAATGGCAGGTACTATGTTTAAATATTATATTAAAGACGATTCGAAATATACAGGATTTTTAAAACGCTCATCGGTTGGCATTGGTGCTTACTATCGTACTGGCGATGCTGTAATTACATCTTTATTAATTGAAACTGGACGATTTGCGCTAGGATTTAGCTACGATATTAACACATCAAAACTAGCAACCGTGAGTAATGTAAAGGGTGGTTTTGAAATAACTTTACGAATGATTACTCCAAATGCATTCTTGTATCAACGTCACGCTAGTAAAAAAATGTTTTAATTGTATAATTGATGTATAAATTTAACTAAACATTTACTTATGTTTATATTATTTATATGTATCAAAACGCACTCATACTTTTACGCGGTTTACCAGGAAGTGGTAAAACAACTTTAGCAAAATTATTATCCGAAAACAATACCTATCCAGTATTTTCGGTTGATGACTATTTTACTGATGAAGTAACTGGCGAATACATTTTTAGTTTTCAAAACAACCATTTAGCTTATAAGCAATGTGAAGCATTAACAAAAGATGCTATGCAACAAAACATCTCAAAAGTATTTTTACATAATACATTTACGATGGATTGGGAATTAGAACCTTATTTTATTTTAGCGGCTCAATTTAATTATTCAATTTATGTAGTGACGGTTGAAAATTATCATGGACACCAAAACGTTCATGAAGTAAGCGATGAACAACTTCAAAAAATGGCCGATAAATATAAAGTCAAATTATACTAAAGTTATATTTAAATAAAATATAATATTAAAAAAGCCCGATATGAAATTCATATCGGGCTTTTAAAATGTATATAATTATTAAATTACTATTTCATCTAACTCTTTATTTAAGAAATGGTATTCCATAAACGAATAGCTGTCAGATTTTGTAATTTTAATCCATTGTTTGTACTCAAAATACCATTTCCATTGAATGCTTCTTAAAAATCCTTTTTGTTTTAAGTAACCTTCAATATAAGGATGTACACAAAGCGTTATATCTTTGGCATTTTGTTCTTTTACAATAAAGCGTAAGGCATTTTCTATTTGCTCAACAAATAAAATACTTGGCTGCACTTTACCTGTGCCTCCGCAACTTGGGCAAGTTTCTAAAACTTCCACATTTACTTCGGGACGTAAACGCTGACGAGTAATTTGAATTAAACCAAATTTGCTTGGAGGTAAAATATTGTGTCGAGCTCTATCCGACTTCATTTCTTCCTTCAACTTATCAAACAATAGTTTTCTGTTTTCAGGATTATGTAAATCAATAAAGTCAATCACGATAATGCCACCCATATCCCGTAAACGCAATTGACGAGCGACCTCAACAGCCGCTTCTAAGTTTACTTCAAGGGCATTTTCTTCTTGTGACCTATCGCTTTTTGCACGATTACCGCTATTTACATCAAATACGTGTAATGCTTCAGTATGCTCTACCACCAAATAAGCACCGCTTTTCATAAAAACGGTTTTACCAAATAAAGATTTTATTTGTCGATCAATTCCGAAATTATCAAAAATAGGAACTTTACCAGTATAGTGTTTTAAGATGTCAACTTTGTCAGGAGAAATAGTTTTGATGTAAGATTTTAAATCATCATATACTGTTTCGCTATTAACATGAATCGCATTAAATGACGCATTTAAAAAATCTCTTAAAATGGCATTCGTTCTATCAACCTCTCCTAATAATTTAAATGGTGGTTCAGCTGTTTGCAATGCTTTAAAACATTCGTCCCACTTATTTACTAAATCAGCAACATCTCCTTCAATATCCGAAACCGATTTTCCTTCAGCAACAGTGCGCACAATAACACCAAAGTTTTTTGGTTTAATACTGTGGATTAATGCTTTTAATCTGGTTTTTTCTTCGCTACTTCTAATTTTTGAAGAAACAGAAACTTTATCAGAAAAAGGAATCAATACAATGTATCGACCTGCAATCGAAATTTCAGTTGTAATTCTTGGTCCTTTAGATGAAATAGGTTCTTTAGCAACTTGAACTAAAACATATTGTCCTGGTTTTACTGCTTCATTAATTTTTCCATCCTTGTTAATGTCTCCTTCGTTTTTAAAGTACATTAAATTACTTACATTCTGTTTGCCAGAACGCACAGCGTCAACGTATTTAAATAACGAATTGGCTTGAGGGCCTAAGTCTAAATAATGCAAAAATGCATCTTTCTCGTATCCTACATCTACAAAAGCCGCGTTAAGTCCGGTCATTACCTTCTTAACTTTACCTAGGTAGATATCGCCTACCGAAAATTTTATGTTATTTTTTTCTTTATGCAGTTCTATCAAACGTTTATCGTTTAATAGTCCTATAACAACTTCGTTAGGCGTAGAATTTATTACTAGTTCTACGTTCACTTTCTAAAAAATTTTAATTTATATATAATTACATTATTACGTGCACCACAACTTATTAAAGTTTTAGCAAACAATAACATACACAAATAACACAAACGGTAAGACAAATTTGCCCTTCCGTTTGTGTATAATCTTTACAGAAAAATCTAATTAGCTGCGCTAATTATTTTTTCTTATGACGGTTTTTTCTCAAACGTTTTTTGCGTTTGTGTGTCGCCATTTTATGTCTTTTTCTTTTCTTTCCGCTTGGCATAATCCTTAGGTTTTAAAAAATTTATATTAGTTTAATTATTTATTTTTTTAATTGTTCGATGTATTTCATTACTTCTTTTTTTGCCATCGCATCATCGGTTACGCTGGCATATTTTTCTAACATTTCAATTGTTTTGTTTGTTTGACCTTGTTGCTCGTAAGCATCTGCTAAATGCAAATACGCTTCAATATATAAAGGATCAATTACTAATACTTTATTAAAGCGTTTAATTGCCTTATCCCATTGCTGAGACTTAACAGAGAAAAATGCAAAAGTCAATTGTAATTTCACATTATTACTATCTGTTTTTTCAACATCGCGTAATAAGCCAATTCCTTTCATTGGGTCTTTTCCATCCTCCACAAAACAAGCGGCTAATTGAATTTTAGCATCTATGTTTTTTGCATCTTTTTCAATTGCTTTTTCATAACAACGAATCGCGCTTTGATATAAAGCTGGTATTTCATTATTATCTTTTATAAAACGCACTGAATAGTAATAGCGATCGCCCGCTTTACTATAAGCTAACGAAGTTTGTTGTCTTTCAGCAATTTGTTCTACAAAATAAGAAGCAAAATCTGGTCTTTTTTGTTTATCCCAAAATTCAACAACAGGAACATAAGCCGTATCAACTTTTGAGCTTTTAGCACTAGCTAATAAGACATCATAGTTTGATTTTTCTTCTGGCTTAAGAGATTTAGTGGCCATGGTAATAAATGTCTC
>JBIICN010000110.1:0-4484 GCA_044238845.1 Bacteroidia bacterium
ATCAATCCGATTTACTTCGACTTAGCTAAATGGAACATCCGTAAAGATGCCGCCGCAGAGCTTGACAAGATCGTCAAAGTCATGCAAGAAAATCCAACGATGACCATTGAGCTTGGGTCTCACACAGATTGTCGTTCAACAAAAGCCTATAACTTATCTTTATCCAGCAAGCGTGCTAAATCATCAGCTGAATACATCGTATCAAAAGGCATCGCTAAAAACAGAATCGTGGGTAAAGGTTACGGCGAAAGCAAATTGATCAATGGTTGCGAGTCCGAAGATGAACATCAAGCCAATCGTAGAACAGAATTCTTGATTACTAAGTTTTAATTGAAATTAGTTTTTTGAGTTAAAAAAAACGCAGCTGTAAATAGCTGCGTTTTTTGTATAAAATTTTGAGGGGAATTCACCTATTAAAACTATACTGATTTTATATTAATTTACATAAAAATTGATTGTAAATGAAAATAATTTTACCCTTTTATATATTTATTTTCCTTTTTAGATTCAGTTATTCTCAAGTAACTTATAATTGGAACTCATTTACAACCGGAGGTTTTTCATATACAAATACTCAGCCAGTTGGTTGCTCTATGACTACTAATATTACAGGCTCTGCAATTGGTGATTACAATAGCTCAACAGGGCCTAGGTTTGATAACGCCGTAACAACAAGTGGAGTAGGATTATTATTAGATCAAAATTGGTCAAATAAAACAACCGTTACTCAAGTTCAAAATACTTTTTCGCCAGCATTAACAAATCCTTCATTTAGGATATTTGATATTAATACGACTCCAAACACTTCTAATTTCTCAACTAACTCCTTTGTTGATTCTGTTTTTGTAAGTGCCGTTGGAGCTACCGCTGTCACAGCAGTGAATTCAATTCCTTCACAAACAAATATTCAAACAATAGGTACTACAGTAAAAATTGTTGCTATTCCACTTTGCGGCGTTACAACACTAGGTAATGTTTTGATAAATTTTACCGGACCTGTGACTCAAATTACAATAAGATATACCTCGGGAAATAAATTAACATATTGTAGTGTATTTACATCTTGTGGTGCCGTAGTAGGCACCCCACCGTGTGCAACTTTATTAAATGCAACTAATCCAACAAGACAATTTATAACAATAGGAAACATTTCAGGCACTAGTGTAGGCTGCGGAATTCTTCCAATATCATTAATTGATTTTAATGTAAAATGTCAATCAGATAAGCCGTTAATAACTTGGTCAACCGCAAGTGAAGAAAATAATCAATATTTTACTATTCTGAGATCATCAGACGGAGTGAATTTCAATTCTATAGCTACAATAAATAGTCAAGGAAATAGTTCAATAACTCAAAATTATAATTATGTAGATCAGACGCCACTAAATGGAATAACCTATTATAAATTAAAACAAACCAATGTAGATAATACCGAAAAAGAATTTTCTGCTAAATCATATTTTAAAAACTGTTCAAATTTACCATTTGATATAATAGCTTTAACAAATCCGTTTAGTAATGAGTTAAGTTTAAATTTAAAAACTACTGTATCAGCTCGGATTACCATGTCTATTTACGATGCCCTAGGCCAAGAAGTTAAGAAGGTTTATGATGATACAATATTAGAAGGAGAAACGACAAAAATTTCTGTAAAAACAAATGATTTAGCTCAATCTATTTACTTTTTAAGTGGGTATGTCAATAATGAACCATTCAATTTAAAATTAATAAAAGCGAATAATTAAATCTACTTGACTCAATAAAATACACTTTTACTAACTGAGGGGAAATCACTCTAAAAACGACTTATATAATTACGACTTTTGTTATAAATCATTTGTTTATATAAAATACTCATGTTTGCCTGATGCACATCCCGATAGTTATCGGGGACAAATGGCTAAACTGGGTATGTACCAATGACCTTAAAAAAAACAATAATTTAGATACATGAATAAAGTTCTTTTTTATATTCTTTATATTTTTTGCATTGTCAATTCTGTTAATGCTCAAATTACATACAACTGGAACTCTTTTCCTGCCGGTGGTACGAGCTATTCTAACACGCAAGGAGGTGGCTGTACAATGAACGCTACTATAAATGGTGTAAATTTTAATGCAGGTGCACCAAAGTTTGATAATGCTGTTGGAACAAATGGAACCGGGTTGTTTTTGGATCATAATTGGAATAACACATCATCATCAACAGATGTTGTTTCAAATTTTGCACCAGCCCTAAATAATCCATCATTTACTTTATATGATATTAATCACAATGCAAATACATCTGATTTTTGTTCAAATGCTTGGACTGACTCTGTGTTTATATCTGCTGTGGGTGCTACAGGAGTATCTTTTACTCAAGTAAATCCATTACAACAAACCGTTCAAGTGGTTGCCGCAACCGTTAAAATAGTTGGCAAACCAGCATGTAATCAAGCATCTCAGGGTAGTGTAACTATCTCATTTACGGGGCCAGTTACTCAAATAACTATAAAATATTTATCAGGTAAAAGAGTAACTCGTTGCTCTACATTTACTCCTTGTGGTGCTTCAACAACACCTCCTTGCGCTAGTTTAGTACCTTGTACAGATCCTGCTCGTCAATTTATTACCATTGGTAATATTACTGGTGCATCTTGCTGTAGTATTACAAATCCACCAGGTTCGATAACTGGAAACACAGGCCCATTTTGTAATCCCACAACGACAACCTTAACGGCTGGTGGAACTGCAATAAATTCTCAATGGCATACAGGTTCATGCAGCGGACCAATTGTAGGAACAGGAACTAGTATTGTAGTAACACCTTCTGTTACTACTACTTATTATGTAAATAATTTAGATTGCAATAATAATCCTACCAGCTGTTCGGCTATTACGGTAACACTAAATTCTAAACCCAGTACACCTACAATCACAAATACAGGCTTATCTATTTGCATTGGTAACTCTACTACATTAACTTCCAGTAGTTCTTCTGGTAATAATTGGAGCAACGGTTCTACTGCCCAATCCATTAATGTTTCAACGGCAGGTACATATACGTTAACAGTTAGTAATGCTGCTGGTTGTGTATCAAATCCGGCATCTGTTGTTGTAAATACAGTTGCCTTACCAGCCATTCCATCTATAACTGCGTCAGGATCTACCTCTTTTTGTCCTGGTCAAAGTGTTGTTTTATCCTCATCAAGTACAAATGGTAATGTTTGGAGTAATGGTGCTACCTCTCAAAATATTACGGTTTCAAATGCTGGAAATTATAGTGTAACTGTAACCAACGCTGGTGGATGTAGCGCAACATCATCAGTTATTGTAGTTACACTATTATCAAATCCACCAGCACCAATTATAAATAATACCGGATTATCAATCTGCAGCGGACAATCTACAACATTAACATCGTCAAGTGCTACCGGTAATAATTGGAGTAATGGCGTAACCACTCAAAGTATTATAGCTAATACAACAGGTACGTATTCATTACACATTCAAGGTGCTAATGGTTGTTTATCTCCTACAACATCTGTTAATGTAAGTGTTAATGCGGTTCAGCCAACACCAACAATTACAGCCAGTGGATCAACTATTTTTTGTGCAGGAGGAAGTGTTATTTTAAGTTCAAGTACTGCTAGTGGAAACATTTGGAGTACCGGAGCTAATACACAAACAATATTGGTTACTTCATCAGGAAATTATTCTGTCAGTTCGGGAAGTGGGATTTGCGGTTCTAATTCTTCTGTCATTTCAGTAACAGTAAATCCATTGCCTACAGCGCCTATTATTACTTCATCAAGTGTAGGCTTATGTTCTGGTCAATCTTATACGTTAACATCTAATGTAGCAAATGGTAATTTATGGAGTAATGGAAGTACGGCTAGTTCAATTACTGTTGTAAATTCAGGTACGTATAGTTTAACTTACACAGATGCCAATTTATGTGCATCTCCATCATCTTCTATTAGTGTGACGACAAATACAATTAGTGTTAATGTAATAGTGCCGTCTAATGTAATAACTTGTAGCGGTTCAATAGTGTCTATTCCCAGTTTTTCATCATCAATATCAGGAACTGTGTTTAATTGGCAAAATTCAAACTCATCTATCGGTTTAGGTTCTTCAGGAACTGGAAATATTCCTTCATTTCAAGCTGTAAATAGCTCAACCAATTCGGTAGGAAGTGTAATTAGTGTAACTCCAACATTAAATGGTTGTTCTGGTATCGCAAACGTATTTACTATAACTGTAGATCCTTCTATTATTGTAAATGCAGGATTAAATGATACGATTTGTTTTGGAGCGAATTCACAATTAAATGTTTTACCAAACGGAAGTGGATATTCATACTTGTGGAATAATAGCTCAACATTAAATAATTCAGCAATTTCTAATCCAGTATCCAATACAACATTAACTACAGTTTATACGGTAACAGTTACAAATTTAAGTGGTTGCTCAGGACAAGATCAAGTAACAGTATTCGT
>JBIICN010000067.1:0-15100 GCA_044238845.1 Bacteroidia bacterium
ATTATGTACTAGTGCATCAGTTACTTTAACTGCAACTGGTGCAACTTCATATACTTGGAATCCAACAGCGGCTTCAACAGCTTCTATAGTTGATGCTCCATTGGTAACAACAACTTATACAGTTACTGGTGAAGATGCAATCGGATGTTCTTCATCTCAAACTATTACAATTAGTGTTGGAAGTCCAACAATTACTGCAGTATCATCTCCTTCAATTTTATGTGAAGGTTCATCAGGCTCGCTAAGTGCCAGTGGAGCAACTTCATATACATGGAATCCTGGCGCATTAAATGGAGCAAATGTTGTTGTTACACCAACAACTACGACAACATATACTGTAGATGGAGATAATGGTAGCGGATGTATTGCAACAACTACAGTTGTTATAACAGTAACACCTGGCCCAACGGTTACAGCGGTTGCGAATCCAACAATTGTATGTGCAGGCTCTTCTGCAACTTTAACAGGAAGTGGCACTACCTCTTATACATGGATACCACAAAATACAACTGGAAATATTTCAATTGTAACGCCAACTATCGCAACTACATACACATTAATAGGTGATAACGGTGGATGTGTTGCAACAACAGCTGTATTTGTAGATGTAACACCAGGCCCATTAAATGTAACCGCAATTGTAAGTGGAGATATTACTTGTCTTACTTCTACAGTTAACTTAACTGGTAACTCAACTTCTACTGGTGTTAATTATTCATGGAGTGGACCAAGTTCATATACCTCGTCTGTTCAAAGTCCTTCGGATGTAATAATTCCGGGTGATTATACCTTAACCGTTTCTGATCCAGTTACTGGTTGTTCAACAACAGCAACTACTACTGTAATTGCTAACACTACAATACCTGTTGTTGGAGTTGTATCTCCAGCACCAGTATTAGGTTGTAACTCAACGGTAACACTGTCCGTAATCACAGCAACTGTTCCACCATTGAATTACTTATGGTCAGGTCCAGCAAGTTTTACATCATCAGCACAAAGTCCAACAACAAATGTAGCTGGAGATTATACAGTAGTAGTTACAGACCCTTCAAATGGATGTCAAAATACGGTAACCATTACTATTGGGACAAGTACAGTAACTCCTGTATTTACTGCTACTATAATTCCTGCAACTTGCTCAGGAACTGTTGCTAATAATGATGGTACAATTTTAATTTCTGGAAATTCAAGTACAGATACTTATGATTTATCTCAAGCGTCAACTTATACAGGAACTGCAACTTATAGTACTGGTTCAGTAATTCCTTTTAGTGGAATATTAACAAATACATTAAATAATCCAGTAGTATCAACACCATATACTATTCGTGTGTTTGGCGCAAATGGTTGTTTCAAAGACACAACTGTACTTTTAACTCCAACAAACTGTTCAACAGTAAGTACAACTGTTTTAGGAATGACAAAAGCTGTAAGTACTCCAACCTTTGTAAACAATAACGCTTACAATGTAACTTACACAGTTGTAGCTACAAATGCATCAACGGTTGATTTAACTGGATTCAGTATTATTGATAATTTAAACAATACGTTTCCTCTTCCTACTACATATAGTGTGATATCAACTCCTGTTGTTACATCATTAAACAGTAGCTTAACTGTTAATTCAAGTTATAATGGTTCTTCTCAAAACGACATGCTAATTCCAGCAACAAGTACTTTAACAGCTGGCAGAAAAGATACCATTGTATTTACTGTTCAAATTAATCCAAATGGATTCTTTGGGCCATTTAATAACTCTGCTATTGGATTTGGATTTGATGGAACAACGACTGTGTCTGATAGTTCAAATACAGGATTTGCTTGGGACCCAGATAATGATGGTGATCCAACAAATAATGATACGGCTACTGTTGTTACTTTAACTCCAAATACTCAAATAGGTGTTGCTAAAAGCGGAAGTGTATCTGGAATACTACCAGATAAAACATTAGATGTGACTTATGTTATCACTGTTAAAAATTTGGGTAACGACACAATTAATTTTGTTCAAGTACTAGATAGTTTGGTAATACTAAATCCAGCAACATTTACTATTAAATCAGGGCCAACAGCAACAGGAAGCTTAACTGCTAATAGTAATTATAATGGGAATACTGATATAGGATTATTAGTGTCTAATAGTAGCACATTAGCACCTGGACAGACAGAAACTATTACATTAGTTCTTAATGTTACACCAAACGGAGTTCGTTCATTAACCAATACTGCCATAGGTGCTGGATTTGGATCTGATGGCGGTATCGTTAGAGATACCTCCCATACTGGCAGCGAGCCTGATCCTAATGGAAATGGAAACGCAAGTGATCCAGGCGAAAATGTACCTACAGTATTAGAGTTACCTGATGTGAATTTATTTATACCTGAAGTATTTACGCCAGATGGTGATGGTAAAAATGATTTCTTCGTTATTAAAGGCATTGAAGGTAGAACTGTAAAAATAACTGTGTTTAATCGTTGGGGTAATAAGGTGTATGAAAATGAATCTTATGATAATACATGGGAAGGTATACCAAATGTGAGTGGATTAATTATAGGCAATAATAAATTACCACAAGGCACTTACTACTATATCGTTGAATTTGAAGATGGTGTTGATGAAACAATAAATGGATATGTTGTATTACAGTATTAATAATAAATAGCATTTGATAATCTTGAAAATAAAGAAAATGAAAAAATCAATTTTAATAATTATAGTAGCATTATTTAGTGTCGTTTGTGCTAATGCACAGTATGACGCTATGTTTACACAATACATGTTTAACGAGATGTACATTAATCCAGCGTATGCAGGTTCTAAAGATGCTATGGCAGTTAACATGAGTCATAGGCAACAGTGGATTAATTTCCCAGGAAGACCAATTACCACATCATTTACTTTACATGGCCCTTTAGCTAATGATAAAATGGGACTAGGTATTAGTTTATTAAATGAGCAAATTGGTAAATTAAGCAGAAATTTGGTGTACTTAAATTATGCTTACAGACTTAAAGTAAGCGAAAAAGGAAAATTATCGTTTGGTTTAATGGGAGGTATTCACAATCAAGTTAATAAGTTGTCCGAACTAAAAGCTACAGAAACTGGTGATATTCAGATTTCAAGCAACACGCCAAGTATTATTGCTCCAAACTTTGGAGCTGGTATTTATTACTACACTAATAAATTTTATGCTGGTGTATCGGTACCTAGAATGGTAGATGATAGTTATATGTTTAACCAATCTGGTGAAATTATAAAATCAAACAAATTAAACGTCAGTAAGTTTCATTACTATTTAACTGCTGGTTATGTATTTGATATTAACGAAGATTTAAAAGTGAAGCCTCAAACTATGATTAAACTTGTTCAAAATGCACCTTTGCAGTTTGATGTGAATGTAAATTTTTTAATCAAAAGTAAAATTTGGGCTGGCGTTTCTTATAGAAGTGGCGCTGATATTTCGGCATTATTAGGATTACAGGTAACGCCTCAATTTTTGGTTAATTATTCATATGATTATGCCTTAACAAAAATTCAAACATACTCACAAGGTTCTCATGAGATTACATTAGGATATGTTTTTTCATACAAACAACGTAAAGTAGTAACACCAAGATATTTCTAATTTTATGAATAAGTCAAATATTATATTTTCAATTATATGTTTGTTTGCTTTAAATGGAACCGCTCAAACGGGCTCTATCAATTCGGCTAACAAATTGTATTTTCAAAAATTATACACTCAAGCTATCCCAAAATACGAAAGCGTGTTGAAAAAAGATAGTTCAAATGCAGAAGTCTTAAATAATTTAGGGGATTGCTATCGTTTAACAAACAACAATAAAGGTCAATTAATTTGCTATGGTAAATTAGTTAGTAGTGGTAAAGCAGAAGAAGTTCATAAATTATACTATGGACAAGCTTTAATGGAAGCAGGAAAATATGATGATGCAAAAAGATACATGGATGAGTTCAAAGCTGATAAACGCGGAGAAGAGTTTTCAAAAGGATTAGCAAATCTTGCTGCATTTTCTAAAAATGCGGATGCTTATAGTGTTTTAGAATCTCCATTCAATACTACCTATGATGATTTTGCCGCAACTACTTTTTTAAATGATAAAATTGTTTTTACATCAACAAGAACAAAATCAACTTGGATTACAAAAAGACATGGATGGACAGGTAATAGTTATTGCCATATGTACATGACTGAAAAAAATCAATTTGGCGAATACGAAACGCCTGCAATGTTCATTGCGGAGTTTGCAACAAAGTTTAATGACGGTCCTTTTTGTTCCTCTAAAGATGGTCAAACCATATTTTTTACTAGAAATGGTATTAACAAAAAAGAAAAAAGTTTGGATGGATCTCAAAAGCTTAGAATTTTTCAAGCAACCATTATAAAAGACGATATTCAATCATTAATGGATTTGAAAATAAATAGTAACGAATACAATTGTGCGCATCCTGCTTTAAGTAGTGATGGAAAAACTTTATATTTTGCTTCAGACATGGGCGGAGGACAAGGAGGCATGGACATTTGGTATTGCAAATTAGATGCTGGTGGAGCATGGGGATCACCAATAAATTTAGGCGACAAGGTTAATACACAAGGCAATGAATTATTTCCATCTATAACTGAAGATAATATTTTATACTTTGCTTCAAATGGTCATCAAGGCCTTGGAGGTTTAGATATTTTTGAAACAAAAATCAAAGAAGATAAAGCTGGGAAAATTTATAATATGGGCAAACCTGTAAATAGTGAACATGATGATTTTGCTTACAATGTATATGCAGAAGGCAAAAAAGCATTTTTAAGTTCTAACAGAAAAACTGGTGGAATGAATGATGATATTTATAATGTAGATATTCTAAAAAAAGTAGCCAGAGGAAAAACGGTGAATTTTATAGTGAAAAATAAAGACAATCAAGAAATACTTCCCTTAACAACTATTAAGCTTAATACAGATTCATTTACTACAAATGATAAAGGTGAATTTCAGTTTGTTTTAGAAGAAGATGTGAGTTATAAATTATTAGTAAAAAAAGAGAACTACTTTGATATTGAAGATTCACTTTCAACTAAAACAACACCTGAAGGAGATGAGTTTACAAAAACCTTTGAATTAGAAAAAGATCCAAATTTATCTTTATTAGCTGGTATATATGATGCTAAAACTGGTGCAGGAATTGAAGGAGTGAAAATTAAAATGAAAGACTTAGCAGTAAGTAATGATTTTGAATTAATTCAAACAGAAAAAAATGGCGAGTATAAAAAACCTTTAAAAGGCAAAAGAATTGGCGATAAATTATTGTATTTAGTTACAATTGAAAAAGAAGGGTATGTGACTAAAACAACAAATTTTACGTATGAAATTAAAAAAGAAGGTGAAATTCAAATGAATGAATTATTAGCCTTAACGATTGGAAAAGTTGAAGTTGGAATGGATTTAGCAAAAATGATTGATATTAAGCCTATTTATTTTGATTTAGGAAAATCAACTATCCGAAAAGATGCATCCGTAGAATTAGATAAAGTAGTAGCAGTAATGAAAGAATATCCAGCAATGATTATTGAGTTGGGAGCACATACAGATTGCAGGGGGGCAGCTGCATCTAATCTTAAATTATCGGGAGCAAGAGCAAAAGCATCAGCTGCTTATATTGTAAAACAGGGGATTGATAAAACTAGAATTTCAGGAAAAGGTTATGGAGAAAGTAAATTATTAAATTCTTGTGGCTGTGAAGGAAAAGTAAAATCTACTTGTACAGAATTTGAACATTCGCAAAATAGAAGAACAGAATTTATTATTGTGAAATTGAAGAACTAGATTGAAGAGTTTTCAATTAATTTTAGCTCTCTTAATTTAGGAGAGCTTTTTTTATTTAAGTTTTAATCTTAACTTAGTATATTATCATTTCTGTCATATTAAAACTTTCCTTTACATATTCTTATTTATTTTTGTTAGCATCGCTAACTCTCAAAATTTAGATAGTTTGCATAATAACTATCTTAAACAAACTGATGAAAAAAAGAAAGTGGAAGCATTGTTAGAATATGGCGATGAACTTTCTCAATATAACATCGATTCAGCGTTATCCTGTGGAGCTATTTCAATAAAAATCGGCAAAAAACTCAGAGATACATCTGTAATTGGCCAAGGATATATTTTATATGGATATAGTGCTTTAGCAAAAGCAGATTATAAAACTGCTCTTCAAAGTTTTTTAACAGCTCATGATTTATTTAAAAAATCAAATAATAAAGGCAAACTAGCACAGTGTTATACAGCCATAGGCATTGTGTATTGGTATCAAGGATTTACTGAAAAGGCAATTTATTATTACAAAAAAAATATTTCCATTAGTATAGAAATAAATGATGACAATGGATTAGCAGCTAGTTATGGCAATTTGGCAATTATTTTTGATGAGAATAGAGATTTTGAAAATGCCTTACAGTATTATAATAGTGCCTTGGTAATCTTTGAGAAGAAAAAAAAGATGAATGAAATGGCGGCTTGTTTAGATAATATGTCACTCGTTTATAAACAACAAAAAGATTTTAGAAAAGCATTAAATTTTAATAAACGAAGTTATAAAATACGAGAATCCATTAGAGATACTCTAGGAATGCTTGCTAGCATGGAAAATTTGGGAAGTATTTTTATTACGCTTGAAAAATATGATGATGCTATTTCTATCAGTCAACAAGTAGTTAGTATTGCTCAACGTTTGGGATCTAAAGAAGATTTAAAATTTTCTTATGTTAATTTAAAAGATGCCTATGAAGGCAAGAAAGATTATTTTAACGCTAACATCATTTTAAATAAATTAATGTCAATTAAAGATAGCTTGAGAAGTATTGATAACGCTAATCAAATAGTAGAATTAGAAACAAAATTTAAAACTAAAGAGAAGGAAATTGAATTAAATGAAATAAAGTTAGTTCAGCAATTAAAAGAAAAAGAAAACAGTGAAAAACTTCAAAAGAAGAATAACTTCATTGTTGTACTTTCGATTTTTGGAGCTCTCATTTTATTAATTGGAATCCTACTTTTAAAGAGATATAAAGAAAAACAAGAAATTGCGGAAGCAATTAATAGGAAAAACGAAGCTATTGAAGCACAGAAAATAGTAATCGATAAAGCATACCAAGAACTTTCTGAAAAAAATAAAGATATTACAGATAGTATAAAGTATGCTCAAAAAATTCAATTAGCTGTTTTGCCGAGTCATAAATTTATTTTGGGAGAACTTAGCAAAACAGATACCGAGCATTTTATTTTATTTAAACCAAAAGATATTGTTAGCGGAGATTTTTATTGGTTTCATAAAACAGATAAGGCTTTGTTTTATGTTACAGCCGATTCAACGGGACATGGTGTTCCCGGTGGCTTTATGAGTATGCTAGGCATTAATTTACTAAATGAAATTGTAATTGAGCGAGGCGTTACTAATCCAGGAGATATTTTAAATAGGCTAAGAGAGGAGATAGTTAGATCTCTTAAAACAGATGATGGATATTCAAAAGACGGCATGGATGCAGTGGTTTGTAAAATTGATTTTCAATCAAAAACCTTAGAGTATGCTGCTGCAAACAATCCAATTTATTTAATTAGAAAAAATGGATTAATAGTTTTATCAGCTCAAAAAATGCCTGTAGGATATTCAGATGTCATGAATCCTTTCGAAACGAATTCTATTTTGTTAGAATCTGAGGATTGTATTTATACAATTACTGATGGTTTTGCTGATCAGTTCGGTGGACCAAAAGGAAAAAAATTTAAATATAAACAATTAAAAGAGCTATTGGTTTCAATAAGTAATGAACCTTTGCAAAGTCAGGTAAATGTGTTAAATGAAACTTTCGAAAACTGGAAGGGTGATTTAGAACAAGTGGATGACGTATGTGTGATTGGGATTAAAATTTAAAAACTAATAATTACTAATTACCTTTTTAATTTCATCTAAAGAAACCCCACAATACAACTCATAAGCACCAATTCCCTTAGGTAAAGCAAAACATAAATTATCGCCTATGTTTTTTTTATCATGAAGAATGTACTTTAGTAATTGAGATTCTGTCTCTTTTGTGATTTTAATATTTTTATAAATAGAAAAAATATAATCTGTTACCTCTTTGCACTCTTTTGCTGATATCCTTTTTAATGACAATGCAATTTTAGCTTCCATAATCATCCCCGCAGCTACAGCTTCACCATGTAGAATGTCTTTTTGTTGTTGAATCAAAGAGCTTTCAAGCGCATGACCAATATTATGACCAAAGTTTAATGACTTACGTAAATCATTTTCATGCAAATCTTTTTTAACGATACTGTTTTTTAATGCAATAGCTTTTGTGATTACTTTTTCAGAGCTAAATTCTTTTACTGATTTTAGTTTTTTTAATTCTTCCCAAAAAGTCGCATCTGCTATTATGGCTATTTTAATGACTTCTGCAAAGCCATTTTTTATTTGTCGCTCTGATAGTGTTTCTAAAAATGATGGATTTACAAATATAGCTTTAGGCTCACTAGTTGTTCCAATATGATTTTTGATGCCTTCAAAATCAACGCCCGTTTTTCCTCCAACACTAGCATCAACCATACTTAATAAGGTTGTTGGAATATTAATGCAATCAATACCTCTTTTAAATGTAGAAGCTACAAAGCCGCCTAAATCACTAATTACACCGCCGCCTAAATTGATGATTAAACTTTTTTTATCAGCACCAGTATCGGTTAATGCTCCCCAAACTTGTAAGCAGGTTTCTAATGTTTTTTTATCTTCTCCGCTTTCTAATTCAATAATCTCTGCTTCATTTAATAATGGAGAATGAAATAATAACGTTGGTAAACAAAATTCAAATGTATTTTCATCACAAATAATATAATAATTACTGTATGTATTTTTTGTTAAAAAAGTATTGAGCGCATCAAAACTTTTTTCGCCTATATATATCGAGTATGAAGTAGATTTAATAGTAGCCATTTTAAAGCATTTGTTTTATTTGTGATAAAGCTTGTTTTGCCTTTGTATTATTCGGATTGCGTTTTAATAATTTATTAATGTAAAGCTCGGCTTGCTTAAAATCTTTTTTATAGGCGTATAATCCGGCAATGTTTAATAATAGCGCTTCATAATCCGGATCAAGAGATAATGCTTTAAAATACAATTGCTCAGCGTCTTTTACTTGTCCTTGCGCTAATTTCACGTACCCTAAATTGGTAAGTGCAGAAACATGTTTTGGGTTTTCTTTTAATATCTCATTAAATTCTTTTTCTGCATTCGGCAATAATCCTTTAGCGGCTAATGCAGAACCATATTTATTTTTAAAATCTAATACAAAAGGAGCTAAGTCAACTGCTTTTTTGTAATAATTAATAGAGCGTTGTAAATCTCCTAAATTGTAAAATGCTTCACCAATGCGGTAGCTAGTCCAAGCGTTATCGTTTGAGTATGATTTTTTAATCAATAAAGTATTTAATATGGTTTGATCACTTAGTTTATTAGTATAGTTTGCAATCTTATTAAAGTCATTTTTTATAAAGTATAATTGAACTAACGGTTCTAGGTTTGTCTTGATATCAGTTTCTGTTTTGTCTTTTAAATAAATTAAGGCACTATCTAAGTAGTACGATTTGTTTTCAAATTTTTCATACTGGTTTAAATAAGCTCTAGCTTTTGTTATTGAACTTGGATTTTTTTCGTTGATGGCATATAATCCAATAAATTCTTTAATGCCTTTTTTATCAGTGTATGTTATTGGTTTGCGAATGTAATGATCGTGAACCGTTACGTGAGGGATATCTATAGAACCAGATTTAGGCATGTGACACCCAACACAGTTTGATGTAATAGTAATTCCTTTTTTACTACAATTGATTTTTGATTTACCGTTTTCGTTATGACATGAGTTACAAGCATCATTAAATACATTTGAATTTGTTTCTCTCACACTTACATGTGGATTATGACATGTGACACAGGTCATCGCATCTTTGTATGGTTTTAATTTATTTGATCCGGTGACTGAGCTTGTCGAAGTCGCCGAAACGATGGTAGCTGAGCTTGCCGAAGCTACAAAACACTTACTTTGTTTTAATCTATCAGCATGCGATGCCATAATAAACTCATCATCAGCATTTTTATATTTTGGTAAAAACACAGTCATATAATCACTTAGTTTCATGCCTGGTTTAAAATCATAAAAGGACTTGCCTTCTTTTAAAACAGTGTTGCCTTGTAAATGACAACGTTGGCAAATATCAAATTGAGCATCAATACTCAACTTAGCAGGATTCACAATACTATAATCAATATATTTAGATGTGTCAATTCTACTACCTGTTTGTCTTTCCGCTACATGTATGCTTCCTGGTCCGTGGCAACGTTCGCAATTAATGCCTTCAGGAACGGCTGTAAATTTATTTTCTGACCCTAATACAAATTCAGGATAGTTGTTGTGACAACTCATACATTCTAATCCAATCTTGCGCATAAAACGGCTATTATGACCATCTTCAAAACCTGGTGGCAAATCCCATTTCTTTTTTTGAGTATAAAAAGTCATTGGCATTTGATTTAAATAACCATTTACCGATTGAATATGTGAATTGGTGTGTTGTCCTGAACCAACAATATAATTAACTGTTTCCTGGCGTTTGTAAATTGTATCTTTACCTTGTAAGCGGAATTCTAAAAAACGTAAACTATCATTTTGCCAAAAGGCTTTGTAATAAAAATCACCAACTTTGTCGTAAATCACGGAGTTGTGGTAATCACCTGATGATTTTGTTTTGGAAGCAATATCAAATGATTTTCCCATTCCTGTTTTAATGTATGTATTATAAATATCTTGATGGCACAATTTACAGGTGTTAATTCCAACATACTTTGCGGAGTCAGAATGATTCAAATACAACAACGTATTTTTTTTAATTTCAGTTGATGTGTTTTTAATTTCAGGAGTTTCACACGAAAAAATAATCACGCCAACAATAATTGTGATGCAGAATAATAGATATTTTAAGGATTTTGACAATTTCAATTTGTATCCTCCAAAATTAACATAACAATTTGTAATTGCATTAGGCATTTTTGTTTGTAAAGATTTTTAACTAAATAGAAACATAGTTTGTTTTATTTTACGAAGGGTTAAAAAATTTAGCATTACATAGTTCAACGATGTGACAAAACGTGTTTTCTTCCTAAACCTTTAAATAATTACTTTTTCTATGTGGCTATGTGGTTAATATTTCAAATATTTACGTTATTTTAATGATTATTTAATGCCAATTGCTACATTTTCAACAAGATAAATTGCTTTCTGACTTAAAAAGCACTACTTTTGCGGCCTTATTAAAATATAACATGTCAGAAATTAGAAACATTGCCATCATTGCCCATGTCGATCACGGGAAAACAACATTAGTAGATAAAATTTTACACCAATGTAATTTATTTAGAGAAAATCAAGCGTCAGGTGAGTTAATCCTTGATAACAACGACTTAGAGCGTGAGCGTGGTATTACTATTTTAGCTAAAAACGTATCAGTTACTTATAAAGGAACAAAAATTAACATCATTGACACACCGGGGCATGCTGACTTTGGTGGAGAAGTTGAACGTACATTAAACATGGCGGATGGTGTAATTTTATTAGTAGATGCTTTTGAAGGGCCTATGCCTCAAACTCGTTTTGTGACTCAAAAAGCAATTGCAGCTGGTAAAAAAGCTATTGTAGTAATTAATAAAGTAGATAAACCAAACTGTCGTCCTGAAGAAGTTCATGATAACGTATTTGATTTATTCTTTAACTTAGATGCTACTGAAGATCAATTAAATTTCCCAACTGTTTACGGTTCTAGTAAAAATGGTTGGATGGGTGCAGATTATAAAACTCCTACAACTGACGTTACTTATTTATTAGATACTATTTTAGAAAACATTCCTACTGCTCCTGAGCGTGTTGGAACTTTACAAATTCAAATTACATCTTTAGATTATTCTTCTTTCATCGGTCGTATCGCTGTAGGACGTGTTTTTAGAGGTATTATTAAAGAAAATATGCCTGTATCTGTTGTAAAACGTGATGGAAGCATTCAAAAATCTCGTATTAAAGAGTTATTTGTATTCGAAGGTTTAGGTAAAGTTAAAGTATCTGAAGTTCAAACTGGTGATATTTGTGCATTTACTGGAATCGAAGGATTTGAAATTGGCGATACAGTAGCTGATTTTGAAGCTCCAGAAGCGATGCCAACAATGAAAATTGATGAGCCAACGATGAGTATGTTGTTTACAATTAACAACTCTCCTTTCTTTGGTAAAGATGGTAAATTCGTTACTTCTCGTCACTTACGTGATCGTTTATATAAAGAATTAGAGAAAAACTTAGCAATGCGTGTTGAAGAAACATCTTCACCTGATTCTTATTTAGTATTTGGTCGTGGTATTCTTCACTTATCTGTATTAATTGAAACGATGCGTCGTGAGGGGTATGAGTTACAATTAGGTCAGCCACAAGTTATTGTTAAAGAAATCGATGGTCAAAAATGTGAGCCAATTGAGGTTTTAACAGTTGACGTTCCTCAAGAATCAGCTTCTAAAGTAATTGATTTAGTAACTCAACGTAAAGGAAATTTATTAATCATGGAAGCTAAAGGAGATTTAACTCACATTGAGTTCGAAATCCCTTCTCGTGGTATTATTGGTTTACGTAACAACGTATTAACTGCTACAGCTGGTGAGGCTATTATGGCTCACCGTTTCAAAGATTACGAGCCTTGGAAAGGTCCAATTCCAAGCCGTATTGCAGGTGTATTAATCTCTAAAGATAAAGGTACTGCGGTTGCTTACTCTATTGATAAATTACAAGATCGTGGTAAATTCTTCGTTGAAGCAGGTGACGAAATTTACCCAGGTATGGTAATTGGTGAGCATATCCGTCCCGATGATTTAGTTGTAAATATTTGTACTGAAAAACAATTAACAAACATGCGTGCATCAGGTACTGATGATAAAATGCGTATTGTTCCAAAAATTAACTTCAGTTTAGAAGAAGCAATGGAATACATTCAAGGTGATGAATACGTTGAAATTACACCATCTTTTATCCGTTTACGTAAAATCTATTTAGATGAAAACGAGCGTAAACGTATGGGTAAAACATTAGTTTCTAAATAATATAATCTTATAAGTAGTTAAAAGGCAAAGTAAAACCATTGTGTTTTCTTTGCCTTTTTTTATCACCCTCTATGAGGGGGTGTCCGCAGGACGGGGGAGGATTTTTCTCGAACAAACTTTCCATTTAGGTTAAAAAACTTACCTTTGAACTCAAATATGAAGCCTAGTTACGAAGAAATATATATGGAGTTAGCTGAAAAGCTAGCCTTACGCTCACATTGCGTAAAAGCTCAGGTTGGAGCGGTTCTAACCAAAGATACACGTATTGTGTCTCTTGGATATAATGGCCCACCAGCAGGTACGCATAATTGCGACCAGGAGTGGCCTGAGCATGGGTGTGCTCGTGATAGTAAAGGAAGTTGTTCTTTAGCGCTCCATGCTGAGCAAAACGCTATTTTGTATGCGGTTAAAAACAATACCACGATCGATGGTTCTACATTATATGTTACTTTATCACCTTGTATTGCCTGTGCCAGAGTAATTTATACGATGGGAATTAAGAGAGTGTATTACAAAAATAGCTATGCCGAATACAAAAAAATTCCGTCTGATGAGGGTGTTGATTTTTTGAGAAAATTTGGTGTAGAAGTGATTCGTTATAAAGGAAAAGAGTAACTCGCTAAACGTTATATTATAATTATAAAATAGTACACCATGTTTTTAAGAATATTTTTTTTATTTGTTACTTTTTCAATTCTTCAAGGTGCTTGTTTTGCTCAAGAGGGCGGAGGGCCTCCTAAAAAAGAACAGTCTGTAAAAAGCAAGCGTAAACAGTATAAAGAAGATAAACGTAAGTGGAAAGAAGAGCGCAGAAATAAACGTGCCGAAGAAAAAAAAATTCGCGATCATCACAAACGAATTCAAACCAAAGAAGTTCGCAAAAGGATGAAGCGTAATAAAGGAAAAGCAATCAGAAATAATACGCACCAACGCGAACCATTTTTTCAACGCTTATTTCAGAAAAAGAGAGGAAAAGCATCTAAACAACCTAAAGAAAAAAAATCTAAGGTACAGCAACATTAAAAATACTTTAGTTTTTCAGTTTTGGATTTATTTTTACCACTTATTCCAAAAAACCCACCACTTATCAATTTTGTGCGCCCATTTATCAGTTCTCTAAAAATATGTTAAACCAACTCTGTAAATTCGTGTTAATTCTTGTTAAGTTTTAATACCCTTTAACAAAAAATATTTGGAAAATAACAGTCACATAATCAGTTTATTACAAAAAACCGGCAGAAAAATTTGCACTAGTTACCTATCATTTATATATTTATCCGCTCGTACAAATCGAACTTAATTAAAAAACTATCAATATGTTAAGAAAAATTTACTTTTCAATCGTAACACTTTTATTAGCTGGGGCTACTGCAATTGCTCAAAATGGTGGCGGTGCCATCAAAGTTTTATTAAAAGATAAAACAAATGGAGAAACAATTCCATTTGCAAACGTGGTTGCATACCAAGGTGGAGTGCAAGTAGGTGTTGGTACTACTGATATGGATGGTTACGCAACTATTAAACCTTTATCTCCAGGTAAATATGATGTGAAGGGTGTTTATGTTGGTTACCAAGCACAAGAAATAAAAGGTATTGTTGTAGGCGAATCTAAAACTGCTTATGTTACTATTGAGTTATCAAATGGTGAAGGCGTTAGATTAGATGAGGTTGTAGTGGTTGATTACCAAGAGCCATTAATCGATGGTGATATGAAATCAGGTGGTACTGTAACTCGTGAAGAGTACCAAAACATGGCTACCAAAAACATTAACTCTGTTGCAGCAACAACGGCTGGTGTTTACCAAGCGGATGAAGGTTCTGCGTTAAATGTTCGTGGTGGTCGTTCTTCTTCTACTATTTATTTTGTTGATGGTGTTAAGGTGATTGGAAATTTAGGTGTTCCTCAAC
>JBIICN010000026.1:0-51310 GCA_044238845.1 Bacteroidia bacterium
TAACACACGGTTTATTCTATTTGGGCATTCGGCTTCGGCATTTGCAAAAGCAGTCGCTCCCGCGAAAGACATTTATTTTTGCTTTGCAAATGTCTAATAAAATTATAGCTTTGTTAGTAATATTTCGGTAGAAACGGTTTCAAATCCCCAAACAGAAATAAACCGCGAAAACGTTAGCAGTAACCCTTGAAGACGACCCAACTTAATCAAATGACAGGACCATTAGCACAAATAATCGCGTTGACATCATACGGAAATGACTATTTAAAAAATGGAAGAATTCCGCCTGACTTTAATTCAGCTAACACTACTTTTCAGTTTTGCAACAAAGTTGACTTTAGAGATTTTAAAAAATTGTTTTTCTTTTTAAAACCAAAGGAAAGTGTAATTGCATTGAACCCCGCAGAATGGTTTGAATATTTGAAGTCTGACGGTTGTAAACATTTACGACTTTACTTTGAGTACTCGAAAGACCAAAGTTTTGCAAAAGACCACAAACTTGCTGGACTTATTGGCGGTGGCGGCAATTGGTTAATGGAAGCTGTTTATGACAACTATTCAAACTATTGGACAAATAGATGGGAAGTTACAAATCAAAATGCTACTGACCGAAAAATATGGTCTGTGAATTACGGAATGACTGTAAAAAAACAACATATAAGCAATTTGCAAATTGACAATCAGAAAATAAAAAACAAATTGAAAACTACCTTAACGGAAATCACAAACTTTGCGTACGGTCTTAACTTGAAGAATTGGGGAGAGATATTTGAAAAAGCAAAAAACATAATAGATAGTCCAAAACCTGAAGCGACCTATTATCACGCAGACCTTATTCCACTTAACAATTATTCGTTGACAGCAAAACAGATTTTATTTTCTGCGGGTTCAGCTTGGGTTTTTGGCGGAATGGGTTCATGGAATGATCTTGGGTTCGACAACAAAGACGACAACGAAACATACGAAAGACTTTCAGAAGAATTATATTCGAATATAAATGAAGCAATTATTGCTGCGACAAATACATATTGAAGCGAAAGGAAAGGGCAACTGCTAACAATCCCTTATCTACTATCAAAACCAATGAACAAAGGCATCCAAACCTACCACAACTCACAAACGGCAGCAGACAAAGCTATTTGCGAGCTATTGCACGAAGAAATTAGCCAACATTTGCCAAAAGCAGAAAATAAAATTTGGCATGGACATCCTGTTTGGTTTTTAGATGGTAACCCTATTGTAGGTTATAGTAAACTAAAAGCAGGCTTGCAGTTGCTATTTTGGAGCGGTGTTACATTTGAAGAAGAACAGCTAGTGCCAGGCAAAAGCGGGAAGTTTAAAGATGCGTCTATTACTTATACATCAGTCGAGCAAATTAATATCAAAGACTTAAAACGTTGGTTAAAGAAAGCCAATGATATACAATGGGATTATAAAAATATTGTGAAACGGAAAGGTGTTTTAGAGAGGCTGAAATAAAAGGACATGGATACAGAAAAAATATTTAGAACAAAATCTGGCTTTTGCCATATACTTTCTGATAAAATTATACTGAGTAGAAATGGGATAAGAGGCGACTTTTCTAAGGTAGTTGTGGGCAATAATATCTCACGAATCCTAATTATATATACCATCCTTTCATGTATACTTATGTATGGCGCCTATGATTTATATGTTAAAGGTCAACAATTTCAGACAATGATCTTTGGATTACTAGGTTTATATTTAATTTATGGAGTTATTAGAAGCCTTAATAATTCAGCAACCCCCATAATTGAAAGAAATAAAATAAAAAATGTCATATTTATAAAGGCAATTCCAGGAATAACTCGTGCTCGTTTTGAAATACTATTTGAAGATGAAGAAAGCAAAATTAAAAAGAGAGTGATTCTACTTCCAGGCTCTCTACAAAATGGGTCTCTTGAAACAGAATTAGCCGTTAAAATTATGAAGGAGGAAAAACTACTTTCCTAAAACCTTAAACCAAGCGTTTCAAAAAGAAAGTCCCAAAAGGCACCAACGATAGTAAAAAAGCGAAGCAAGCATTTTTAAAAGAGAGCTTCACTTTAAAAAACATCAAGGCTAATAAAATCATAAAGGCTACAAACAAAGCACCGTGCATAGAACCCATTGGTCGCACATACTCAGGTGTGTTGTAAAAGTATTTTAAAGGCATAGCAATAAACAATAATAGCAAATAGCTATAGCCTTCTATTTTCCCTACTATTAAAAACCATTTGGTAATTGTTGTGTTTTCCATGTAGGATAAATATACAATAAAATATTTTTATTTTCTGTAGCATTTTGAGTTTTGTCAGTTCGAGCGTAGTCGAGAACCAATTAATCTCTTAGGAACGCTTCTCGACTACGCTCGAAGTGACAATAAATATTTCAATTATGCATTAAACTTTTGTACCTTCATTAAGTCCAATGGACTAAATTTATTATACATGAAGAACCCCATTACACTCTTATTTGCGATTATACTTTTTAGTATTACGCTTAAATCCCAAAGTTTGTATTTCCCTCCAACAACAGGTACTGTATGGGATTCTATTTTACCGTCTAATTTAAATTACTGTCAGGCGCGAATAGATTCGCTTTACAATTACTTGCAAGTCAAAAATACAAAATCCTTTATTTTACTAAAAGATGGCAAACGTGTTTTAGAAAAATATTTCGGGACTTATACTAAAGACTCTTTATGGTATTGGGCATCAGCTAGTAAAAGTTTAGCAGGTTTTATAACTGGCATTGCACAACAAAAAGGATTTATCAATATTAATAATAAAGTATCGCAATATTTAGGAACTGGCTGGACAAGCGCTACAATTGCCAAAGAAAACTTAATTACCGTAAAGAATTTAATTTGTATGAATAGTGGCTTAGAGGATGCTCCGCCTTTACCTTGCGACAATGAAGATACAGCAAAAGCCTGTTTAACATATTTAGCTGATGCGGGAACTCGATGGGCTTATCATACAGGCGCGTATCGTAAAGTGCAAGATGTAGTGAGTAATGCGGTTGGTCAAACTTATAATGCAATTACCAACAATTGGATTGAATCAAAAACAGGTATGAGTGGGGCGTGGTTTCAGCAAGTGTACTACAGCAAAGCTCGCGATATGGCACGTTTTGGTTTATTAAATTTAAACAAGGGGATTTGGAACACAGATACTATTATGAAGGACACTGCCTATTTTAGGGCAATGACTAATACAGCACAAAATTTAAATAAAGCTTATGGCTATTTATGGTGGCTCAATGGCAAAGCAAGTTTAATGTCTCCTGGTTTTCAATTTGTATTTCCAGGAACTTTAATGAACAACGCTCCGAGTGACATGTATTGTGCCTTAGGAAAAAATGATCAAAAAATATACGTTGTACCTAGTAAAAATATGGTAGTGGTGAGACAAGGAAATACCGCTGGAGGTTTTAATTTGGCAGCATCGGCATTTGATAATGTATTATGGGATTATATTAATAAATTAGATTGCAGCGTGACAAATGTTGCAGAAAATATAAATCTTAATTACAAATTATATCCAAACCCCATTAACGATGTTTTAAGAATAGAAAATCTAGTCCAAACAATAACCGCAATTAGAGTATTAGATATTTTAGGAAAGGTTGTTTACGAGCGTAAAGGTGTTAATGAAGCCGCAAACATTAATATTGATTTTTCTAATTTTAATAAAGGAATTTATTTTGTAGAATTACAAAACCACAGCAAAGTAGTGATTAGAAGGAAAGTTGTGAAAGAGTAATACAAAGCGGTAGCTGAGGCTCTCGAAGCTACGCTTCTACCTCAATTACAATAGGTGCAATGATAAATTTTTCAATGAGCTTTTCAATTTTTGGTGTTAAATCATTTGTAAAAACTAAATGTTGACATTTAGGCAAACTCAATGCTAATCTATCTATTTGACCTTGTAGGCCATGTTTGATAATCATTTCGGCATCATCAATTACAAACAATTTAATTTTATTTAAATTAAAATTTTTACGGAAATAAATTTCCAACACACGTTTTGCTGTTCCAATAACGATATCAGTTCCAAAATAAATAGCCTCGGTTTGTGCATCAATTTTTCCTCCATCAAATGCTACCTCAGCTCTTAAATCAGTATTTTTAGAAAATAGCCTAAACTGATCCTTCATTTCCAGTGCTTTTATTTCGTCGGAAACAATAATTAAAGCACGAGGCGCATCTTCAAAAGCCATTCCTAATTTTTGAATAGCACTCATCATAATTGTAGAACTTTTTCCTGAACCATTTGGTCCAATAGCAATCACATCGGCCCCACCATTAATTTTAGGTATACATTTCTTTTGCAATTCTTTAGGTTCTTCAAAACCATTTTCTAATAATGCTGATGCTAATCTTTTATGAAGTTTTTCTTTAAACATAGCTCTATTTATCGTTTAATTCCTTTTTGATTTAATGCTTTTTGATAAGCAACTGCATTTTTCATATGCACTTTATAATCATTAGTGAAGTTAGAGTAACCACTAAAATCTGCTTTCGCACAAAAATAGGTATAATTATGCTTGCTGTAATTTAAAACTGCGTCAATAGCTGATGGATTTACTAAACAAATTGGGCCAGGAGGCAATCCTTTGTAGCGGTATGTGTTATATGGCGAATTAATTTCTTTATCAGCTGACAAAACACGTTGTACGTCAAAATTACCATTTGCAAACACTACTGTTGGATCGGCTTGCAATTTCATGTCTTGTTTTAATCGATTGATATAAACACCGGCAATTTTTTGCTGTTCGGTTTTAATACCACTTTCACTTTGTACAATAGACGCAATAGTGACAAGTTCAGGAATGCTGTAACCTAAAGATTTTGCTTTTTCTTTTTTAGCTTTAGTCCACACCTCATCATAAGACCTTTCTAATAAAATAAATAAATCCTTGATATGGGTTGTCCAATTTACTTCATAGGTTTCTGGCACAATTAAAGCCATAAAATTTTCACTGTTTAAACCATACTCATCGGATAAGATATCTTCATTAGAACAATAGTCTTCCAATTCACCTTTTTCAATTTCTAATTTTTCAGATACATAATCCATAAACTGTTCTTTTGTTCTGATTTGAGAATTGAAAAACAATTTCACTTTTTCTTGCTTACCATTAATTATCATTTTCACAATAGAACGGTTGCTCATTTTTGAATCTATTCTGTACTTTCCAGGATTAATATGTTCTGGCAAGTGCATGCTTTTAGCCATCCATTCAAAACTAGCATGGTCTTCAATAATGTTTTCAGAGTACAGTTCATCTAAAACATCCTCAAAGGAAGCATTTGTTTTAATATAGATATAAGTGAATTTTTTACCATTTAAGTGAACATTACTTTTATACATATTTTCGTATGCCCAATATCCACCAAATGCAAGAACTACAATCACTAATAAAGTAATTGTTTTTTTTAATATTCCTCCTGACTTTGCCACAATACTATAATACTATTTCTTTAATTAAAACAAAAACACCTACCGCTAAAGTAAACCAACCAAATGCTGGTTTTAATTTTTGAGATGACACTTTAGATGCCAATAGACTTCCTAATAAAATGCCAGCAATGCATACAGATGAAATTGCTAGTAACATTAACCAATTTATTTTTTGATGACCTATGTTTCCAGTAAAACCAATTAAAGAGTTTAATGCAACAATGCACAAGGAAGTACCAATTGCTTTTTTAAAATTTAAACGCAAAAAGAAAATTAATACTGGAACAATAATAAATCCTCCACCTGCACCAACAAATCCCGTAATAACACCAACTGTAACTCCCAGCAAAACTATAAAAGGTAATCCCATAGGACATTTAGCAAACTCATCCCATTTTACTTCATTAATTCTGTCATATTTTTTTTTCTTAATCATACTAATAGATGAGGCTACTATCAAAACAGAAAACAATAACATAATTAACATCTGCTTAGAGATTTCTATTCCAGAAAAGTTAATTACAGGGGGTATATTAGGCATCATAAACTTACGAACACAAAAAACGGTAACAAGAGATGCTATAGCAAATTGTAAAATAGCTTCAACACTAACGTCTCCTTTTTTTAAATAGGAAATAGCTCCTATTAGCGAAGTAATACCAACAATAAATAAAGAATAACTTGTTGCTTCATCGGCATTATAACCCATAATATAAACCAATACAGGAACACCCAAAATTGAGCCGCCGCCACCAATTAATCCAAGGATTAATCCAATGATTAAAAAAGCTATGCAGCCAGCAATAATCAATTATTTAGCTTCTATGGTAGATAAAATGTTTAACTCGTTTAATTGCTCGTCGCTAATTTCACTAGGGCTGTCAATCATCACATCACGTCCAGAATTATTTTTAGGGAAAGCAATAAAATCTCTAATACTATCACTTCCGCCAAACAACGAACACAATCTATCAAATCCAAATGCTAAACCACCATGTGGAGGTGCACCAAATTCAAAGGCATTCATTAAGAATCCAAATTGTTTTTGTGCTTCTTCTTTAGTGAATCCTAATAAATCAAACATTTGTGCCTGTAAGTCTTTATTATGAATACGAATACTTCCACCACCAACTTCAACTCCGTTAATGACTAAATCGTAAGCATTTGCTCTAACGGCACCTGGATTAGTTTTCAATAATTCAAAATCTTCTGGATTGGGAGAAGTAAATGGATGATGTTTAGCGTGCCAGCGACCAGCTAAAGACGCTAATAAATTAGGATCACCATCGTTCCATTCTAATAATGGGAAATCAATTACCCATAAGGCAGAGAATTTTGTTTTATCGCGTAAGCCTAAACGAGCGCCCATTTCTAAACGTAACTCACTCATCGCTTTACGCGTTTTTTCATCAGAACCAGCTAATACTAAAATTAAATCACCTGGTTGTGAGCCACATGCTACCGACCAAGCTTTTAAATCTTCTTCGTTATAAAATTTATCTACACTTGATTTAATTGTTCCGTCTGCATTATGACGAGCATACACTAAACCTGTAGCGCCAATTTGTGGACGTTTTACCCACTCTGTTAATTCATCTAACTGTTTACGAGTATACTCTGCTGCTCCTTTAGCACAAATAGCTACTACTAATTCTGCCTCATCAAATACTTTAAAATTTTTGCCAGAAACAACTTTATTCATTTCTACAAACTTCATTTCAAAACGCGTATCAGGTTTATCGTTACCATAATATTTCATCGCATCAGCGTATGTCATATGAGGAACGAAAGGCATATCAATATTTTTTACTGCTTTAAACAAGTGACGGACTAAGCCTTCAAATGTATCTAAGATGTCTTTTTGTTCCACAAAACTCATCTCACAATCTATTTGAGTAAACTCTGGTTGTCTGTCTGCTCTTAAATCTTCGTCACGAAAGCATTTAACTATTTGATAGTATCTATCAAAACCACCAACCATTAATAATTGCTTAAAGGTTTGCGGCGATTGTGGTAAAGCATAAAACTGTCCAGCATTCATACGACTTGGTACAACAAAATCACGAGCCCCTTCAGGTGTTGATTTAATCAATACAGGAGTTTCTACTTCTAAAAAATTTAATTGATCTAAGTAGTTGCGAGTTTCGATAGCCATACGATGACGTAACTCTAAATTTTTACGCACTTCATTTCTACGTAAATCTAAATAGCGGTATTTCATTCTTAACTCATCGCCACCATCTGTATTATCTTCAATGGTAAAGGGAGGAGTAACCGATTCATTTAAAATTTTAAATTCCTTAACTAATATTTCAATCTCTCCAGTTGGATTGTTTTTGTTTTTGCTTTCGCGTTCAATCACAGTTCCTGTAACCTGAATCACGTATTCACGAGCAACACTTCGTGCTTGCGCATTCATTTCTTTATCCACATCTTCATTAAACGCTAATTGAGTGATTCCATAACGATCTCTTAAATCAATAAAAGTCATTCCTCCCAAATCACGAGATTTTTGGACCCAGCCACTTAAAGTAACTTGTTTATTAATGTCTGATAAGCGTAATTCGCCGCAAGTGTGTGTACGTAGCATAGTGAAAAAATTGAGGTGCTAATTTACCTAAAATTGACGAGGAATAGAAACAAAAAACCCGATTTAAATAATCGGGTTTCTTAAATTTATTTAGAAATATATAGTTCTTCTGCCTTCTCCCAATTCACTACATTCCACCAATTCGCTATGTAATCAGCGCGTTTATTTTGGTATTTTAAATAATAGGCGTGCTCCCAAACATCAAGGGCCATTACAATTTTACCTTGTTGATCAGCCACTTTCATTAATGGATTATCTTGATTAGTAGTGGTTGTAATCATTAATTTTCCATCTTGTTCAATCAACCAGCACCAGCCACTACCAAAGTGTTTGGCCGCTTTTTCTGAGAATAGTTTTTTAAACTCATCAAAGGATTTAAATTCTTTATTAATAGCTTCCGCTAATTTTCCTGATGGAATATTTGGTTTAGATTCTTTATTAGGTTTTAATAAGGTCCAAAACAAAGTGTGGTTGACGTGCCCACCTAAATTATTTCTAATAACTGGAGATGTGTATTGGTCAATATTTTTGCATTTTGTTATATCATCTACTTGAAAGTCGATATTGGTAGATGGAGTTTCGTTTAATTTATTAACGTAGGCTTGATGATGCTTCGTATGATGAATAATCATTGTTTGTTCATCAATAAAAGGTTCTAAGGCATTATAAGCATAAGGTAATGCTGGCAAAGAAAAAGGATTAGCTTCTTTTCCTAATGTTTCGAGTGCATTTAATTGTTCGTTACTTACCAATTTAGTTGCTATTCCAGACAGTCCTAACAATCCTATTTTCTTAAAAAAACCTCTTCTATCGCTCATATTAAAACTGAATTAGTAATTGATTTTTTTCTACAGCAATACCTTTGGTTATAGCAATTTTTTTAATGACTCCATCAGTTGGCGATTTTAAAATATTTTCCATTTTCATGGCTTCCAAAACAATTAAAGCGTCTCCTTTTTTCACTTCTTGTCCTTCGGTAACCAAAATATTTAGTACCATTCCAGGCATTGGCGCTTTAATGTCATTTACTTTTTTTGAAGCTAAACTATCGAGTCCTAAACTATGAAGTAAATCGTCATACTTATCTTTAATATCAAGCGTATAAGAGGTGTTGTTGATTTTAACAACCATTTTTTTCTCTTCAGGAACTTGCTTCACAATTTCTAAATTATAAGAAACATTATCCTTTAGCAAATGATAAACTCCTTCTCTTACCTTAATAATATCTGCAGAAAATTCTTTTCCATTTAAGTTACCAGAAATGGTATCATTAATCTGCTTGTTTAATTCTGTTTTAAACTCTTTTGAGCTGTTTACTTTAATTGTGTACATATAGCAAATGTAAAGGAAATTAGTGTAAAAAAAAACGCCTTGAATAATTTTCAAGGCGTTTTAAGTTTTTTTATCTATAAGGATTATTTTTTTATAAATTCTCCCATTTTATTATCGAAGTTTAAGAAATATCCGCCTTTAGCTAAGTTTGAAGCATCAACAGATGATCCAAATCCTCTTTTAACTACATTACCATATTGGTCATAAATCTCATACATGGTTTCTACTGGCTTATCAGCGGCTACAAAACTAATGTCTTTTGACACTTTAACTGGAGCGAAAGAAATCTCAGGAACATCAGATGTAAAATCTACTGGTTTAGATAATCTTGGTTGACCACTATAGTCCGTTTGACGAACTCTCACTTGATTTTTCCCTGAATGTGGCTGAACTTTGAAAGTATAGTTATTAGTGTTTGGTGTACCTACACCATCAACCTCTCCAACCTTTACCCATTTATTCCAACGAAACTGCTCAACTGCATAGGCTAATTTTCCTGTTTCAGATTTAGTTGACCATTTAACAGTACCTTCTTTATCAACCGTCATTGATATCACTTCAAAAGTACTCTTAGGTTTTAAAACTTCCGGATTCAAAACTTTAGGTTTACAATCTTCTTTATGCTTAATTTTAATTTCAACTTTTTCTCCAATGGCTAACTTGTGTGGTTTGAAGTCAATTTCAAAAGCACTAGAGTTAGTTTCGTCCGTGGTAATATTTCCATTCACTAAAACCTCAGTTACGCAAAAACCTACCCCTCCACTACCAAATGGATTTTGTACATATAAGTTTTTACCTTGATAATTTCCTTCTAATATAATAACACCGCCTTGCGAAAATCCTTTGATAGTAAAGATTAACGAAAGAATTAGTATTGAATAAATTTGTTTCATAGTCTGTTTGTTTTAGCACGTCTGCGAAAAGTCTTGCAATATTAAAACGATATTTGAGAAAAACAAAATAAAAATCACTTTTTTATTTAAAAAATGTAAATAGTCAGTAAAAATTCAAAAATAGTCGATTAATTGTTATATTTAGGCAGTCTTAATTTTTTTATCGTAAATATGAATTTTAACATTTCAATATTAGTCATAGCATCGTCTATTATTTTATTTAGTTGTAAGGATAATGGCAACCACAAACATTCCGATAAAAGTGGTGGGACCTTTGTAATGGCCGAGAATACTGAAATTGGCTCCATTTTTCCTGTTTCAATAACAAATCACGTTGAGGGATTAGTTGTAACTCAAATTCATGAATCTTTAGTAAAACTTGACTCTAAAACATTGGAAGTTATACCTGGTTTGGCCGAAAAATGGGAAATCTCTAATGATGGAAAAACTATTACATTTCATTTAATCAAAGGCGCTCATTTTCAGGATGATAAGTGCTATAAAGACGGTAAAGGACCAGAAATAACTAGTAAGGATATAAAATTTACAATTGAGCAACTTGCCACCAAGTCAGATGATAATTACCAATTTAATACCATTTTAAAAGATCGATTAATTGGCGTTAATGACTTTTTTGACAAAAAAAGCACTTCAATTTCCGGTATAAAAATTATTGACGACCATACTTTTACGATAGAGCTGATTAATCCTAGCTTAAGTTTTATGAAATTACTAGCAAATCCAGCGGCATCAATTGTTAACGAAATTGCAATAAAAGCTTATGGCAAAAATTTAAAAACGGGTGCTGGGCCTTTTATGTATGACGCTTCTTCAACAAAAGAAAAAGTTGTTTTAGTTAAAAATCCAAATTATTTTTTAAAAGATAGTTCTGGCTATTTATTACCATATTTAGATACAGTGATTGTTCAGTTAATGCCTTCTATTGAGGATGGATTATCGTTATTTGAAAATGAAAAAATTGACTTAATCAATACTTTACCATCGTTAAGAGTGAAAGATGTTGTAGAAAAAAATATTAAAGAATTTGTAAGTCATCCTCCAAAATCTTTATTGCAAAGAGAACCAGAAATGTTAAGTCAGTTTTATATTTTTAATACAAAACAAAAGCCTTTTGATAATGTAAAAGTAAGACAAGCAATTAATTATGCTATTGACAAAGAAAAATTAGTTGACAATGTATTGCAAGGACAAGCAATTGGTGCAGCTATTTATGGTATAACGCCTAACACCTTTGCAGGATATAATATAAAAACAATCAAAGGTTATAATTTAGATATTAAAAAGGCGAAAGAACTATTAGCCGAGGCTGGATTCCCTAATGGAAAAGGATTCCCAGAGGTTCGTATACTTGTAAATTCTGGAAATTCCAGAAACAGTTCAGTTGCTGTTGAAATTCAAAAACAATTAAAAGCAAACTTAAATATCAATGTTAATTTCGAATCATTACCAAATAATCAAAAATATGAATTACAAATGCACGGTAAAGGGGATATTTTTAGAGATGCTTGGGTAGCAGATTTTTCGAGTCCAGAATCATTTTTAAGTTTATTTAATGGCGATGGAGTTCCATCAGACTCGAGCAGCGGTAGCTTTCCAAACACCTCTCGTTACCAAAACACAACTTACGATATGTACTTTAAAAAAGGACGTGATTCAAATATTAAAGACACCAGTTATGCTTACTTTATGAAAGCGGAACAAGTATTGATGAATGATGCAGTTATTATTCCATTGTGGTATGAAGGGTCTTATCGTTTGCTAAGTAACAATATTAAAGGCTTAAATTTAAACGCGATGCGTTACTATGATTTAACTAAAACTTACAAAGTAAAATAATTTCTAAACTGAAACTATTTCAATTATAGATTAAGTGTTTTATTTTAATGGCAGATTATTACTCGATACTGGGAATTACTAAACATGCAACTGATATTGAAATTAAAACTGCTTTCAGAAAATTAGCAAAGATTTATCATCCTGATAAAAATTCTGACCCTAATGCGAAACATTTATTTGAGTTAATTTTAGAAGCTTATGACACTCTCATAAATCCTCATTCTAGAAGACGATATGACAGCACAGGCATTGCATCGTCATCCTTAAAAAAACAACCAACTAACTCATCTAATACAAGAAATAGGGGTCAAAAAGAATGGAATACATCGGATGAAGAATTAAAACGAAGAGAATTTTACAAACAACATTATCATCAAGCAAAAAGCAAAACGACTACTACTCAAGAGGCAAAAACACACTATAGCGATTACAAGTATATATTGTTTGCAACACCTATTGCCGTTGGATTGTTTATGTTAATTATTTCATTATTTAACACTGAACCAAAAACAGAAATCGATTCTCGTAAAACCGAAACACCCATTATTGAAATAAAAAAGGAAACTACTCAACTAACAAACGGCAATAAACCCTACAACGGTTTTTTCGAAGACATAAAAACATTTGATACAAACCATTTATTGCAAATAAATAATTCAAGTAATTACGATGCTGTGATTGTTGTTTTTGATACGAAAACAAATAAATATTTACAACATGCTTATTTGCAAAACTCTTATACTATCGAATTTTCTAAACTTCCAGACACTGGAGTGTATTGGAAATGTGTACTAGGAAAAAATTGGAATAAAGACAAACTGTTTTTTAATGATAAAGTGGTGGGAGGATTTGATAGTATTATACAATACCAAAATTGGAAAACATCACCAACTTTATTTAAAGATGAATCATCAGAAGAATTAACTTTATTATATGTTATTGATGAACAATCAAGAAACAAACAATACATTAGTAACGATAATGAATTCTTTGAGAAATAACTAATGCTTAAAACAGCTAATTTTAAAAAAGGAACAGTTACTTTTTCTGATACAGGAAAAGGAAGAGCGGTTGTATTATTGCATGGATTTTTAGGGTCCCATCAAATATGGTACAACACTATTCAAAGTCTTTCAAAATCGTTTAGAGTCATTGCTATTGATTTACCAGGCCATGGCGATACAGAATGTTTTGGTTACGTTCACACCTCCGAATTAAATGCTAAATGCGTAAAAGCAGTCATGGACAGTTTACGTTTAAAGAAATACGTTATTATAGGGCATAGTATGGGGGGTTACGCAGGCTTAGCATTTGCGGATTTATTTCCAGACAATTTAAAAGGCTTATGTTTATTCCACTCAACAGCTTATGCCGATAGCGAAGAAAAAAAGAAAGACAGAACTCGTTCAATAAAAGTTGTAAAAGCAAACCATCAAATTTTCACAACAGAGGTCATTAAAAATTTATTCGCTGTAAAAAACTTAAAATACCTAAAAGAAGAAATAGCTTTTGCACAAAAAGTAGCGGCCAAAACATCAAAACAATCAATCATTGCCTCATTGGAAGGAATGAAAGATAGACCAAACAGAGATATTATATTAGGAATGGCCCACTACCCTATTATGATGGTAATTGGCGAATTAGATAATGTATTGCCATATCAGCAATTATTAGAACAATCGGAATTAATAAGAGATAAACATGTTCTTTATTTAGAACACGACGGCCATATGGGCTTTTTAGAAAGTCCTAGGCAAAGCAATGTTGCTTTAAAAAAATTTTTAAGAATTTGTTTTAAATAAAAATCAAAACATGAAAATAGATTTTAACCACGCTCAACAAACCGATTTGCAAAAAATAGTTGCTACTTATAATTCTACTATTACCTCTCGTTTAGTAACTGCTGATTTAGAACCAGTATCAGTTGAAAGCAAACAAGCTTGGTTTGATGCCCACACGCCAAATAGAAGACCTTTATGGATTATTGAAGTAGATGGAACTTATGCTGGATGGATGAGTTTTAATTCGTTTTATGGCCGACCAGCATACGACGGAACAGTTGAAGTCAGTATTTATTTGGAAGAAAACGCAAGAGGCAAAGGATTAGGAAAAGCTTGCTTGCAAAAAGCATTTGATAGTTGTGAAGAGTTAAACATTAAAACGCTTTTAGGTTTTATTTTTGATCATAATGAACCAAGTTTACAACTGTTTTATAAGATGGGTTTCGAAAAATGGGCACACCTTCCTAAAATTGCCAACATGGTTGATGCCGAGAGAGGATTAATTATTTTAGGGAAACGAATTATTATATAGTTAAAATGAATAAGATATTTTTTAAATACCAATATCTTGCAATTATCACCATCTGCCTCATTGCATTTGCTCCAATTTTTAAAAACGATTTTATTAATTATGACGATCCTGATTATGTGCTAAATAATCTGTATGTCAAAAAAATAAATATTGAAAATATCAAGCAAGTAATTATTGGCAAAGGAGTTGATTTATATCTACCATTAACCATGTTAAGTTATAGTGTAGATTATTTTTTAAACGGAAGTAATCCGGTACTTTTTCATTTCACAAACTTAATTTTACATATTTTTAATTCACTCGTTTTACTGTTTATTTTAAATAAAATTACAATTAAAAATGATTACATAAAATATATCATTGTATTGTTTTTCGCAATAAATCCGTTGGTTACAGAAAGTGTTTGTTGGATTGCACAAAGAAAAGACATGCTTTATCTTTTGTTTTATTTACTTTCCATTAATCAATACTTAAATTTTGAAGTTACTAAAAAAAATAAATATTTAATTTTATGTTTCATCTTTTTTGTTCTTTCCTGCTTAAGCAAACCGATGGCTATCAGTCTACCGTTTATAATAACATTACATGTCATTTTTAAATCCAAAAAAATGATTTTAAAAACATTTGTGCCATTTATTGCATTCTATTTGGTGTCAATTATGTTTTCTGTCATAACAATATATCGCTTCAAACAATTAGAGCTATTAAAATCTGCATCAATTCCTAATTATAGCATTTTAGAAAATTTAATTACTCTATTTTCTGAAATAGGTTTTTATTTTTTCAAACCATTTTTACCAACTAGTTTGACCTTATTTCATATGTTTCCAAATTCAGGCGAAGTACTAACAAATACTTCACTTATACTATTTAGTGCACTGGGTATAGGATTAACTTTATGGATAGGATGGTTAATTAAAACGAAAAATAATAAGCCAACAATCTATTTATTTTTAGCTTGGTTAGTTTTTTTAACTCCTATATTGCAAATTATTCCGAATACACATACTTATGTGAGTGAACGATACTTCTACCTATCCATCGTATTTCCTGTAACTATCGTACTTTATTTTTTACAAAATAATATTAAAACTATTTCTAACTATAAAATCATATTTATTTGTCTAACAATAATTTTCACCATTTCAACTTTTAGCAGAAGTAAAGTTTGGAAAAATACTGAAACACTTTTTGAACAGGAGCTAAAACTAAATCCAAAAAACACAATTGTTTTGAATAATCTAGCCATCTATTATAACAGCAAAGAAAGGTATGATAGAGCTTTTCCTTTATTCAAAAAACTAGTAATCCTTGAATCATCAAACGAACATTATCTGAGTAATTATGGTATTACCCTCAGTAAACTGAGACAAATAGATAGTGCGATTGTATACTTAGAAAAATCATTAGCCATAAACAGGCAAAATTATGAGGCTTTTAGCAATCTTGGAATTTGTTATATTCAAAATAATCTAAGAGAGAAAGCTCATACTTGTTTTTTAAATGCCTATAAATTAAATCCCGATAACGCAGAAATTGCTTGTAACCTAGGGATTTATTATTTTAACTCTATGAAACCTGACAAAGCCTTACCGTTGTTGGAGAAAGCTAAAAATTTAGGTAGCCCACGAGCATTAAACTATTTAAATAAGCTTCGTAATAATTAAAAACAAAGTTAAATGTGTCTTTGAGTCAGGAATTTTTAACTAATTTTTGCAAATGCTGCGATATTATGTCAGTATTTAAGGTATAAAATGTACTAAATTCGTATTGGCATTTTGATTGCAATTACTTCTAAAATTACAAATCATGTTTGATCCAATTTTATTAGTTATCAGTTTAGTGTTTATGGGCATTGGTATGCTTGTAAGCAGTCGTTTAAAAAGTAAATTTGCTACCTATTCACAAGAGCGGTTAAGTAGCGGATTAACAGGAAAAGATATTGCACAAAAGATGTTGCGCGATAACGGCATTTATGATGTCAATGTTGTTTCGGTGGAAGGACAATTAACCGACCATTATAACCCAGCAGACAAAACTGTGAATTTAAGTTCAGACGTCTATCACGGGCAACATGTAGCGGCGGCAGCTGTTGCGGCTCACGAATGCGGACATGCGGTGCAACATGCCACAGCTTATCAATGGTTAACCATGAGAAGTAAATTAGTTCCTGCCGTACAAATTAGTTCTACAATTATGAACTTCTTGACAATAGGCTTAGCGTTTGTTGCTTATATGATGCCTAGTTTAACGAATGGAATGTTGTTACTGTTTATTGTTTTACAAAGTATGATTACTTTATTTAGCATTATTACACTTCCTGTAGAAGTAGATGCTAGTAAACGCGCGCTGGTATGGCTTGATAATTCTGGTATTATTAGAGGACAAGAAAATACAGATGCCAAAGACGCTTTAACTTGGGCCGCATATACATACTTTATTTCTGCACTAGGCTCTATTGCAACCTTAGCTTACTACATTTGGAGATTTTTAGGAAACAGTAGAGAAGATTAATCCTCCCCCTGCCTCCTCCAAAGGGAGAAATAAAAAGAAATTATTTTTTGTTCATCAATTCGGTTTGAATACGAATAGATTCTTCATGTAATAACTGACAAATTTTTTCAGTATGAGCTCTTGGGATTCCTAATTTTTCAGCCCATTGAATGCGACTTCGTAAAATTTCTTGCCAACGTTCTAATTGAAAGATAGTTAAATCGTGTTCTTTTTTGTACTCGCCTATTTGCTCAATAATAGACATTCGTTTCTTCAACACATTGATTAATTCATCATCCACTTCATCAATCATTTTTCTGAATTGCGTTAATCTATCCACACAATCAGGATTTTGAGTGGATGATTGACGGTATATCAAACTATCTAATAAGTCTTTTAAATCTGAAGGAGTTAATTGCTGTTGCGCATCACTTAATGCCACCGCTGGGTTAATGTGTGACTCTATCATTAATCCATTCATACCTAAATCTAAAGCCTTTTGTGCGACATGAGGAATTAACTCTCTGTTACCACAAATATGACTTGGGTCACAAATGATCGGTAATTCTGGCAATAATGTTTTTAATTCAATCGCAATTTCCCATAATGGTTTATTACGGTATTTGGTTTTACCTGCGTAATGAAATCCACGATGGATTCCTGCCAACTTTGTAATTCCTGAGTTTGCAAAACGTTCAATGGCACCTAACCATAATTGCATATCTGCATGAATAGGATTTTTAATAAAGACAGGGATATCAACGCCTTTTACAACGTCTGCTATTTCCTGAACACTAAAAGGGTTTCCGGTAGTACGAGCTCCAATCCACAATACATCAACACCATGTTTTAAAGCGAGCTCTGTATGTTGAGCATTAGCTACCTCAACAGTAGTTTTTAATCCAAACTGTTTTTGAACTTCTTTTAACCAAATTAAACCTTCCTCACCCACGCCTTCAAAAGCATTAGGGCGTGTGCGCGGTTTCCAAATACCGGCTCTAAACAACTTTACACTCTGGATTTGAGAAATCTCTTTGGCAGTTTGCAAAACCTGTTCTTCTGTTTCAGCTCCGCATGGTCCCGCAACAATCAGGGGTTCGTTTGGATTTGTAATCCATGTATGTAATGCTTGTATTTCCACTTTAATAGGATACAAAGTAAACAAAAAAATGTTTGATAATACTACTAAAAAAGTATAATGATAGATACTAATACCATTTTTGAGGTATTGTTCTCTTTCTTTATAATTATCAATTTTGAGATATGCAAGATGACTTTAAATTTGAAAAAACAATGCAATTAAATCTTAATTGTCCTTTACTGCCTTTTATTGAATGCAGTAAAAAGGGTAAAGATTGTTGCAAGAATTTCAAAAAAGGAGATCGCTGCAAAAAATGCCCTGGTAAGAAAAAGTAATTTATCTGCAATAGGTTTGTAAAGGCTGTTGTGCAGCTGTGAATCCTAAATCCAATGCCTTTCTTAAATCACCACAAGGATTTTGTTTCATATTCACTTTCACCACTCCCTTCCAATAATATGCTTCGGCATAATTTGCATCTATGTTAGTACAAGCATCCAAATCTTGTAAACACATTTGAAATTGTTGCATCTTACCATATAAAATAGCTCGGCGCATAAAGTATAAAGGATTTTCAGGGCTAACAGAAATCACTTTATTGTAGTATCCTAAAGCTTTATCTAATTGGGTTAAATCATCATAACAATTCGCCAACACATAATTAGCTTTGGGATTATTGGCGTCTGCTTTTAAAACAGCTTCAGCGTCACTTATGGCTTTTGGAAAATCTTTTAAGATATAATAGGCGTTTGCTCTGGCTACATAAGCTTTAGGATACTGTTTTAAAGCAATGGCTTTATCAAAATCACGCAAAGCATTTTTCATTCTATCGGTTTGTGCATATAGCAAGCCTCTATTATAATACCCTTTGTAGTACTCTGTATTTTCATTTATAGCTGCATTTAGATACCTCAACGACATGTCATAGTTTTTGTTCAACATATACTCTGCCCCTAAACTATTTAAAGCAACAAATGAATGCGGGTATTTTTTAATAATATCAGAGTATAGAGAAATACTATTCTTCCAAACACTAGCTCGCATAAACGTTAAGCTTCCAAAGACTAGTATTAATAAAATGCCTACAATTTTCAATTGACTTTCTTTTAATGGAATGATCGATAATAAAGCAATAGAAATCCCAATGATAGGAAGATACATATATCTATCTGCTGTTAACACCTCGCCAAATGGAATAAACTGTAATACCAGCAATAGATTAATCATAAAAAATAAAAGCCCAAAGAAGATAATTTTAGAAGAAGATTTATAAAGTTTATAGATACCAACTATCAATAGCGCAATCATAACATACCCAATAATAATACTCACTGTTTTGTTCTGAGGATAAGGATAAATCACAGATAAATCCATTGGAATAAAAAATTTATAAATGTATTGAAGTATAGCATATCCTGCATAACCAATTCGTTCGTGAATAGCATACGCATGATTTTGATTAATAAATTTATCTTCTGTTCTGGTATAAATAGTAGCTAATCCTAAAATGGCAGCCACTATAATAAATGGAATTTTATTGATGATTATCGACTTAAAATTTGATTTCGTTTTCAATAAATAATCTAATAATATTAATACCAAAGGAAAGCAAATAGCGGAGGGCTTACTTAATACTGATAAAACAAAGAATAGTAAAGCGTAAGCATATTGTTTTTTATTACCTTCCAATATAAATTTTGAATACTGAATTAAACCAAGTAAAAAGAAAACACTGTATACTATATTATTTTTTGCTGAAACCCAAGCTACGGTTTCTACTTGTAAAGGATGAAAACAAAAAATAATAGCACATAATAAAGCCTTTAGTTTGTCTTTTAAAATAAGACTGGTTAAATAATACACTAATACACCGTTAATAATATGAAACAACAAACTCATAGCATGATGACCTGCCGCGTTACCATTAAAAATTAACCAATCTATAGCAAAGCCAATCATGGTAATTGGCGCATAGTTTCCTACATAGTAATTGGTAAAAAATGCATTGACGTTAAAATCATGAACGTCTTTATTGTTCAATAAAACGTCCCCATCATCCCAGCTAATAAAATGAGCCGAAAATAGTTTAATATAAACCACAACAATTAATATACTCAATATAAGAGCATACAACATAGTTGGTTTAAAAGCTATATTTTTCTCGTTGGTTTTCAATTAAACAAATTTAATATTTGTTACTAAACAAACGAAGTAAATCTTAAATTTACATCGTGCCACAATTATCCGTAGTCATTATAACATTTAACGAGGAAAAGAATATTTCTCGCTGCCTGGAATCTGTTAAAGAGATTGCGGATGAAATTGTAGTGCTTGACTCTTTCAGTAAAGATAGAACCAAAGAAATTTGCGCTTCGTTTGGCGTAAAATTTTATGAGCATGCCTTTGACGGACACATTCAGCAAAAAAACAGAGCCATTACCTACGCTTCAAATCCTTGTATTTTATCTTTAGATGCGGATGAAGCCTTGGATGAAACATTGAAAAAATCGATTTTAGAGATTAAGAACAACTGGACACATGATGGTTATTACATGAATCGTTTAACTAACTATTGTGGCCATTGGGTAAGGCATTGCAATTGGTACCCAGATACAAAAATGCGTTTGTGGGATAGCAGAAAAGGTTCTTGGACTGGGATTAATCCCCATGATAAATACGAATTAAAAGATGGTGACAAAAACACCAAACACCTTAAAGGTGATATTTTACACTACAGTTATTATACTTTAGAAGACCATTACAAACAAGTAGAATATTTTACCAATATTGCTTCTAAAGCGTTTGTGGAGGCAGGAAAAAAAGCTCCTTTTTATAAATTAATAGCGAATCCTATTGCTAAATTTATTGATCATTATTTGTTGCATTTAGGATTTTTAGATGGCAAAGCAGGATATTTAATTTCTAAAATATCGGCTTATGCTACCTATTTGAAATACAAAAAAATCAGAGACATATACAAACAACAAGCGCTTGCAAAATAATCCTGTTATATTAATTAGCCGTACTGATAGTATTGGTGATGTGGTATTAACCTTACCCATGGCTGGCATCATCAAACAGTTTTTGCCACAAAGTAAACTAATTTTTTTAGGAAGAAATTACACTAAGGATGTTATTGCATTATCAGAACATGTTAATGAATTTGTAAGTTATGATGATGTTTTGAAACTGAATTCCTTAGATAAAGTTGAGGCATTCAAGAAATTAAAGGCGACTCATATCATTCATGTATTTCCTGTCAAAGAAATTGCACATTTAGCTAAGAAATCAGGAATTAAAAACAGAATAGGCACCACTAATCGCTTGTGGCATTGGTTTACATGTAATATTAAAATTTCCTTATCGCGTAAAAATTCTGATTTACATGAAGCGCAATTAAACACAAAACTATTAACACCATTAGGCATTACCAAAGAGTTTAGTATAGAAGAACTAGTGTCTGCTTATGGTTTTACAAAAGTTCCTACATTAGAAAAAACACATTTAGATTTAATTGATAAAACTAAAACTACGATTATACTTCATCCAAAATCAAAAGGGAGTGCTCGTGAATGGGGTTTAGATAATTTCTCTAATTTAATTACACAATTAGATAAAACTAAACATCAAGTTTTCATAAGCGGCACAGCACAAGAAGGCGAATTGGTAAAAGATTTAATTGCCAAACATCCCGAAGTAATTAATTTAACTGGTAAATTATCTTTGCAACAATTTATCGCCTTTATTAATCAATGTGATGTATTAATAGCTGCTAGCACTGGGCCTTTGCACATTGCAGCTGCTTTAGAAAAAAAAGCAATTGGTTTATTTGCACCGATGCGTCCTATTCATCCAGGTAGATGGAAGCCAATTGGAAAACACGCCAACTATTTAGTATTAAATAAAGATTGTAGCGATTGCAGAAAAACCATGAATTGCCATTGCATTAGAGAAATTAAAATAATGGAGGTTATAAAATTGATAGAAAAATAAGTAACGTCATTGCGAAGGAGGCACGACTGAAGCAATTTCACACATTGCTAAGTTTGAGATTGCTTCGCTTCGCTCGCAATGACGAAAAACATAAAACAATGAGTAGTATACAAAATAAAGTTATTTGGATTACAGGCGCTTCCTCAGGCATTGGTGAAGCCTTAGTGTATGAATGTGCTAAACAGAATGCGAAAATTATTTTATCGGCTCGCAGAGAGAGTGAATTAGTGCGTGTTTCAAAAGCAGCTAATTTAAGCGCCTCTGATTTTTTGATATTACCTTTTGATTTATCTGATACATCTAAGGTAAAAGAATTAGCACAACAAGTTGTTTCTACTTTTGGGCGCATTGACATTTTAATAAATAATGGTGGACAAAGTCAGCGTGCTGAAGCCATTGATACACCATCTGAAACAGAAAGAACATTATTTGAAATCAATTATTTTAGTGCTGTTAATTTATCAAAAGCAGTTTTGCCTTTTATGCTAAAAAACAAAAGCGGTAAAATTGTTGTGATTAGTAGTATAGCTGGTAAATTTGGTTTTTATTTGCGGTCATCCTACTCTGCTGCAAAACATGCCTTACACGGCTATTTTGAAAGCTTACGATTAGAAGTAGAAAACAAAGGCCTAAGTGTATTATTAGTTTGTCCAGGTAAAGTAAAAACAAATGTGTCTTTAAACGCTGTTTCTTCATCTGGAGATTCGCACAATAAAATGGATGAAAGTCACGAAAACGCTATGAGCGCACAAGAATGCGCTCAACAAATTATTACTGGCATTTTAAATGATAAAGAAGAAATTTTTATTGGTGGTAAAGAATTATTAGCCGTAAAAATAAAACGTTTTTTTCCTAAGTTGTTTGGGAAAATTATTAGGAAGCAGAGTCCGTATTAATTTATCTTGTCTGAAAATCCATAACCATTTTCTTTAATTGCTGGAATCAAAACTTCCAATAATTCAGGCATAAAATCTAAACGATCGTGTAATAAAATAATAGCTCCGGGTTTTAATTGCGACAACACACGTTGTTTTATTTTCTCAACGTCTTTGATAGATGTATCATAGCTGCGCACATTCCAACCGATAGATTGCAAGTTTAGTTGTTTTAAAGCTTTGGCAATGTTAGGATTGGTTACTCCGTATGGCGGACGAAACAATTTTGATTGAGGCTGATACTGTTCAATTAATTTCTGACATGACGCAAAATCTTCGGCCACTTTTTTTGTTGACCATAAATCAATAAAATTATGATGAGAAAAACTATGGTTTCCAATTTGATGCCCGTCTGCTACAATTTGTTTTAAAATAGCTTCATTGCTTTGTATATTTTTTCCAATAATAAAAAACAATGCCTTTACATTATGTTTTTTTAGAACTTCCAAAACCTTAACTGTATTGGCATGCGGACCATCATCAAAAGTCAACAATACTTTTTTATCAGATGTATTTAAATGATTGATTGAGGTTAAATGAAAATTTAATCCAATAAAGTATGCGCCACAAAATTGGATGATAGCAAATAGCTTAATCCAAATAATCAAATACCAATAACTTAAATGGAGAGTGGATTGAAAAACAAAAATGGTAACCAGTCCAATTAAAAAAGTAATTGTTACAGACCAAAATTTTATGAATCGGTTTGATGACATTTTTAACTACTTTTTAAAATTACTCTCGCAATAATCAGTAAGTTCATCAATATTAAAAACATTAATCAAATTACCTTTTTGATCAAACAAAACCCCATGTGGATATCCAACTATGTTTAATTCGAAATTAATTTGCTTGTTAGACCAACCGAATGCATGTTGCACTTTATGTGTTTTAATAATACCCAAAAGTTCATTTCTATTAATGTCTTTATTTAATAAGCTAATAATAATTAAATCTTTATTATATAGTTTTGTTAGACTATCTAGTTTTGGCAAATTTGATAAGCAAGTTTTACAACGAGAAATTACAAAATCGAAATACACATATTTATTGGCAGTAAATAAATCGCTTATTTTTAAATTGACTGCATTTAAACTATCATACTCAAGGTGCATTGGCGCCTTATTAAATACGCTAATTACTTTATCGTAAAAACTAGATGTAATTTGATCTGTTTTTTCTAAAATAATAGCATCTGTTTTATTTTGCAACAAATTAACTTTATAAATATGAGATGAATCAATTATTAAATAATTATTTTTAGATAAATAATTACACATTTTAGTGGTGCCATTTATGAAAAAATATTTTGCATTACTTCTATCACAAAAAAAGTAATCGATATTAGGTTCTATTTTTCCATCAAAATTATCGTCTTTTAATCCAATACTAACAAACTTGTTTTTTTCATACTCATATGTACTATACTTTGCTTCGTTTCTGTAATACATTATAAATATGCGATTAAGAGTATCTGAGGTTGCATTTTCTTTTTCATCATGAAAATTCATTGTGATGTCAACAACATTAAATTCATCAGTAATTAATTTAATTTTCAAGTCATTAAACTCTTTACCATACTCACTTTTAAAAATCTGTTTAGCATCTTTAAAATCAATACCATTGAAGTTTTCATAAACTATAAACTCATCACTATTTTCTATAATCAAAATGTATTTTGACTTAAAAATAGCACTAGTATTAAGTTGTATATTACTAATTTCAGTTATTGTAGCATGTTTAAAAGTTTTTGCATCTACATTTTTAAGAGATTTAATTTTAGATAACGAAATAGGCTCATATTTTAGTTTAAAATACTTTGATCCAAGTATTTTAGTAAGGTAGCCTTGAGCTGTTTGATTTAATGCAATAGTATCTTGACAAATTAAATTGAAACAATTTAAACTGAAAGCCAAAATTAAGAATAGGTGTTTAGTTCTGTATTTTATAATGTTTTTCAATAACTTAATCAACTTAAAATTAATTATTTTTTATGTTTTATATTCTTTCTAGTAAGCAACTAGATCTTATATCTCGTCATTATGAGTGTTCCTTTACAAAGTCATCTCAAACTATTTTTGCGTGAGATTGCTTCGTAAAAACTCGCAATGACGGCACACAAAATTTCGCAGTTAACACTGACTTAACAATATAAACGAGTAATTAATACCTAAGTACTGATTAATAATTAAAACATGTTTTATTTGAGAAGGCGTTTTATCTGAAATAGCTAAGATCCTAGGTAATTTTTGTTTTTCAATTAATTTGGTAGCTGTCCACATGGCGAAAGCTGACGCTGTGTGATATTCGCCACACACATTTTTATAACACGCTGCAATAGATTCTTTTTCGATACTAGATAATAGTTCTTGTAGTTTACTATCAAAATTTACATCACCGCTAAAGCCCATTAAGGTTACATCTATATCAGCTAATGTAAGGTTATGCAATTTTAAAAAGCTGTGTAACTTATTTAAAATATCAGCCGATGTTTTTGGCTTGTATAACGTTTGTATGCCATCCACACTGGCTAAACTTTTTTCAGTTTTTGTTTTATTTAAAATAAAGCAAGCCGTTCCTTCGCTCATTTGAATACCAGGCGTGGTTGATTTCCAAATTGGAGTAGTTGAGGATACTTCTTGAAATTTATGTGCTCTTCTGTTGAGAATAACAAAATTTGGTGTGTGCTCTTCAATACCACCAACCAAAATCGTTTCCTTTCCTTCTTCAAATAACATTAACGCATCTTGTATAGTACTTTCAAACGAAAAACCTCTATGCACGTAAGTAAAATTATAATCATGGCATTTCATTAGTAATGCTATTTGAGAGCCTACGGTGTTATGCGTTGATTGTATAAACGACGTTGGTGTTAAAAATTGTTCTTCGTTATTTAAGAGTGCTAATAAAAAACGCTCACTATCTTCAAAACAACCTAAACCTGTTCCTGTAATAATAGCATCTACTTTTTTAGCGTCCGCTTTTTGAATAGCAATATTACCAGCAGCAACGCCCATTTTAATAGCACGACCCATTCGGCGTAATAAATTGGGTGCTATAAACTCTTTGTAAGAAGGCTCAATAGCATCAAAATAATCGCCTTTAGCAGGATTAATGGTATCAAAAAACCACTCACTATCAATTGAGTTTTGTGGCGAAATGCAACCAGTTCCGTTTATGTATGCCTTAGTCAAAATATTATGCTTTCTTAAAAATTAAAGATGAACAGTTTCCTCCAAATCCAAAAGAGTTAGAAAGGATCGTGTTTAAAGGAGTATTTACCAATTGAGTTTCAGGAATTAAATTCATTTCGGCAATTGGTGTTGTAAAATTTAAGTTCGGGAATATCATACTGTTTTGTAATGATAAAACCGATATAACAGCTTCGATACTTGCGGCAGCTGCCAAGGTATGCCCTGTAAATGCTTTTGTTGAACTGAATTTTGGAACGTTGTTTCCAAAAACCGCTTTAGTGGCCATGCTTTCTGATAAATCGTTATTAGGAGTACCAGTTCCATGCATGTTAATATAATCTATTTGAGAGGGCGCTAAGCCACTCATTGCTAATGCTTGTGTAATTGCTAATGTTGCACCGTAACCTTCGGGCGAAGATGCTGTTTGGTGGTAAGCATCATTAGCATTGGCATAACCAACCACTTCTGCTAATGCTTTTCCTTTTCTTAAATTCAAGGCATTCTCTCCTTCAATCACTAAAAAAGCGGCTGCTTCTCCTAAGTTTAATCCTTTTCTATTTTCATCAAATGGCTTACACCATTCTCTATCTAAAATCATTAAGGTATTAAACCCGTTGAATGTGAATTTTGATAAAGCATCTACGCCACCAACTACTACTCTATCTAATTGTCCATGCTTAATCATTCGGCAACCCAACATAATCGCATTGGCTGCTGATGAACACGCTGTTGAAATAGTGGTTACATAATCTACATTACCTAAATAATCAGCAATGCGTTCGGTGCTATCTCCACAATCGTGTGTATCAAGCACATCTAAATGATCATCTTTTTCAAATAATTCTTTATAGTACAATTCGGTTTTACCCATTCCCGCTACTGTTGTAGAAGAAATAACGCCTGTACGCAACCCATCGTGGGTGTCAATCCCTGAATTGATAACCGCTTCTTTAGCAGCTAACATAGCAATGTATGAATTACGATTTAATGCTGGGTTATTATCTTTTACTAAATCTATTAAATCGGCATTAGACAATTTAATTTCGCCAGCTAAAAACTCATCTTTATAACGAGTGGTTAAATGGTTGATTTTTCCAATACCAGTTTTTGATTGAGATAATGACAAAAAAGAATCAGACACATTGTTCCCAATAGCCGAAATCATTCCTAATCCAGTAATATAAACTCGCTGAGACAATTCTTAAGATTTACCTTGAGATTTAATGTATTCTGCCATTGTTCTTAAAGATTGGAAAATAGTTTTTCCGTCTTTAGGATCTTGGATTTTAATACCGTAGTGTTTTTCTAATAATACAATTAACTCTAAAGCATCAATAGAATCAAGACCTAAGCCTTCGCCAAATAATGGAGAATCTGGATTGATTTCTTCTGGTTTTACTTCAGCTAAGTTAAGCTGTTCAATAATTTGTCCTTTTAATTTTTCGATTAATGCGTCCATATGGTTTGATTGTATATTGTTATAACACTTGTTTGATTAAGAGGTTTAAAAATACTGCTTTTATTTATATTTTCTGCGTTTTCCGTTAAAAAAATGAAGGCTTCAAAGTTGGCGACATCTACTTCCACCCAACCAACAATAGCGGCCTCTGTGCCACTTTGAAATAGCGTTTCAGTATAATTCACCAATAAATCAGCGTCTAATTGTTCTGATACAAAAAAAGCGTTTTCACCAGTGATTTTATGTTTAATAGCTAATTCGCCAATAGTAATATTGGGAAGTGTGTATACAAACACGGCTGGAGAAGGGAAATAATTGGATTTATCATCAATAGAATGTTGATGTACTCTATCCGTTTCTAAACTCGAAGCAGCATTAGATAATACAATAGCTGTTTTTGATAAATTGTTTTCAGTTAAAAAGTTGGTTCCTTTCAAAGCAAATTCTGCACATAAAAAACCAAGCTTACATTGCGCATCCATTTTATGAAACTTAGGATAGCTCACGCCTAAAGTTTTGTAGGCTTCAGATAAAAACTCTGTCAAGGATGAGTTAGATTGAAATACAACCTCACCATTAACCGAAACTTGGTTATGTTTGATGTGCGCGTATGATGTGATGTTACTCATTGTTTTCAATCATTTTTTGAACCATATAAGGCATATAAGTTTTAGGTTATTTCTACTTATGCTTTATAATTCTCGTTCCCTTTTATTTTCTTTTATGACTTTTATGGTAAAAATTAAACTTGTCTAAATAAAGCTGCAGCATTGCAACCGCCAAAGCCTGATGCTGTTTTAATAAATGAAGAAAAGTTTTTATCCTGATGTGATTCAATCATCGTGATATTTCCACTCACGCCTTTTGTTTCAAAACCTTCAGATTTTATTAAGCATTGATGCTTCATGGATTCTAATGATAATACGGTTTCTAAAACTCCTGCAGCGCCTAATGTATGTCCATAATACCCTTTTAAACTATTTACAGGAATTGTATTCAATCCTGCTCTGTCAAAAGCAATGGATTCCATTTCGTCGTTAAACGGAGTAGCTGTTCCGTGTGCTGAAATAAATCCTATATCGTTTGTATTCTTATCTAGTATTCGTGTAAGACATTGAAATAAACCATCGCCAGTGCGTGAAGGACCAGAAATATGATTCGCGTCATTGGCCGAAGCTCCGCTCACAATTTGTGTATGGTAAGGAGTTGCTAATTCTTTTTTATTGGTGATTAAAATAGTAGAAACTGCTTCACCTAAATTAATACCTACTCTGTTCCCATCAAACGGTTTACTTGGCTCATTACTCAAAGCATTGAATGATTTAAATCCACTAATCGTAAACTCAGATAAAATATCTCCACCACACACTAATATATTATCGTAAGCACCTTGTTCAATAAAACGTTTAGCGATGATAATAGCTAGAATGCCAGAAATACAAGCGTTTGACAATACTATAGGAGTATGTGTCAATTGAAAATAAGATTGCAAATGTTTAGCGAAGACAGGTAGATAAACTCTTTTCGAATCTATACTTTTGTAACTGTTTTCTAAAATATCAATGTTGCCTTTGGTAGTTGAATAAATTAAAAGCGTACGATTATCTTTTGGATTAATACCACTTTGGTTTAATACGTCTTGAATAGATAAAATACTTAGCTGCTCTAATTTTGTATGAGTGTCCGAATTTTTAATTTGAGAAAGATGCTCTTGAATTTTATCATCACTAATTTTCGCAACACAAAATTCATCTTGCGAAAAAGGCAGCTTTATTTTTTTTACTCCTATAATAGAATTAGAAAGCGCTTGATAATTTTCTTGAGTAGAAAATCCCAATGGACTAATAATATTATTGTAAGATGTAAAAATCATTTCTGTGCTAAAATTTCATCTTTTAAATGTAATAAACAAGTATTACAAACACAATTAGAATAATGCTTAGCAATATATGATATTTCTTCTGCTGATAATTGAATTTTTGTGCAATCACAGTCTGCAATATTTATTGGGTCGCAAATAAAGGTTTGTTGGCAGCGTGGACAGGTGGTGTTATTTTCGGTTGGCATATTAAAAAACGGAACGCTGATGAAACGGATTAAGCTGATTTTCGCTGATTTTTTCATCTGTGTAAATCTGTTCTATCTGCGCCATCCGTGTTATATTCAAATACAATAGTTTAAACAAAAAAACCTCCTCGATTTCACGAGGAGGTTTTTGAATATATATTATTCAAAAAAGATTAAGCTTTAGCTGCTTTTTCCATTACTACTTTTCCTTTGTAGTAAAGTTTTCCTTCAAACCAGTGTGCACGGTGAAATAAATGAGCTTCACCTGTTGTTGTATCTTTAGCAATCGTCATTGTTGGAGCTTTGTAAGTTGAACGACGAGAATCTCTACGTGATCTGGATAGTTTTCGTTTTGGATTAGGCATGGTATTTAATTTTAATTATTGTTAAACTTTATATTTTTTAATTTATCCCATTCAGGATTTTCACTCGGTTCTTCTTCAATTTTTAGTTCGTTGTATTTAGCTAGTGTTTCTTCATCGCAATCAACATCTATATCTAAGTCTTCGTCTTCGCAAGGCACTTTTCGGCTTGGAATAGATAGCTCTATATATTCAAATAAATATTGTGCAAAGTTTGCTTCATCAACTCCTTCTTTAAGTACTAATATTTCATCATTACTTTCTTCAGGGTTACCATGTTTAATCACTAATTTTTCTTGTCCAAAAATAGGACAATCGTATTCAACTAAACAACGGTCGCAGCTTAATTTTACAGTGCCTTCAAAAGTAAATAGAATATGCATAAGCGTATTTTGTTTTACTAGTTTAGCTTTAACCTGTATATCAGCTTCGATTATTTCACTTTCACTAAATTGCTCAAAGAACTTATTTTTTACATCAAATTCAAATTGGTGCTCACCCATTGATAAACCGCCAAACTGTATTTTGTACTGACTTTTACCCATAGCTTATTTTCCAAAATGGACGGCAAATATACACTTTTTTTCAATCTTATCAACAAATTAACAAAAAACAATAGCAATTTAGTAAAATACCTAAATAGCTGTTATTTAACTCCTTAACTATTCATTACTTTTTATTAAGCATTTAGGTATAAACCACTTTCCTTTGTAGTTTTCAATCAATATTGGCTCATTTTGACAAGAAACGTATAAATTTCGGGAATTTTTCTTCAATTTGTGGGCATTTCCTGCTTTAATTTGCTCAATAACGATATTTTTTAAATCGTCTTTTGTAACATTTTTGTTGATTTTTCCTATTTCGAAACCTAATTCATTATTTCTTAAATCCATCACACATGCTAAACTATCGGCCCTTTCTCCAAATTCCTGTTGATTTTTGAAAAAGAAATATTCATTTCCTCTTTCATGGGCTTTTCCTAACTTCCTAAGTTTTTTTTCGTTTACATAACGAGATAAGTAAGCCATTGAAAATATGTGTCTAAAAGCATCTAAGGTTCCTCCACTTTCATAACCATCTAGTAGTTTTGCATTTTTTACTTCTTTATATATTTCCATTGCTTCTCCTAAATGCTTCTGAACTTTTATTGCAGCAAAAGGGTGAACTACAGCCCAATTATATTCGTACTTACTGATTTCGTGCTGGGAAAATAAATGAGATGCAAAACATAGAATGGCAATTAATATATATACATACTTTGATTTTAACATCATTTTGTTAGCAATAGATAGGATTAAAATGCTAATTTAATCAATCCATTTCATATCTTTGAAATTGATGGACTTTAAGAATGACATAGCAAAACGCTTTTTTAGCAAGCAAGATATTGGTGGGGCTGAAAGTATTAATGATTTACGTGATAAAGAATTTAGCGGTAAGTCGTTAACTGCCGAAGAAAAATTTGCCTTAGCCAACTTTGATAAATATCGTTTAAACATCTTAAATTCTCAGGAAAACGAAGAACAATTTCACTTACATTATCGTCAAATTCAAGTCATTTCTAACCTAGGTGACTGGAGAGAATTTTTAAAAGACGAATACAGTAAATAATATTTCATCTACAATTTAACTAAAAGTGCTTCCTAAAACGAAGCACTTTTTTATTTTTATATTAATAATAACTTTACCTTTGTAATACTTACAAATGCTTGTAAAAAATTATTAAACCGATATTATCTAATTAAAAAAACATAAAACATGTACGCAAAAACTTTAGGCCAGTTCATTATTGAAAAACAAAATGATTTTCCATTTGCAAAAGGCGAGTTATCTCGTTTATTGCGTGATATTGGTATCGCTGCAAAAATTGTAAATCGTGAGGTTACAAAAGCTGGTTTAGTGGAAATTCTTGGTGAAACAGGAGATACAAACGTACAAGGGGAAAGAGTTAAAAAACTAGATGTATTTGCTAACGATCAGTTTATTGCCGCTTTAAAAGCAGGTGGCGAATGCTGTGCAATTGCAAGTGAAGAGAACGAAGATATTATCCCTATTGATTCAGAAATTTCTAAAAATGCGCGTTATGTTGTAGCAATGGATCCATTAGATGGTTCATCAAATATTGATGTTAACGTTTCTATTGGAACTATTTTTTCTATTTATCGCCGTGTAAGTTTAAGCGGACCTGGCACTCATGAAGATTTTATGCAACGCGGGACTGAGCAAGTAGCCGCTGGATATATTATTTATGGTTCATCAGCTATGTTGGTTTACACAACAGGTAAAGGTGTTAATGGATTTACATTAGATCCAAGTATTGGAGAGTTTTGTTTATCACATCCTCAAATGCAAATGCCTAAAGATGGCAAGACCTATTCTATCAACGAAGGCAATTATCTACATTTCCCTGAGGGCGTTAAAAAATATATTAAGTATTGTCAAGAAGAAGACAAAGCAACTAATCGTCCATACTCTAGCCGTTATATTGGTTCGGGCGTTGCTGATATTCACCGTAACTTAATTACTGGTGGAATTTATATTTATCCAACAACTACTAAATCTCCAAAAGGAAAATTACGTTTATTATATGAATGTAATCCTTTAGCATTTATTATTGAGCAAGCTGGTGGTGTTGCAACCGATGGTTATAAGCGTATTATGGAATTAGATATTTCTGAATTACACCAACGCACACCATTATTTTTAGGCTCTACTGAGATGATGAAAACATCGATGGGTTTCATGGAAAAACATAAAGAAGCATCTGTTTAATGTAAAAATAAACCCTTGCATTTACTTTTCGGTTAATATTTAGTACATTAGATTTTTAATGGAATATATGCCCACGTCTATACCCGAAAAACTAGTAAAAGAAGAGTTTTATAAATCTACTGAGAAAGCACATATACTCGTTAGTTGGATTGGCATTTCCTTAAACTTAGTTTGGTTTTTAGGTGATTACTTAAGCATTCGTGAATTTTGGATTCCATTTTTAATTTTTAGGATTGCAGTTTCGGGGATAAGTGCTATCACTCTTTTATCTAAAAATTTCTTAAAAATTAGTATCTACATCTGTATGTTTATATTGGTGTTAGGTATTTCTATTCAAAACGCCTACATGTGGAGCGTGATGGATATACCACATTTGCAAAAACACGCCTTTGCTTATATGGTTTTATTTATTGGGGTTGGAATGATGGTTTTATGGGAAATGAAACTATCCATTATTTTACTAATAGTTACTATTATTAGTAATGTTTTCTTTTATATTTTAAATAGTCCTTTAACAGTTGATGAGTTTATTACCAATGGAGGTTTACTAGTATTAACTGTACTAATCTTTTGTGTATTCCTCATCAGAAATCGTTATCGTTTAACTTACAAAGAGATTAAAAGCCGACTTGAACTAGAAAAATCAAAAGCCTTGATTGAAATGCAAAAAGAAGAAGTTGACGAAAAAAATGAAGAAATCATTAGTAGTTTAAGATACGCCAAACGCTTACAAGAGGCTCTTCTGCCGCCTAAAAATCTATTAGATAGTTTCTTTAACGATAGTTACTTTATTTTATATAAGCCTCGTGATATTGTTTGTGGTGATTTTTATTGGGCCAGAAAAATTAAAAGTACACCCAAAGAGGGAAAGTCAAAAGACTTTTTATTAATTGCAGTAGCAGATTGCACCGGGCATGGCGTGCCAGGTGCTTTTATGAGTTTGTTGGGTTCTAATTTTTTACACCAAAGTGCTGTTGAAAAAGGCGTTAACACTCCTGCACAGGCTCTAGATTTTTTAAACCAAAAAATTATTACGACCTTAAATCATGGATACGGCGAGGAAAAAATACGTGACGGCATGGATATTTCATTAATAGCCATAGACATAGAATCAAAGCAACTAGCCTACTCTGGGGCAAATAATCCTATATATATTGTTAGAAATAAAACACTTGAAAGCCTAAAAGCAAGTAAACAAGCTATTGGAAATATGAATGAAGTAGCGTTACCTTTTGAAAACGTTGTAACACAACTAGAAGAGGACGATTGCATTTATTTATTTACTGATGGCTATGCCGACCAATTTGGTGGTCCAAAAGGAAAAAAATTAATGCGAAAACAATTTGAAGAAGTGTTGATTCAAAATTCTGAAAAACCAATGCTTATTCAAAAACAAGCGCTTGAAGACGCATACAACAATTGGAAAGGTGATTTAGAACAAGTAGATGATGTGTGTGTGTTTGGCATGAGGGTTTAGTTTTTCGAACAAAAAAAGCCATCTACTATTCAGCAGATGGCTTTCTATATAAGATTACAAAATTACATTTCTGCGTAATCAGTTGTATTTACAACACTGCCAGTTTCATCCCATTGAGTCCAAGTGCCCACTTTTTCTCCATCTTTGTATTCCATTTTAAATAATTTATTTCCTTTATCATCATACACCATCCATGTACCATCTTTTTTATCTTTTTTATAAGACGCTTCTGCAATAACATTTCCAGTTGCATTAAAACGAGTCCATAAACCAAATTTTAAATTACTTTCATACTGACCAACTTCTTTTTTTTGTCCGTTCTCAAAATACTTTACGCTTTCACCATCTAATTTACCATCTTTTATACTTAAAACTTCCTTAATGGCTCCGCTCGCGTAATAAAGCGTTTGTTTACCGGTGTATGCCTTTTGATTTTGTGTATAAGAGCCATTATCAAAACTAATGTCTTGAGAAAAAGCTACACTTCCGAAGAATAAACAAGCTAAAAGAATTAAATTTTTCATGATTTCTGGTATTAAATTGTGAGTACTAGAAAATCTCTATCTGATTTCTAATACAATTATACCAAAATATACAATAAATTGTTGCAAGGATAACAAAAAATTAACCTTAACTTTACATTGAGATTTACCTATTCTGACTCTAAATCAATTTGAAGATTACTTGAGTTGCCTTGAAGCTCCTTTAAATTAAGGGTTTTAGAAGAATAACCAACTTGAGAAATCTCTAATGTTAAATTTTCAGAAGTAGTTGTCTCTAGGTAAATGAAAAAGTTGCCATTTAAATCTGAATAAAATGTTTTTTCGCAATTTGAACAAGCGATTTTTACTCCCGCTAAATTTTCATTGTTTTTAAAATCAATGATTTTACCACTTAACAGGATTGATTTAGTATTAACAGACTTTGGCTTATCACCAGCAAAGCCTAAAACACAAACAAATACAGTTAATATAAAAATTAATATGATTTCCTTTTTCATTGTACAAATAAACCCAACATAGTTTAAGTTAAGTTAATTGTAATGTTACCAGAATGTTAAACTTTAAGAACATTTTACTTGTATTCAAGTCCTACTTTCATTTTATTAGGCATACCTGAATAATGAATTTTAAGTCCTTTAAGGTCTTCTGCAGCTTTTTCGGAGTTTTTGGGAATGTAATTTTTACCCCTTTTCTTCAAATTGTTCCAAGGAATTAAAATATTGATATTTGAATAGTCTTTAAAATTATAAACTCCACTCATAAATAAATTTAAGACATTAGAGGCTATTTCCATTTCTTGAATATCCATTTTAAACCTATTTATTGTAAAGGTTTCATTTATTTCAGTAAACGAAATGTCTTCAAAATCTCTATTCTTAAAAATATAATCAGAGATTTTTTGAAGTGGCTCATATTTCAACAAATGTCCATCTTTTAATTTAAATTGAATGTGGCTAGAAATGGAATTTCCAATTACTTCCATTTTTTCATCTAACTCCATTTTCATTTTCGCTTCGAGTGATACTTTACCTTGAATATTATTAGATTGAATTGCTTTTTGTCCAAAATTTTCAAACTGTTCAAACAACTGATTAACATTAATATTATCTGTAGTCACATTAGCTTCAATTTTATTCATATCATAAATACTACCTTTAGCAGAAAGCTTTCCGCTACAAGTGTTTACCTCTAAAGATTGAATTTCTAATAATTTATTTTTGTAATGTAATTTAATATTTGCGTCATTGGCAATTACTTTTCTAACAAGAAACTTTTTTGCAATTAAAGAAATATCAAACTCAAAATCATTTTCCGTAGTACTAGCAATTTTTTCACTTATTTTAATTTTAGAATTATTGGATTTAGTTTCTACTGATTTTACGTTTTTTTTCTGAATAAAATTAGTCAAATCAAAATGGTTGGTTGTTGCAATTAAATTAGCTTTAAAGCCATCTTTTTGTCCTAACGAAAACTTTACAAAATTATTTACACTTCCTTTCAATTTAACATTACCCCCATTTGTTTTCAAAAAAAGATCGTCAAATTTTAAAAAATTATTTATCACTAAGGCATTACCACTGATCGTATAAACAAAAGGTTGTGTTTTTTTTCGATAACTCACATTATTAAATTTCACTTTTGCATTTAATACCATAGGTGTATCCAAGAACTGTTGACTATTTAATTTTTTAACAGGTCCATAATAGTTAATAAGAGCAGTGGCACTGCCATTTAAATCAAAATTTTTGCCAGGTTTAAATTCAATTTGTTTGGCATTTATAAATAAATTTGTACTTATATTAATAAATGGTTCATTAAAATTAGTAATCATTACCGAAGCGTAAAATGGAAAACCATATACTTTACCCTCTAAGTTTTTTAAGATAACCTTGGCTTTAATAGCATTACCTCTTAATAAACTAGTATCTAAACTAATAATAGAAGCATTAAAATCAAGGTCAGAATAAGGAATTTTTGAGTTACCAATCATAGCATCATTTTTATTACTTGACAGCTTCGCTAAAATAATTGGATCTTGTTGTTCTCCAATTTGAACTATAATTAACGACTTTGCATCAATTGATTTGGTCATTTTAATATTTGACAAACCTTTTTTTATACCATAATTAAATAAAGAAATAGCTTTAGTGTAATTAATATTTTTTCCATCAATACTTAAAGCAAGCTGTTTTTTATTTTTAAGTTCAATAAAAGCAGATATATTATATTTTTGCCTTTCAATATCAACCAATGAAGGTTTAAGAAAAATTTCTTTTCTACTAAAGCTAACTAAGGCCTTCATGTTAAATTTAGCAATCACATTATTTAAAAACGGACCTTTTTCGAGCTTAAATAATAAACCTTTAATAAAGATTTTTCCTTTAAAATCAGCTTCTAAACCATCAGAATAATTATTTAAAAGTATTACATCGTCTAATAAAGTAAACTCTATTTTTTTGTTGTGCTGTTTATTTAAAAATTTAAATTGAGTATTAATAATTCTCACTTTCGAAATCTCAAAACGAATAGCAGGTTTGCCTGAAGCTATACCATCTTTTTTAATAAATTCATAATTTTTTTTACCCTTCAATGTTTTTTACCAAATTAATTTCAGCATCTTTTAATGCAATACTATTAACTACAAATTTTTTAAATAATAACTTGCGAAGATCAAATGACAAGGACAACGATTTAGCTTTTATAATTGGATCGGCAGAATACAAATCATTAAATAAATACACATTTTTTAATTGCACAGAGGTGTTTGGCCAATTACTTACAAAAGACACATTCACTTTTTCAATTTTTAATGTTAAACCATAGGATGATTTGAAATTATCAACTAACATAGATGTTAGTTCTTTCTTATATGAAAAAACTAATATAAAAACTGTTACTATTAACAAAAAAAATAGTACTAGTAAACTTATAACTAAACGTTTTAATAATTTCATTTACATAAATAGAGTAAATTACAGAAGTAGATGTTTATTGAAAAACCGTTAAATTATAAATATAAAGAATACATTTGACATATGAAATAGCCAAATTTTCTATCATCGAGCCTTGGCTATTGCAAAAAAAATGACAAATAAACACTATCTACCATGAAAAAAGCTATTCTTATTGGAGCATCAGGTTTAACTGGACAATCTCTATTAAATCAATTATTGCAAGATGAACAATTTGATACAGTCGTCATATTTTTAAGAAAAGAATTAAACATCACACATAAAAAACTCACACAACTCTGTATTGATTTTAATCAATTAGATACGTATAAAGATTTGATAAAAGGAGATGTGGTGTTTTGTTGCTTAGGAACAACCATTAAAATTGCTGGTTCGCAAGAAGCATTTAAAAAAGTAGATTTTACATATCCTACTGAATTGGCAAAAATTGCAAAACAAAACAATGTATCTACTTTCTGTTTACAAAGTTCATTAGGTGCTGATAGTAAATCCACTAATTTTTATTTAAAGGTTAAAGGAGAAACAGAAGACTTTATTCGTCAATTAAATTTTGTTTCATTCGCAAGTTTTAGACCCTCTATGTTATTAGGTAATCGAACAGAATTTAGGCTAGGAGAAACTATTGGTAAAATAGTGATGCAAGTGCTTTCATTTGCATTTATAGGAAAACTAAAGCGATACAAGGCCATCCATGTTAATCAAGTTGCGAGTACCATGATTAAATACGCTAAGTCAAGTAAAACAGGAAATGTAATTATTGAAAACGAAGAGATGCTTTAATTAATGAATTCCAGTACTAATACTTTCTCGTTTCATAGGGTTCACTGTTAAAACTGGCACATTACTAGTTTCAATAATTTTAGTAGAAATAGCGCCACCTAACATTTCGCCAATACTTAAATCTCTTTTGTTCATTAATACAATTAAATCACAATCGTTATTATTGGCGTAAGCAACAATAGCTTCGGCAGGGCTGCTAGAAGGAATTGATTTGTTAGTACATGCTACTCCTCTATCTTTAATATATTTTTTTACTTGATTTAAATAGGGCAGTAATTCGTTTTCGTATTTTTCATCACTCGGACTAAATACTGAAACAATCTTAATAGTAGCATTATAGTATTTTGCTAGCTGCACAACGATACCAACTTTCTCGCGGCTTTGCGCACTTAAATCAATCGGCATTAAAATATTTGAACAACTATTTCTATTGTCTTTTGATCGCATAGTAATAACTGGACAAGGTGCGTTTTTAATAAATTTACTAACGTTTGATGCACCTAAGAAACTTCTAAAACGTACTTGCGTATCTAAACCAATTACAATTAAAGCACAACCTAACTCTTCAGCTTTTGGATCAATTAATTCGTAGATATCACCTTTTAAGTTTAAAAACTCAGCCTCTAAGCCAGCATCATTTTTGATTTTTGCTACAATCTCTTCCAAATCTTTTTGATGCTCATGGTTGCTGTTTGGAGAAGCGTGCATCACGATGATTTTCGAATGCGTAAATTTTGCTAAATTATAAGATTGCTCAATTGCAATTAATGATTGTTTTGAAAAATCGATTGGAATTAAAACGGAGCTGTTTTCTTTGATTAGCATAAAATTAGTTTTTTGCAAAGGTAACTAAAAATCGATGAATGCCAAATTGAGGCACACTAATTAACAGTTAAAAGGGTTTAAAAAATGTTATTTGTTTGATAAAACGTAAATATAATATCAACTAATTTTTAAAACACTATGTAATAGAGTTAACTTTTGATTAACTGAAAATTTCAATCACATATTTAGGAACAATTCCTAATACTAATGTAAAGATTGTTGTTAATGCTAGTAATAACACGTGAGATGTTTCCATCGTTACTTCTTGCTCTCCATCTTCTTCTTTAAAGTACATCGCGATAATTACTTTGAAATAGTAATAAACACCCACTGCAGACGTTAAGATCGCTAAGATAATTAACCATTTAAAAGTAGTGCCAATCATTACTGAAAAGATAAAATATTTAGCAAAGAAACCTGCTGTAATTGGAATACCTGCTAATGATAACATGGCAACAACCATACAAGCTGCCATAAATGGATGACGTTTTCCTAAACCATTAAACGCTTCAATGTTTGCATTATCTTTTGCTTTTGACACGTTATATAAAACGGTAAATGCCGCAATAGAACCTACTGAATATGCTAATGAATAATATAAGATAGCGCTTACACTTGCCATTCCTCTTTGGTTAGCTAAAATAGCCATTAACATAAATGCTGCGTGACTAATGCTTGAGTATGCTAACATACGTTTTACACTTTGTTGTGTAGCTGCTGTAATATTTGAAACTACTAACGATAAAGCAATCACAACTGCTAATACCATACTCCATGATTCGTTAACACCACCAAATACTACTAAGAATAAACGCATAAATGCAGCAAATGCTGCCGTTTTTACAATCGTACTCATTAAGGCTGTTATAACAGTTGGAGAGCCTTCGTAAACATCTGGTGCCCAAAAATGGAAAGGAGCAGCACTTACTTTAAATAACATTGCTACTAATACCATTAACACACCTGCATAAAAGAAAGCTGGTAAATCGCCTTGAGAGTGAGAGATAAATGAACGAATTGCCATTAAATCAAAACTTCCTGTAGCACCGTAAATTAATGCAATACCAAATAATAAGAAGCCAGAAGCAAATGAACCCATGATTAAATATTTAAATCCTGCTTCGTTAGATGCTAAATCTCTTTTGCGACTAGCAGCTAAAACATACATTGGAATAGAAAGGATTTCAATGCCTAAGAATAAAGTAGTCATGTTACTGAAACCAGTTAACATAATAGCCCCCACTAAAGCAAACAACACCAATGCAAAGTGATCAGTTACATGGTCTTGTTCGAAATAATCGTTAGCTAAAATAAACCAAAAGAAAGCAGTCACTAATATTACTCCACTAAATGCTAATGCGACGTTATCAAAACGCATCATGTTAGCGAACATTTCGATATTGGTGTTGTTATTCCACTCCATGAAATTAGTAACATAAGCTGCTAAAATTCCAATTAATACTAATGGATACAATAGTTTTTTGAATTTAAAAATTTCGGCCAACATGGCTAAAACCCCTAATCCGCTAATTATAAAAAGACCTTTCATATTATTATTTACGATTTTATTATTTACGATTTACGATTGGAAAATTGTCAATTGTAAATCAATTTCAATTGTCAGTTATGTTTTATTTAATGTAAGTTAAAATTGCTTTTGTTCCTTCTTCTGCTAAATCATTTAATGGTTTTGGATATACACCAAATGCAATGATGGCAAAACAAATAATATACAATACCCATTTATCAGTACTTACTAATGATCCAAATGCTATAGCTGAATCTCTTTTCTCGCCTAACATAATAGCTTGGTAACTACGTAACATATATACTGCACCTAAAACAACAGTTAAACCAGCAAATGCTGCCACCCATGCACCATATTGATACACACCATTGATTAACAAAAACTCACCTACGAAACCGTTAGTTAATGGTAAAGCTACAGAACCTAACATTACAATTAAAAATAAAACGGCGAAGTTGCCATTCATATTTCTGATGCCACCTAATTTTTCCATCTCACGAGTTCCTGTGTGACGCATTAAAATATCAGCAATTAAGAATAAACCTACCACATTAACACCGTGAGCTAACATTTGCATCACTGCTCCTTGAATACCTTGTTGGTTAGCTGATAAAATACCTGCTGCAATTAAGCCAACGTGAGCGATTGATGAATAAGCTATTAAACGCTTGTAATCTTTTTGAACAATTGCAATACAAGATGCATAGAAAATACCAAATACAGATAAGCCAATTGCTAACCAACCCCACTCCGCTAAAGCTAAAGGTGTCATAGGCATTAACCATTTGATTAAACCAAATGTTCCCATCTTTAACATGATACCTGATAACAACATCGTGCCTTGTGTTGGAGCATTTACATAAGTATCAGGTTGCCAAGTGTGTAAAGGAAAGATTGGCATTTTAATTCCAAAAGCTAAAAAGATACACCAAAATACAACAGATTGTTGGTTTAACGTTAATGATTTACCAGCTTGATATAAATCTGTTACTGCCCAAGACTTGATACCTGTTTCAAATCCAGTGTGGTTATATAAATACACTAAACCAACTAACATAAATAAAGAACCGAATAAAGTATAAACGAAAAACTTGAAAGTAATACGTCCGCGATTTTCTCCACCCCATAATAAACAGATAAAGTAAATTGGAATTAATGCTAATTCCCAGAACACATAAAATAAGAAACCATCGTTAGCTGTAAACACTCCTATTAATGCCATTTGCATTAATAAAATTAATCCATAAAACGAATTTGGTTTTTCGTAAGACGTATTAAATGATGATAAAATAATTAATGGCACTAAGAACGTAGTTAATAATACCATTAACATAGATAAGGCATCAACGCTTACTGCGAAGTGAATACCTAGAGATTCAACCCAAGGGCAGTTTAACATTAAATCAGCACTTGTAGGGTTATGTTTGAATTGAAACAACACAACTAGTGATAAAATAAATTCTACAACAGATAAACCTAAAGCAACTGTTCTACTCGTGTTTCCTTTTGTGAAAAACACCAATAAGCTTGCTATAAGAGGTACAATGATTAATAATCCAACTAACATATATTTATTTACAATTTAATTATTTACAATTTTAAAATTTCTTCTACTACTTCTTACTATTTGCCAAATTCTTCTTTGCCGTTATTGCCGAGGCTGCAAATATTTTTTCTAATTCTTTAGATTCAATTACTATTTTTTCAAATTCCGAATCTTTAATATTATTATACGCTTTAATTAATTCTAACCAATAAACTGACTCATCTGATTCTTCTTCTACAATTTTTAATTTATTAATAAAATCTGGTGATGATTTTGCTTTACATGCAGCTCTGTAGTTTGCTCCGACTGAAGAAGCAGAACGGGTCAATTGTTTGCCCATAACTTCATTTGCAATTGATTTAGGTAATTTATCAATTGCTTTGAAAGTTGTAAGAGCAAAATCAAATGTTCGTTTCTTCAATATTTCAGCATTTATTGCCATTTGTAAATTGTAAATCTAAAAATTGTCAATTATCTAATGAATGTGAAAAATAAAATGGCGATAATCCCTAATACCATTCCGAAAATATAAAATCCAATGTGACCAGTTTGTACTTTACGAACTAATGAGCTCACTCCAGTTACAGCACTTCCAACACCGTTTACAATTCCATCCACTACTTGTAAATCCAAAAACTTATAGAATACTTCTGAAAGTAAATCTAACGGTTTACGAATAACTGCTTCATAAATTTCATCTACATAATATTTATTGTAAATTAATTTTTTGATGCCCGTTAATTTTTCGTCTTTTGCTTCAGGTAAAATATTGTTTTTAATATAAACCATGTAAGCAAAGAAGATAGTTGCTAAAGCTGCTGCCGTTGCAATAAACATTAAAGTCCACTCTTTAGTATGATTTAAGATACTAGGATTTTTGTGTGCAATGATTGGATCTAAATGATGGTGGAACCAATTAGTTGTTCCCCAGAATTCTGGCAAACCTAATACACCACCAAATATTGATAATATTGCTAAAACAATTAATGGAATGGTCATCGTACTTGGCGACTCATGTAAATGATGTTCTTGCTCATGCGTTCCTCTAAATTTACCGAAGAATGTTAAGAATAATAAACGGAACATATAAAAAGCAGTAAGTATAGATGCTACTTGACCAAAGAACCATAAAGTTGGACTATGCTCATAGGTATGCGCTAAAATTTCATCTTTAGAGAAGAAACCAGATAATAAAGGGAATCCGCTTATCGCTAAGGTTCCAATTGCCATTACCTTTCCGGTGATAGGTAAATGTTTCCATAAACCACCCATCTTGCGCATATCTTGTTCGCCGCCCATCGCATGAATAACAGAACCTGCGCCTAAGAATAATAAGGCTTTAAAGAAAGCGTGAGTAGTTACGTGAAACACAGATGAACTATATGCTCCAACTCCTAAACCTAAAAACATTAATCCTAATTGAGATACTGTTGAATAAGCTAATACTTTTTTAATGTCGTTTTGAAATAAACCAATAGTTGCCGCAAATAATGCTGTTGCTACACCAACTACTGCTACTACATGAGAAGCTTCTGCAGACATAGAATAGAATACATTTGAACGAACTATCATGTAAATACCAGCTGTCACCATTGTTGCCGCATGGATTAATGCAGAAACAGGAGTTGGACCAGCCATCGCATCTGGTAACCAAGTGTATAACGGTAATTGCGCTGATTTACCCATCGCACCAATAAATAATAATAAAGCAATTGCAGTCACAGTTCCTTCGTTACCGCTAGATGCAATAGAGAAAACTTGATCGTAAGAGATACTTCCGAATGTAACAAAGATTAAAATGATTCCCATTAAGAAACCTAAATCACCAACACGATTCATAATGAATGCTTTTTTAGCGGCATTATTATAAGCCGTGTTTTTAAACCAGAAACCAATTAATAAGTATGAACACAAACCTACACCTTCCCAACCCACAAACATAATTAAGTAGTTGTTACCTAAAACTAATAACAACATGAAGAATACGAATAGATTTAAATACGTAAAGAAACGTGCAAAGCCTTCGTCATCGTGCATATAACCCATTGAGTAAATATGGATTAAGAAACCAATACCTGTAATGATTAATAAAAACCAAGATGATAATGGATCTACTAAAAACTCGAAAGGTATTTTTAACGTGTCAGAGTTTATCCAAGAGAATAAAGGAACAATATGAGATTTAACCTCAGAATGTTCTAATTCCATAAAAATTAGCAACGATACTACAAACGATGCTAATACAGCTAAACTAGCTATCCAACCAGATAAGCTTTTGCTGATTTTTTTACCAAAGAATCCGTTTATTATAAAACCTAATAAAGGGAATAATGGAATAAGGGCTACTAATTTAATCATATACTTAGTTCTTTAATCTGCTTAATAAATCAATATCAATTGTTTTGAAATTACGATACACCATCGATAAAATAGCTAATCCTACTGCAACCTCAGCCGCAGCAACCGCCATAATAAAGAATACAAATACTTGTCCGTTTGCATCGTTGTGCAAAGTTGAAAAAGCAACTAATAATAAATTAACCGCATTAAGCATTAACTCAATACACATAAAAATAATGATTGCATTTCTGCGAGCCATCACACCAACCACGCCAATGATAAAAAGCACAGCGCTTAACATGATGTAAAAATTAATAGGAATTCCGTTTAACATAGTATTTAAGATTTATGAATGTAGATTTAAGAAGTTTTGATTTAATTTAAGAGTTAGTGTTTTTTATATTATTACGTGCTGTTTTTAATGATGATGCGAAAATAGCTGTTAGTTCATTACTTTCATTTAAAAGTTGTTTAAGTTTTTTTGGATCTTTAGTTTCACTTGTTTCTTCAATAATTTCAAACCAGAATTGTGTTTCATCTGATTCTTCTAATACAATATTTAATTTAGAAATAAATTCAGCGCTTGAACGTCCTCTTAATGCAGCACGATAGTTAGCTGCAACAGAAGTAGAAGATTTAATTATTTGATAAGAAATAACATCATTTGCTTTTGATTTTGGCAATTCGTTTATGAATCGAATTGTATCAACTGCAAATTTTTTTGTTCTTATTTTTAAATCTACTTTATCCACTTACGCTATTTCTTAAATCTAAAATCTTATTTCGCATTTATATTTGTATCACGCTTACCAATCATAATAGCACCAACAAGAGCTGCTAATAATAAGATAGAAGCAATTTCAAATGGGAATAAAAATTCGCTAAATAATACTTTACCTAAATTTTTAACCAATCCAATTTGAGAAGAACCGCCATGCACTAATTGCAGTTGCTCAGAACCTTTTAAAGCACCAACCATCACAAATAATAACATACCACCAATTGTTCCAGCAATTAATCTGGTTGCAATGTGTTTACGAGGCTCTGTATCCGCATTCAAATTCATTAACATGATAATGAATAAGAATAATACCATGATAGCACCAGCATATACAACGATATGAACCACTGCTAAAAATTGAGCATTTAATAATAAATAATGTCCTGCAATACAGAAGAACGTTAATACTAAATATAAAACTGAGTTAACTGGGTTGCGAGTAAAAACAACCATAAGCGCGAACATAATAGCAAGGAATGATAATATCCCAAAAAGCCATTGTGTAATTGTGTATCCTAACATATTTTCTATTTACGATTTTATAATTTACGATTTACGATTGAAAAAAATTGTCAATTGTAAATCCATTTAATTTTAAATTTAGTGATGTCCTTTATTTAATTTTTTCGCATCAAATAATTCGTTGTGTTTTAATCCTTCAACTTTTTTGAATGCTAATACTTCTGGCGTTTGGCGTTTAGAAACATCTATACGCGCATCCATTTTTTCAACCAATTTATCTTTTCCGTAAATAAAATCTTTACGTTCAAATTGTGCATCAACCAATCTATCCGTTAAAAAGATAGCTTCTTTCGGACAAGCCTCTTCACATAACCCGCAGAAAATACAACGCAACATATCAATTTCATAAGTTGCTGCATATTTTTCTTCACGATATAAATGCTCTTCGCCTTTTTTACGCTCACCACTTGTCATAGTAATAGCTTCTGCAGGACATGCTACAGCGCACATACCACAAGATGTACAACGTTCTGCTCCATTATCATCACGTTTCAACACATGCTGACCACGATATACTGGTGCTATAGGACGTTTTACATCTGGATAATTAATGGTAGGAGATTTCTTAAACAAGTGACTTGCAGTAATCATCATCCCTTTTGCAATAGCCGGCAAATACATTCTTTCAGCAAGACTTTGCTCTTTATTTGATACGACTACTTTTCTGTTTGTTAATTGCATTTTCAATATTTTTTAAAAATGAATGTTACCTCTAATATATTCTACTACTACAGTTGCTGCTAAATTAAATAGCGATAACGGTAATAACGTTTTCCAACCTAAGTTCATTAATTGATCATAACGGAAACGTGGTAATGTCCAACGAATCCACATGAATAAACAAATGAAACCAAATATTTTTGCTAATAAAACACCAAAGCCAATTAAAGACACCATGGCTGAACCTTCTGCTAATCCTAATTTTGCATAGATTTCATGTGCAAATGGGAAGTTATAGCCACCAAAATAAAGAGTTGCAATAACTGCTGAAGAAATAAACATATTGATGTATTCAGCAAATAAGTATAAACCTAATTTCATAGATGAATACTCTGTATGGTAACCACCAACTAATTCAGTTTCACACTCAGGTAAATCAAATGGTGCACGATTGGTTTCTGCTAAAGCACAAATAAAGAAAATTAAAAATCCTAAAGGCTGCCAAACAATATTGGCAAAGCCAGCATCTTGTCCTTCAACAATTTCTTTTAAACTTAAAGAACCGCCTGAAGAAATAATTAAGGCGATTAATGCAATCCCCATAGGGATTTCGTAACTAATCATTTGTGATGATGCACGAACTGCTCCTAATAAAGCAAATTTATTATTTGATGACCAGCCACCAATCATAATACCATACACACCAATAGAAGCAACACCTAATAAATAAATCACACCTATATTAATATCTGTAATTTGTAAATCATAAGTTTGACCGCCAATAATTACTGGTTTAGCCCACGGCACCACAGCACTAGTGATAACAGCTGTTACCATAAATAACGAAGGACCTAAAATAAATAGCGCACGATTAGAAACATTAGGAATGATTTCTTCTTTCATGAACATTTTTACACCATCTGCTAATGGTTGTAATAAACCGCCCCAACCAGCTCTGCTTGGTCCTTTTCTATCTTGTAAAAAAGCGGCAAATTTTCTTTCCCATAACGTAGCGTATGCTGCGGATGCTAGTAAGAGAACAAAAATCCCCACGCACATAATTGCTTTGTATATTATAAATGCTGTCATACTTAATTAAGGTCTTTTATTAATATCCATAAATCCAAGTGCTTTTTGTTGTTTCAACACTTGCACTTTTAGTTCATTTAAATGATTGTAGTGATTTTGAGAAATAACTGAATGACGATCTACTTTTGTAGGACCTTCTACTTTCCAATCAGAAGTTTTCTTTCTATCAAAACGGCATGTATTACAAATGAATTCTTCTGCTTCTCCCCACTGATCTTTACGCGCTGTAACGCGTAATACTTCTTCGCCTTTCATCCATAAACGTACTTTACCAGAACATTTTTTGCAATCACAACTTGCATCAACTGGTTTAGTAAACCAAACACGAGATTTGAAACGGAATGTTTTATCTGTTAATGCACCAACTGGGCAAACATCAATCACGTTGCCAGAAAAATCATTTTCAATCACGTTCTCAATATATGTAGAAATCTCTGCGGCATCACCACGGTGCATCACACCATGAACACGATTATCTGTTAATTGCTCAGCAACTTTTACACAACGGAAACACATGATACAACGGTTCATATGTAATTGCACATACTTACCAATATCAATACGTTCAAATTCTCTACGAGGGAATTCGTAACGTGTTGTTGCAGCACCATGTCCATATCCTAAGTCTTGTAAAGAACATTCTCCAGCTTGATCACACACAGGGCAATCAAGAGGATGGTTTACTAATAAAAATTCAACCACACCTTTACGTGCTTCTAATACATCTTTATTAGTGACATTTTCTACAACCATTCCATCCATTACCTCTGTACGGCAACTAGCCACAGGTTTAGGCATTGGAGTAGGATTTGCAGCACTACCTTGTGTTACTTTTACAATACACGTACGGCAATATCCACCACTGGTTTTTAATGAAGAATAATAGCACATGGTTGGTGGAGCTACCTCCTGACCAATCATACGTGCTGCTTGAAGAATTGTGGTACCCTTTGGTACGTCAATTTCTATTCCATCTATCGTTACTTTCATTAAGCTCTAATTTTATTTAATCTATCGTAATGAGAAATATCTACAAATTTTTTCTTTTGTGCAATTTCAATAAATTCATGTTTGAAGTGGCGAATAGCTGCTGCTACTGGCCATGCTGCTGCTTCACCTAATGGACAAATTGTTTTACCTTCAATTTTACTTTGAATGTCCCACAATAAATCTACATCACTTTCATTAGCAGTTCCATCTAAAAACTTCTTTAATATTTTTTCCATCCAACCTGTTCCCTCACGGCAAGGCGAACATTGTCCGCAAGACTCGTGATGATAGAAACGAGAGAATGTAAATAAATTCTTCACAATACTTGTGTCTTCGTCCATAGCAATAAAGCCACCAGAACCTAACATGGTACCTGTTAAGAACCCACCGTCTGATAAACTTTCGTAGGTCATTAAACGAGGCTCACCTTTAGCGGTTTTTAAAATTAATTCAGTTGGTAAAATTGGCACCGAAGAACCACCTGCAACAACTGCTTTTAATTTTTTTCCATTACGGATACCACCGCAATACTCTTCACTATAAATAAATTCTTCAACTGTAATTCCTAATTCAATTTCGTAAACACCTGGTTTATTAATATGTCCAGAAGCAGAAATTAATTTTGTACCAGTAGATTTTCCTACACCAATTTTAGCGTATTCTTCTCCACCCATATTTACAATTGGAACCACAGCGGCAATTGTCTCAACGTTATTAACTACCGTTGGACAACCCCATAAACCTGCTACTGCTGGAAATGGTGGTTTAATACGTGGATTACCACGCTTACCTTCTAATGATTCTAATAAAGCAGTTTCTTCTCCGCAGATATAAGCCCCACCTCCAACTTGCACAGAGCAGTCGTGAGAGAAATCAGTACCTAAAATATTTTTTCCTAACCAACCCGCAGCATATGCTTCAGCTATAGCCGCTTCTAAAATACGAGCTACATAAAAGTATTCACCACGGATATAGATATATGATTGTTTAGCTCCTAATGCAAATGAAGAAGTAATCATTCCTTCAATTAATGCGTGAGGAATTTTTTCCATTAAGTAACGGTCTTTAAATGTTCCTGGCTCAGACTCATCCGCATTACAAACTAAGTAACGAGGAACTCCTTCTGGTTTCGCTAAGAAACTCCATTTCATGCCTGTAGGGAAACCTGCTCCACCACGACCACGTAAGCCTGATTTTTTTACTTCATCAGTTACTTGATCTGGTTGCATTGTTTTTAATGCTTTCTCTACAGAAGCATAACCACCGTGTGCACGATATACTTCAAGCGTATGAATGCCTGGTACTTTATCGTTATGTATTAATAATTTTCTTCCCATTGTTTAATGGTTATAATGTGTTTTTATAATCTAAATCTGTGTAACTTCTTAATCTGCCTTCGTTTTTGTAGGTTTCTAAAATAGCATCTACTTTTTCGTAAGTTAAATTTTCGTGGTAACTAGCTCCGCATTGTAACATGGGTGCCGTTCCGCAAGAACCTAAACATTCTGCAACCTTTAAAGAGAACATGCCGTCTTTAGTTGTTTCACCAACTTTGATATTTAATTTTTTCTCAATGTATTTAACGATGTCTTCAGCACCATTTAACCAACAAGAACTTGTTTGACAAACTTCTAATACACATTTGCCCATTGGTTTTAAATTATACATCGTGTAAAATGATGCGACTTCAAATACCTCAACTGGACGAATCTTTAAAATAGATGCTACATAATCCATTGTTTCTGGGCTTAACCATCCACCAAATTCAGCTTGTGCCAAATGTAAAATTGGTAATAAAGCCGATTTCTGTTTTCCTTCTGGATAACGAGAAATGATAGTTTGTGCAGTCTTCATAGCCTCTTCACTGAAAACTGTTTCAGCGCGTTTAGCTTTATCAAATTTTTGTGCACCATGTACTTGTGAACTCATTTATTATTAATTTAAAAATTAAAAGTTAAAAGTTAAAAGTCTATTCTTTTGAAGAAGACTTATCATCTTTTAAGTTTAAAATTATTTTTGCTATTACTTTTTCTATTTGTTTCAATTCTTCCCAACATTTATTTAGTGCTTCTGATTTATAATCATATCCTTTTGTTATGACTTCAAACCAAAAATCTGTTTCATTTGCAGATTTTAGTGCAATTGCATAATATTTCACCAACTCTTTTCTTGATACACTTGATTTACCTTCTCTAACGTTTGCTCCAACTGATGTTCCACTTCTTCTAACTTGATCAACAATATCAAAATCTATTTTTTCTTTTTTTAATAAAGCAGAAAGTTTAACTATTGAAATGGCAAATTCTAAGGTCCATTCTTTTATGTCTTTCTGATATTTCAAACTTATCTACTTTTTAAATTTTAACTTATATCTTTTTAACTTGAATTAAGCGTCTAATTCTCCTGCAATTACATTCATGCTACTCATTGTTAAAATAGCATCTGACAACATAATTCCTTTAATCATTTCTGGATATGCTTGATAATATAT
>JBIICN010000111.1:0-4381 GCA_044238845.1 Bacteroidia bacterium
ATGAATCCATTGCTGCAAGCTACTTTCAAAAAAGTTTTACCATCACTCTTTACATCACCTACATTGTGTGAATGTTGTGTATCCTCTATTTCCGAAACAAATATTTTCACACCTAGTGTTTGATTGTTCTTATCTACAAATTCTGTAAAGGCTGCTGGGTAAGGAGAAAGGCCACGAATTAAATTATATATTTTTTCAGCTGGATTGTTCCAATCAATTTTACAAGTCTCTTTAAATAATTTAGGCGCATGAATACTTTGCGAATCATCTTGAGGCTTTAACTCATAGTTGCCACTCTCTATGGCTTTCACTGTTTTTAAAATAACCTCTGCTCCCACTTTCATTAAAGTATCATGCAATTCTCCAGCAGTTGTCGTTTTAGTGATGGGCGCTTTTTCTTGAAACAACATATTACCTGTATCAATCTCATGCTTCAATTTAAAGCTTGTCACACCACTTTCTGTTTCTCCGTTAATAACTGCCCAATTAATTGGCGCTGCCCCTCTGTATTTAGGTAATAAAGAACCATGCAAATTATACGTTCCTAATGGCGGCATGTTCCAAACAACTTCAGGCAACATTCTAAATGCTACCACAATTTGTAAATCTGCTTTCAGTTCTTTTAGTTCATTAATAAATGTTTCGTCTTTTAGTTTTTCAGGCTGCAAAACTTTTAGCCCCTTTTCTAAAGCATATTTTTTCACAGCCGATTGCTGTAATTGTTGTCCACGACCAGCAGGCTTATCTGGCACAGTCACCACAGCAACAATCTCATAATTGTTTTGTACTAATATATCTAAACTTGCAACCGCAAATTCAGGAGTTCCCATAAATATAATTTTCATACTCAACTTTGTTTCCTGCCGATCTCGCTGATTACTCCGAGATAAATAGCAGTTTTAATTTTGTGTTTCAAAAATACATAGAAAGATTATAAGAAGTTCATTTTAGCAGTATTTTTATATATTAGAAAAAAAATCAGTGATTTCTGCGATACCGATAACTATCGGTACTGCTCCATAACATATAAATACTAAATTTGTTATATAATATAATGAACAAAAATATATCAAAATATCTTTTAATTCTTTTAGGGCCTTTTGCAGCGTGTTTAATTTGGTTATTGACTGATTTAGATCCAGGTAATCCAAAAGTGACTCTGATGGCAGGAATGGCTGTTTGGATGAGTTTATGGTGGTTTACAGAAGCAGTTCATTTAGCAGTAACGGCTTTAATTCCTTTTTTGTTAATGCCTTTATTAGGGATAGCAGATACCAAATCGGTAGCGCAGCAATACACAGATAGTATCATCTTTTTATTTATCGGCGGTTTCATGCTGGCCTTTGCCATTGAAAAATGGCATTTACATAAACGTATTGCTATTAAAATATTATCAATTGTTGGAACCAAACCACATCATATTTTATTAGGCGTGATGCTATCTTCTTACTTAATCAGTAACTGGATTTCAAACACTGCTACCACCATGATGTTATTTGGAGCGGTGATGGCACTAATTAGCGAAACAGATGAGTTTATTCATGGCGAAAAAAGCAAAGGACGTTTTGCTGCAGCCATCTTATTAGGTTTGGCTTTTTCGGCAACTATTGGTGGTATGGCAACTCCTGTGGGAACTCCTCCAAATATGTATTTCTTTAAAGCCTATAAAGAAGCTTTTCCAGATTTGAATGATTTAAACTTTTTAAAATGGGCTTCTATCGGTTTTCCTTTATCAGCCATATTTTTAGTGGCTACTTTTTTTGTATTGCGTTTTTATTACTTACGAAAAAAAGTAACCATTACCAATTTAGGAAAACATCATTTCAAAAATAACTACACTACCTTGGGTAAATTCTCTTACGAAGAAAAATGGATTGCAGGCATTTTTGTAAGCTGTATGTTATTATGGTTTACACGTTCCGACATTGCTTTTGAAACTTTTACTTACAAAGGTTGGAATCATTTATTTGCTAATCCTAAATTAGTGGACGATGCTTCGGTGGCTATTTTAGCAGCCCTACTCCTATTCTTAATTCCAAGCAAACAAAACAAAGGCGAAGCTTTACTAGAATGGGAAGACGCGAAGAAAATACGTTACGATATTATCTTAATGTTTGGTAGTGGCTTTGCTTTAGCATACGGCTTTGATGTATCAGGATTAAGCGATTGGTTAGCCCAATGTTTAACCGCACTTAAAGGAGTACACATTTTTTTTATTATCTTAGGTATTTGTGTAATCGTGACTATTATTAGTGAATTTGCTTCGAACATTGCCAGTATTCAATTAGCTATTCCGGTGATGATTGCCTTACAAAAAGATTTAGACTTACCTCCTTTATTGTTAATGATTCCAGCCACTTTTGCCGCATCCTTAGGCTTTATGTTGCCAGTAGCTACAGCCGCTAATACCATTGTATTTGGAACCAAACGTATTGACATTAAAGATATGTTTAAGGTGGGTTTAGTGTTAGATGTGATTGGAATATTATTAATTACCATTTTCTGTTACATTTTCTTAGGATAAATACATGTTATTTAACCGCAAAGACGCAAAGCTTTTTTCGCAAAGAACGCTGAAATTTGAAATTTTCTCAGCTCTTTGTTACCAAATTGTGTTATAGTATATAAGCAGGTTATTTATGAGTTTCGGAACGGAAACATACAGTTTATTATCCAACACCAACAATGAGGTGGTAAAATCACTTTATGAGTTATATGCTAAAAAGCTATTAGCATACACTTGTAAAAATTATACCATCGATAAAGATGATGCGTGGGCAATTGTATATAAAACCATATACAAAATAGCAGATGTACAATCTAATTACAACTTTGAAAACGAACAAAAGAAATCGGCTTTTATTTTTAAAACACATATAAATTTTTTAAGAAATTATTTTAGAGATAATAAGTCGTTTGAAAAAAACAACCAAGAAGTAGAATTGCACGAAAACTTTACCGATAAAGAACCTGAAACAAACACAACTCAAAATCTGCCCTTAACTATTTTACAACAAGAACTAGAAAAACTCGAAGACTGGCAACGTATATTATTGTTAATGCGCGGACAAGATATGCCTTACAATAAAATTTCGGAATTCGTAAAAAAACCAGAGAACCAACTAAAAGTATACTATGCCCGATTAAAAAAACAATTAACGGATAACGTTAATGCCGAACTAGAAAAAATTAAAACAACACAACATGTCAACCAATAATAAACATAAGGTTTCTGAAAAAGAGCTCGATAACCTGCTAGGTCAAGCCTTTTTAAATTTAGATTTTAACAATCCTAAAAACCAAGAACTTATGGAAACAATATCAAATCAAGTATTGCCTACATCTCCTGTAAGCACAGGATTCATCAATAAAGTATTCTTTACCAAATTGATGAGCATAATTGCCATCATTGGTACTTCAGCATTTATTTACTTTCATTATTTTTCAAATACTCCACAAGTCATAAAACACTCAACATCAACAATTGTCACATCTTCAAATTCAGAACAATTAATAGAAACTCGCAAACAAGAAAAAATAGTAAATACAAGCAACTTAATTATTGAAACAGAAAAAGAAAATCAATCAACTACCTCCGAACCCATACAACAACAAGAACCTGTTTTAAATGAATCACCAAAACATCAAATCCCAACAACAAGTTATATTGACGAAAATAAAAAAGTAAAAAATGAGGATACGAATTATGTATTCCCAAAACTCACTGAGAAAGAAATAAAAGAAACCAAAAAGCAGAAAGATAGAATGACCAATTGGCTATTAAAGAAAAGCAAAGATAAATTTGCATTTATTACGGTTAATGATTTTAATCTATATGAGAATAAATCTGACAGTTTAAAATCCTTTTATATTCAACATACAGAAGTAACCAATTTAGAGTATCGAACATTTTTATTTGATTTATTAATTAATAATGAAAACGAAGCGTTCTTAAAAGCAAAACCTCATCAATATTTATGGATTAATGCACCTGGCCATGCTAAAGGAAACTTGATGAAAGATTTATATTTTTCAGACAAGCGATACAATGATTATCCAGTCGTTAATATTACGCAAGAAGGTGCTGAATTATACTGTAATTGGCTAAGTAACATTTACCAATCAAAGGATAACAAAATTATCGCTCGATTACCTTATGAAAATGAATGGGTATTTGCTGCAAAATATAAAGATGCAATTGCATATCCATGGCCAGGAGATTCTATTCAAAACAGATCTGGATGTTTTTTAGCGAATTTTTGTATCCAAAAACAAAGTGAGAAATTAAGACCAAATCACCATATAAAATGTTCGGCTAAAAATTTAAACGCCTATGCTTCTGCAGAATATATGTTAGGAGATTCAATGATGACAACAAAAG
>JBIICN010000098.1:0-6040 GCA_044238845.1 Bacteroidia bacterium
ATTTAACACCAAAGCGTCCAAAAAAATGGTAGATTCCATTGCCGTAAAAATAAAATCTACTTTACTGATAGCATCAAATACATTTTTATCTTCCGATAGATAAATGTTTTTAAGAGAGTTTTGCTTACATAAATCCAAAACTACCGTTTGAATTTGATGACCAGGATGACATCGAATAATTAATTTATAAGAAGGCAATGAATCCAAAAACGGTTTTATAATTTCAAGTTCATTTTTTACAACGAACTCAAAACTAGTGCACCACAAAAAAACTGGCTCTTTGTTAATACTACCATCCGCTTTATAAGTTTCAGAAATTTTTGTATAGTTAGGGTTGCCTGCAATTATTAATTCACTATCCGAAAAAGCTTGATTTTTATTTAACAGGTCTTTAAAATACTGCCCCCAAACAATAAAATGCTTTGGCTTTGGTAAACCATTAAAAGGTTGAGTACACTCGATTTCTTTTTTGGTTAAATGATAAACTGTATGCCCATTGTAAATATTACCATGCTGGTAGGCATAGGAATTAATATTATTATTTAACGACCGATTAATTGCTTGAGAAATTACCCTCCCAGATTGTATGTAAAATTCGGTATAATAAAAACAATTAACTGGCATTGTTACAGATGTAAAAAAATTTTTCATCCATAAATAATTAATATGATTATAATTTCTAAACAATACATTATTTAGTTCATAACAAATAACATCAGCATCCAAAAAATCAATCAATGAAAAATCAATACTATGAATTTTTGATATTTTTTTTCGAAGGGAAAATTTCGAAAACTGGCTTTTTAATACTTGAAAATTAGTTGGAAAATAATGAATGTAATTTGAATCCCATGCGTTAGACCATCTGAATTCGCCAAATAAGTCTTTAAAATATGGAATGTAAGCACAAGCCGCATTTTTTTCATTATCCTTTATAAACCCAAGCACTCGATCTTTATCTTCATCTTCACGCCAAGTTGATGAAGGTATAGTAACAACTATATAATTTTTAATTTCTTTTTTATCTTTTTCAGGAACGCACTTTAGCTTGTTCTTAAAATAGAATGTTTCAGAAATATTGAATTTTATTTTTTTTAAAAAAGGAATAAAACTAAAACTTTCCTTCGTATGGGTTTGTATATTAAATATAACATCACGCACGCCATACGTTTTATAAAAAAAACAGCTTATTGCGTTTTTATAACAAGTTGTATTTTGAGAAGGCAAAATAATCGCTATTCTTTTATAGCCAAAATCAGGAAGTTTCGATTTTAAAATTGATTTTAAATAAAACAAATTAGCTAGAAAAGAACGTGTGGGATATTTTTCGGAGATGTAAGTTTGCCAAAATAAATTTAAGCCATCTAAATTGATATCTCTAATTTGTTCGTTTTCATTTAATGGCAATAAACTCACTACACCAACCGTGTTAATCATATCTTCTGTAGACTCGTTCTTTAAACTTTCATTCTCCTGCAAAGATCCTATAGGCAACCTATGTTCAATCTGATCATTATTCAGAACATCCGAAATATCCAACAAATGACAAGATTGTGACTTATCAAATTCAACAACGAAGTTGAAGTAATCCGATGGATTATAACTAAAGTTAATGATTAACAAGTTATATTTTATTAATTGTTTTGATTCTTATTAATTTTGCAGGAACCCCTCCAGATATAGAATTCGGTTCAATATTTTTGGTAACCACTGAATTAGCTCCTATTACTGCGTTTTCCCCTATCGTTACTCCAGGATTAATAAAAACATTAGCTCCGATCCAAGCACCATTTTTGATAATCACGTTACCTGTTTTCACGGTCTTTTTTAAATGTGTATTAAAATCCTGGTCAGCAGAATGCGACGAAGTGTAAATTCTTACATTATGTGATATTGAACAATTATCGCCAATTTGAACTTCACAATTTTCAGAGGCCTGAACTGTTGAATACGAACCAATGTATGAATTGTTACCACAAATGATTTTTCCAGATCCGTAAAACAAAATATTTTCTCCGTTAAATCTAAAATTACTTGTAATAGAAAATGTTCTTCTGAATTTATTATAACAGTCTTTCGTATATTCCGCCTTAAGTGCAGAAAACACTTGTGCTTTCTGTTTCGAATCTAACCCCTCGAAGACTTTTATAAAAAGACTAGACAAAGCTTTTTTTAATCTACTTTTAATCATTGCTAATTTTATTCATTTCCCAAGCAATTGGTATAAATAAACCACCCTCTCTATTTAGGCGGATTGAATCTGTATTTTCTAACTCAAATTTTAAAACTGAAAATTTATGGTCATCAATGTTTTGTTGAGTATCACTCAATCCAAAAGTTAAAATATACTGACCAGGCTTAAGTAATGGATTTGGAATATTAATCTTAGAAACATATTCGCCAATATCGGCTACAAAAAATTCTTTATAATAATCTGTTCTATCTAAAAACCACACTGTTTCACCAGATGAGTTTTGCACAATCATAGTCAGGTTGCACTTTTTTACCGGTTCGCGAAATACATAATTCAACTCAACATAAAACGAATCGGATAATGTAATCGACTTGGTCAACAAGTTTCCTTTTTGATCTTTTATTTGAATTTTCTTGATTTGAAATGGCTTCTGAGTATCCAGAAATGTGATTTCGCTTACTAACGAATCATTAAAAGAACTGTTTAGATACAAGGGCGTAACTTCATCCATTCGACCTTGTTTTAAAATTGTCCCATTCTGCATCATAATGCCATTTTTACAAAGCTGATTCATGGTTGCCATATTATGACTTACAAATAAAACAGTACGGCCGTCTCCGCTCACATCTTTCATTTTACCCAAGCATTTTTTTTGAAACTCGGCATCTCCAACTGCTAATACTTCATCTACAATTAAAATCTCCGGTTCTAAATGTGCAGCTACTGCAAAGGCTAAACGCACGTACATCCCACTACTATATCGCTTTACCGGTGTATCAATATATCGTTCAACCCCACTAAAAGCAACAATTTCATCAAATTTTGATCGAATTTCCTGTTTAGTCATTCCCATTATAGCACCATTCAAAAAAATGTTCTCTCTGCCCGTTAATTCTGGATGAAAACCTGTGCCAACTTCTAGTAAAGATGCGATTCTGCCTTTAACTTTCAGGTCTCCAATTGTTGGACCGGTTACTCTAGAAAGTATTTTTAGTAAGGTAGATTTTCCGGCTCCATTTTTTCCAATAATACCAAGTACTTCGCCTTGTTGCACTTCAAAGTTGATGTCCTTTAGGGCCCATACTAAATCACTACCCCCTTTCTTACTTCTATCGTTTACATCCCCAATTTTTAAGTAAGGATCTTCTTTACCTCTGGCTTTTGCCCACCAACGGTTTAAATCATGAGAAATGGTTCCCGTACCAACACTGCCTAATCGGTATTGTTTTCCTAAGTTTTCTACTTTAATTACTACATTACCCATCTTAAACGGTATCCATAAAGGACTTTTCTACTTTATTAAACACGATAACGGCCACACCAACTAAAACCAACATAAAACCAAAACTATAAAACAAGTATGAAAAAGATTCTTGCGAACCACTTCCTAAAAAAATATATTTAAAGGTTTCGATAATAGATGTTAGGGGATTTAATAAAATAATATTTTTTACTTTTTTAGACATGGAAGAAATAGGTAAAACAACCGAACTGGCATACATCATTAACTGAACTCCAAATGCAACTAAAAAATTCAAGTCCCTGTACTTTGTTGTTAGGGATGAAATTAAAATACCAAAGCCAAAACCTAATCCTGCTAACATAAAAACAAGAATTGGCAACAACCACATCATTTCCCAATGAGGCTTCACCTGCTCTCCCGTATTTATATAATATATCCATACACTTAAAAAAATAGCTAATTGAATACCCAATTTAATTAAATTAGAAACTAATACAGATAGAGGCATGATTAAACGAGGAAAATAAACTTTACCAAACACCCCAGCATTTGAAATAAAGGTGGTAGATGTTTTTGTTAAGCAGTCTGAAAAATAAGTCCAAATAGTAATTCCTGATAAATAAAAAAGAATAGAAGGATTTCCATCAGTACTTAACTTAGCCACATTTCCAAAAATGAAGGTAAAGGTTACCGCCGTGATAATTGGCTGAATAAAAAACCACAAAGGACCTAAAATTGTTTGCTTATAAACCGCCACAAAATCTCGACGTACTAAAAGCATCAATAAATCACGGTATTTCCAAATAGCTTTTAAATCAATTTGATACCATTTATTTTGAGGTTTAATGACTAAATCCCAGTGTTCTTCATTTTGCATTTTTTTAAGCTATCAATGTTTATTTATGGCTTCGCCACCTTAGTCACAGATGACTTAGTGGGGTTTGTTTTGTTTTGTTTTCTTGCTTCGCTTCGCTGTTGCTATTAATAGCAATTTTGAAAGCAATAATCCTTACATTTCGAGAGCCTCAATGTCCGAATTATTTATTATTTACTCCAAAGCAAAAGTGGACTAATGCCTGGCTCAGTAATTTGGGTCAAACTAAAATCAACTTCTTTATAATGAATGTAATGTATGCTTTTATGTATTTTCTTTTCGGCTTTTACAATTAATTCTTTTAAAAAAGCCTCGTTAATATCTCCCACTAAAACCAAATCAATTATTTCCGAATCTATTCCCTTAGATAAATTACCAACTAAGTATACTTTTTTCAGATCTCCCATTCGTTGCAACACATAATCTATCACATGATCCAAACCTACAAGCTTTAACACAATACTATTAATATCCTTAAAAAGAGGATGCATTGTATTAACTTTAAATACCTTTTTATTAGCTTGACTATGTGATGCTAAAAATCCTGCTTTTTCAAAGCGGTTTAACTCTATACGAATAGAGTTGGTAGATTCGCCAAATTCTTCTTCCAAGCTTCGTAAATAAGCCGTAGTACTACTGTTCAAAAAAAACTTGACTAATAGCTTAATTCGAGTTTTTGAAGATATAAGAGTTTCTATCATTATATTGAGTAACAAAATTACTCAATATAATGAAAAGTGCAAAAAATTCAACTTAATTTTAACATCTGTAGGAAATAAATATCGATTTATCTATCAATTTACTGGTTTAATAATAAAATGAAAAAACGCCGCAAATTACTCCAAATTATTTTTATACCAGTTAATGGTTAATTGCATTCCTTGTTCCAAATTAATAAGCGGCTCATAGCCTAAAAGAGATGTTGCTTTACTAATGTTTGCTAAACTATTTTTAATGTCCCCTTTTCTTTCTGCCTTATATTCAGGGGTTAGATTACTATTTAGATTAGATTTAACTAATTCGAATAATTGATTTAAACTAGTGGATGCACCATAGGCAACATTATACACCTGATTTACAGCCTTTGGATTTGAGGTAGAAAAAGCCAAAACATTAGCGTAAACAACATTATTAATAAAGGTAAAATCACGGCTAGTGGATCCATCACCAAAAATGGACGGGGTTTGGTTTTTTAATAAATGAGAAATAAATATAGGAATAACGGCTGCATAAGCTCCATTTGGATTTTGTTTTGGACCATACACGTTAAAATAACGTAAGCCTATGATTTCCATATTATATGCCTTTGCAAACACGTCAGCATAAAGTTCATCGGTTTTTTTAGATACTGCATAAGGTGATAATAAATTCCCGGTAATATGTTCTTGTTTTTCAGCACTCTTATCATCACCATAAACAGAAGATGAAGATGCGTAAACGACTCTTTTTACACCTTGATTTTTTGCAGCAAACAAAATATTGATAAAGCCCGAAACATTAGCTTGATTAGTAGCCATGGGATCTTGCATACTTCGAGATACAGAACCTAAAGCAGCATTATGAAATATGCCATCTACATTTTCACAAGCCTTAAAACACATATCATAATCTGTAATATCTCCTTTTATGAATTTAAAGGAAGAATTACTTTGATATTCTTCTATATTTTTTAAACTACCTGTAGATAAATTATCTAAGACGCGTACTTATTTAGCACCATTACTTACAA